>CAZVBR010000054.1:0-2004 GCA_964625755.1 uncultured Candidatus Saccharibacteria bacterium | reverse complement strand
CTCCTAACCCCGACCGTCGCCAGGCTAAAATAATCAGGTTATTTCCCTCGACTCAAGAAACGGCCAAGACCGAACCCCAAACCAAACTAAAGAATCGTCATTACTTCCTGATAAACTGAACAAATTGAAATCGGGGCGTTTAATTATTACAATTAAAAGAATTAAAAGTAAATATTTCAATAACATGTCCAATCAACAGGTCCTAGATTATATTCAAAAGCAACGAGAACAAGGAGTTAGCGATGAGAACATAAAAAACTCTCTTGTCCAAGCCGGTTGGCCGGAAAATGATATTAACAATTTATTGGGAGGAAACGACATTCCGACTACACCCCCACCGCCACCCGGCCCGGCCGGCGGCCAACAAACCAATGAAACCCAAAGCTTCGAAGCGATCGGCCCCCGACACTTAGACCCCAGAGCTGTGTGGATATTTTTCTTTAAGACAGGTGCGAGATTTATCTTCATGGCAACAGTTACTTTCGTCTTTTTGTCCTTAATGATATTCGAACAAGAAGTCTTCGCCGAAATAATGCCGTTCTTCTTGTCATTTATTGCAATTATTATTGTGTTCATCATTGGAAATTTTTTCTGGGCCAAACTGACCTACAATAACTACAAATATGAACTCGGGGAACACGAATTCAAAAAAGAATCCGGGGTGATCATGAAAAAATACGTAAATATCTCTTACGACCAGATCCAGAATATAAGAGAATTTCGGGGAGTACTCGACCGCATCTTGGGTCTGGCCGACATTAACATCTACACCGCCGGATCAGGTTCACCGGGTGGCGGAGGAAGATACGGAAGCAGCGGAGAAGGTTATTTACCGGGTCTTTCAAGAGAGACTGCCGATGAACTGCGGGAGGAACTGAGTCGTCGCTCAAGAGCAGCTCGCGGCCGACAACGCTACTAATAAAATATCGACAAGACTAAAGCCAAACGTTAAATATTTAAAAAGTCAGGGATCGATCCTGACATACAGCAAGGCCACAAAAAAACAATAAAACTCAAAGCCGTCCGGTACCCCCGGACGGCTTTATTGACCAAGTGCGCCCTATGCCATCATCTCCCTTAAAGACTTCAGGACGAGGCAAAGGGATAAGACATGAGCGAAGGCCTCTTGGGTCGTGGCAGTATTGTGATCGACAACTTGCGGGTTTTGATCTCGATTGCCGGAGATCCAGAGCCCTGAACCTACCGGTTGATACACCATCAAGTTTGTCCCCGTGCGACCTTCAAAGACGTTGACCATCTGATAGCCCGCCTTCGAAACACCAACTTGGTCCTCCCACCACAACTGAAGTTCTCGGTTTATAGCCGGAAGGCACTCCAAAAACTCTTGGGACTCGATCAGATCCCAAGCTCGAGGAGAAAAGTTGGCCCAAACTCTAAAGTCTTGCCCGCAAACAGGGTAAACCTCAAGAGCCACTTCAGACGTTTTTGAATGATCGCATGTTGAAAGGCTCAATGGCCGATATGACATTAACAAGCTCTGAGACCTAAGAGCCTCAAGTATTAAACCAGGCCGCCATATCAGCTTTACCTCATCATCTCCCGGATCATGCCAAAAAGCCAATTTCACTCCCGTCGTCGGCATATCCATTTCCGGATAGCACCACTCCTGTGTCTTCGGGGAATCAATCAAAAAACCAGTGACTCCCTCCAAGACACCCCGATCAATGACAGTTTGGACCACCGAACGACCCACTTCTGACAACTCCGTGCGTATTTCCATGACCATCTCCTTTCAAAATGTGTTCCAATTTACTACTACCACACCTTAAACCAAAATCAAAACTATTTACAAATGACCTCGTTACTCAAAGCACACCGGGGTCTTTTAACCCAAAAGCCCATCACCAAAGGTGTCCCGGGCAGAGCCGGGACACAAAACAAATCTCATCACCACTAACTCAATCCCCCTCCTCCCTTACTAACTTGTCACCCTTGATCACATAAGGGCGAGGATTGAACTTGATACCAACATCTGGTATCGGC
>CAZVBR010000053.1:0-2043 GCA_964625755.1 uncultured Candidatus Saccharibacteria bacterium | reverse complement strand
GCGGTTTTTCGGTGGTACCGGAAACAGAGAGGGTTTTCAGAATGAATCTAAAAAGTATAATAGTGGCATGGAAAAGCCCTTAGCGGAAAAAATAAGACCTAAGGAGTTGAATGATTTTATCGGGCAGTCTCACCTGGTCGGTTTGTCGGATCCTGAGGCTGGGGTAAATGTCGGCCCCTTGAGGCAGGCGATAGAAAAGGGTGAGTACATGTCATTTATTTTGTGGGGTCCACCCGGGGTCGGGAAAACCACTCTGGCCAGGATATATGCTCGGGCCTTGGGAGAAAGTATAGTTGAATTATCGGCTGTTTCAGCGGGCAAGGAAGATATCAGAAAGATCATTAAATCTGAAAAAGAGGAGGGCGGTCGGAGAATTTTGTTTTTGGATGAAATGCATCGTTTTAATAAAGCCCAGCAAGATTTTCTTTTGCCGTATGTTGAAACAGGAGAATTGATCTTGATCGGGGCGACAACCGAAAATCCCAGTTTTGAGATCATAGGACCCCTTTTATCTCGCCTTAAGGTTTTTGTTTTAAATCCTCTTTCTGCCTCGGAGGTGGCAACGATCTTAAGAAGAAGCGGGTTTCAATTAGAGTCTGATGTTCTAGATCACTTGATCAATTTGTCCGGCGGGGATGCTCGCCGGGCCTTGGGTTTTTTAGAAAGTGCATATCAGCTTTATGGTAAGATAACCAATGAGATCTTATCGGAAGTAAGCCAAATTAAGATACTTGATCATGACCGAAACGGCGATAAGCATTACGATCTTATTAGTGCTTACATTAAATCATTGAGAGCCGGGCAGCCTGATGCTGCTTTGTATTATTTGGCCAGAATGGTCGAGTCCGGAGAAGATCCTAAATTTATTGCTCGACGAATGATAATTTTTGCCAGTGAGGATATTGGTTTGGCTCAACCGACAGCTCTGGTTTTGGCTAATGAAATTTTTCGAGCGGTAGAGGTGGTCGGTTTACCAGAGGCCAAGATCAATTTAGCTCACGGGACTGCGTATTTGGCTCGGGCCAGAAAGGACCGAAGTAGTTACAACGCCTATAATTTAGCGGCGACGGACGTGGAAAAATACGGTTTACTGCCGATACCGTTAAAGGTCAGAAATGCCCCTACTTCGTTATTAAAGGATCTTGGTTACGGGAAAGATTATGAACTATACCCAGAAGAAGATCTTCGGCCTGATAAATTACAAAATAAGAAATATCTTTTATGATCCAGGAAAATTTTTTTATAACTACCGAAAGATCAACACAGATCATAAGTTTAAATGAGGACATTAACTTTTGGCTTAAAGAAAAAGAGGCCGATCAGGGACTTTTTGATGTTACGGTGTTGCACACTACGGCGGCCGTTTCGACCGCTTGTCTTGATCCCGGAACAGATCTGGATATAATCGAGGCCTATTACGGTATGATACCGAATATTGATTTTAGGCATCCTCACGATCCGAGTCATACCCCGGATCATCTGTTGGCGACTCTTATTGGACCCGGTCTTTCTTTGCCGGTTTCCCAAGGGAGGTTGGTTCTTGGGCAATGGCAAGAGGTAGTTTTACTTGAATTTGATGGCCCTAAAAAACGGACCTTGGTCTTTACTTTTCGGGGTTGATGTCAAAATCGTTACTCGGGCTTAAGTTGTAACCTCCTCGGGGTGGGCGGACTCTTTCGGTTCTTGAGTCGCGGATCCTTCCATGGTCAATTTTTTGATCTTTTCTAGGATCAAGTTTGGTTCTCCGTTGCGTCGGGATATTTTACCCCGACAGGCAACACAGATATCCATTTCCAGTAATTCTTTGTTTTTTTCAAAATTATCCGGGAAGCAAACCATTTCGATCTTGTCGGTGAGGTCAGATAATTTCACAAAGGCCATTCTCGTACCTTTTTTGGTGGTGATCGGCTTCACTTCTTCGATCACTCCACCAACTACTACACTGGTATTGTCGGGCAATTTTTTGTTATAGGCGATCGTGTTTTCTTTCACGGCGAATTTTTCTTTGTGGGCATCTAGGGGGTGACCGGATATGTATAGACC
>CAZVBR010000052.1:0-2132 GCA_964625755.1 uncultured Candidatus Saccharibacteria bacterium | reverse complement strand
ATTTCTTTTGGGGAGAGAGAAAATTTGAGTCTAAGATCTGCTCAGGTGTCACTGCCGTTTTTTTATCCGTTAAATCGACTCGCGCCAATTTCAAGAGGCCTTCATTGCTAAGAGATAAGAAATTTCATAGTTACAGGTCGGTTGGGGGGTGAAATAAGCACTAGGATTTTAGTGGTTGACAGTAATTAATTTTGATTGCTAGACTTGAAACCAGAATCAGCTTTTTGTTATTTTGCTCTTCTTTGGGTTGGCAGTAATCGGTCTGTTTCTTCTGTGGAAGCAGGTCAATAAACTGCCAATAAAAAAGGAGAAGCGCGATGTGCGGAAACTCGAGTGATGAATTCGTGGACCATTTACTGAAGATGGGGCTGGAGGTGGAGGATCTGAAGCGAGTTGCCGATGATCCGCTTATGGCAAGTCGACTGGTTCGATTTTGGAGGAAAAAGCCGGCCGGATCTCAGGTGTTCTCGTCTGCCTTGGAGGCGGAGAGAATTATGGGGCGGTACCATCCGGGGCATTTTTTGGGTCCCAAACAGATCAAGAAACAGCTCGGCCTGGACTTGTCCAGTCAGGAGGAAGATCATTTCAGTTTGGTGCCGTGGTCCGAGGAAGAGCTGGACGCCCTCAAGTCCACCCATATCCTGGTGGCCGTTTACGCCCCCAGGTTCCTCGTCGACTACAAAACATTTTGCTCATTGGCATGCAATGCCACCTCGCCGGATCAGAAGAGGGATCTTCTCGGGTTCGGTTACAGTAGTGTTGTTCCGGAGTGGCATCTAGTGAGGAGAACCGCCATTCCCGGTTCTGTAAACAAGAACAAGGCCAGTCAGATTTCAGAGTTGGTCGAAAAGTATAACGACAGAGTGCCGTCGGTGCGAACTATCGTCTATACAGCGACTCTCTATAATCTTGTGACCGGCGGCGAAAATTTGTTCAAATACGTCGCCGTCCGCGTCAGAGACGCCGATGACAATGGCTTCGATGAGAAATGGAATTCGGTCATTTCCATGGATTACGTTGGGGTCAAAGTGGGTCAGGCTCTGGCCTCCATGGGCTATCCCGACATAGGGCTGGCTTCAGAGAAGTAACGTAAGCCGCGCGAACAACCTCCGCCTTAACCGGGCGGAGGTTTGCTGTGGCCGGGCGGTCTGATGTCTAGCAAAATATATTTTGTCTTCCGGCTGCCGGAGTGGTGTTCGGGGTGGAAAAATACATCGCAAAGCGGGGTTTATCGCTTTTTTGGTAATTGAATTTCCGGTTAGGCCGGCGGTTTTTGGTTTAAGGGTTTTTTGGTACAATTGAGAGATGTATTTTGGAGCTCATGTTTCTTCGGCCGGAGGTTTGGATCGGGCACCGGCTCGGGTGAGTCAGATCGGGGGGAACTGCCTCCAGCTTTTTTCAGCTTCGCCTCGGATCTGGAAACCGGCTTCCGTGTCTTCTGATCAGGTCGAAAAATTCCAAAAAGCCAAAGAGCAAGCCGGGATCGGCCCGGTCTATTTTCACGCTTCCTATCTCATCAACCTGACCGGCTCGCCCGAGACTCAGACCAAATCGATCCGGGTTTTGAGTGCCGAGTTGCAGGCGGCCGAATCGCTTCAGGTAAAAGGTACCATTGTCCATCTCGGTTCATTCCTGAAAAGTGCCCAGGACCGAAAGGCCGATCAAAACAAGCAACAGTTCGGCCCGGAGTACGATACTCTCTTGGGGAATATTCGGACTATTCTGAAACAGACCCCGGCCGAGACCTTGTTTATTATTGAGAATATGGGAATGCGCAAGATCGGTCTTACTCTGGAAGAGATCGGATTTTTGGTCCGAGAACTCGACGATGACCGGGTCCGGGTGTGTCTTGATACTTGCCATCTCCATGTGGCCGGCTATGATCTGTCCGGGCCGGATAAGTTAGACCGATTTCTGGATCGCTTTGATGATCTAGTCGGTCTGAGCCGGCTGGAAGTCTGGCATGTAAATGACAGCCGGGATGAGTTCGGCAGTTTCCGGGATCGGCACGAAAATCTCGGCGAAGGGCATATCCCGAAGGCGGTTTTCACCTCACTTCTCCAGAACCGAAGGGTCAATGACCGACCGTTTATTATCGAAACTCCGGGGTTTGACGGTGAGGGGCCGGATAA
>CAZVBR010000051.1:0-2162 GCA_964625755.1 uncultured Candidatus Saccharibacteria bacterium | reverse complement strand
TCTATATTAACCTAATAATTAGAGAATTGGTGTCTTAGGTTTGGGGTACCTTGCAGTAAGATGTTTACTGTCAAATACGGGGATCATAGGGTTTTTGGATTAAATCATGACCTGATTTTTCAAGGCTTAAAATGCCCGTGGCAGATATTCGGGAAGGCCGAGCAAAAGTGTGAAGGAGTAAACTGATCTTGTGTTTGTTTTGATCTATCTTCGTTGGGACACGATAAAAATAGCTGGCCAGTCTATGCTTTCAGGGGCAGATAAGATAGAATGAAATTAACTTCTCTTATGACAGTTATAGATACAATTATCGTAGTGGTGTATTTGGTCGTTATACTGGCTTTCGGCTGGTGGCTGTCTCGTCGGCAAAGCGCTGATGTGTATTTTGTCAACAATCGTCAAACTCCCTTGTGGCTTCTTTTGTTTACTTTGATCTCTACCAGCATAGGGGCCGGGACGATAATCGGAACTGTCGGGGAGACCTATGAGACGGGTATCTCTTTTACTCTGACCACCGTTATATTTTTCTCTCTGTCGTATGGTTTGATGGCTTGGCTGGCGCCCAGGATCAGACGTTGGGCTGATAAAACTCGAGCTTATACCTTGGGGGATTTTTTGGCTTACCGATTTTCCAAACGAACCCGGATCCTCGGAAGTGGTGTGATAATCTGTTCTTACTTATTCATTCTGGCCATGCAGTTCGTGGCTTTTTCGCTTCTTTTGGGGGTGGTGACGAATTTTCCTTTTGAGGTGGCGCTTTTGATTACCGGTTTGCTTACTATAGTTTATACCACTTTGGCCGGGATCCGAGGGGTTTTCTATACCGACATCGTTCAGTTTTTCGTTTTGGCTTTAGTGGTGATATTTCTAAGTTTTTATGCTTTTAAGGCCGTTGATCTGGCCACTGTTATCTCTGAGGCGCCGGCCGGGCATTTGGACATTTATAATTATGCCGGGCCGGTGTTTTTTTACGGAGCGATCATCTTGGGAACTTCTTTTGTTTTGATATCCATGGAATACTGGCAACGAGTTTTTGCCGCCCGAAGCGATAGAGCTATTCGTTGGGCTTTTGTAGGAGGCGGCGCTTTGCATGTTGTAGCTTACATTTTAGCCACTATTTTGGGCTTGGCGACTGTTCAGCTGGTCCCGGAAGTTTCGGCTCCTGATGCGGCTATTTATCATTTAATGATCGATCTTTTACCGGTTGGTATTTTGGGGTTAGGGGTAGCCGGTATTTTGGCGGTGCTGATGTCTTCTATAGACAGTATAATAATGATCGGTTCGACTTGTATTACCAAGGATTTTTTCAAAACTTTCAAACCGGGATTAACCGATCTTGATCTCCTTAAGCTTGGCAGGCAATTTGCTTTTGTCTACGGTGTTCTGGCCTTGCTTGTTGCTTTTCTGATCCCCGATATCATTCGGCTTTTGGTTTCTATGGGGCAGATAATGTTGGTGATCGCTCCGGCGGTGATCGGTGGTTTGTTATGGGGTCGACCGGATGAAAAGGCGGCTTTCTGGAGTATCATTACCGGTTTTGTGGTCACTGTGGCCGTGATGCCGTTTTTGCCCAATGAGGCCTTTGTGCCCGGCTTTTTGGTCTCGGGAGTGGTTTTTTTGATCTTTTCTTTTAAGAATCAAAGATCGTTTCCGGTTACTCAAACTCTGAATTAGTTTTAAGAGGTGTGAGGAAGTTCTGATTGGGTAAATGATCTTGATCAAAATACATGGTCGATCATGGTCTTATTGCAGAGTCAGTTTTTGGTCTGTCTGTGAAGAGTAAGTGTGGTTATTCAAGGAAATGTTCGAGCCCGGATCTTTATTAGAATAGTTAAGCAACTGATGCTTTGCCGGGAAAGACAACAAAGGGTCTCGATCGGCAAAAAAGCGAACTCATTGAGTCCTTGAAATTTTTTATTAAAGCCGGAGGAATCGCTGTTAATAAATGAATGACAAGAAATTAATAATGGATAGGGAAGAAGGGCGACTCGTTTTATTTTTGATCAATAAAATATATTTTATCAAAACGGTTTTAGGTAAATTGTGTTAGAGTGATATATATTATTAAATAAATTTTTTATTATGGTTAACCAACAATTACTTGACTATATTAAAGGACAAAGACAGGCCGGTGTGGAAGACGAGGCAATCAAATTGGCTCT
>CAZVBR010000050.1:0-2304 GCA_964625755.1 uncultured Candidatus Saccharibacteria bacterium | reverse complement strand
GGCTGGGAAAGAGCTGTTAGAAAGTAAGGGCCGGAGTTGCCCGGTGTTACGGCCCGGGCAAGAGGGCGTTATTAAATCCGACAACCCCCTTGTTATTCAGAACAAGGAATAGGCGCGACTCGCGCATTGGCCGGGTCTGATCACAAGCCCCGGTCAACAATTCAGCGGTTGTTATAGTTGTGCTCCGGCCGGCTACCGGTGGACTTCCGGCAGTTTCAACAACGAGGGTACGAACGGGAACTTCTGGTCGTCTTCGGTTTCCGGCGGGTCCGCTTGGAGGCGGAACCTCAACCGGAACAACTCCGAGGTTAACCGCAATACCAACAGTCAAGGTAACGGGAACTCCTTGCGGTGCCTCAGGGATTTGATCCACCCGAAAGAAATTATTAAACAGTGATCTTGTTTCAGCAAGATCACTGGGTCGGGTGGTTTTTAAAGGTTTTTACCTTATGAATGAAAAAAGCTTGAACGATCTTTTTCGGGCGTATTACAGCACTCGGAAAAACAAAAGAAATACTTTCAATGCCTTGAAATTTGAAAGAAATTTTGAATCTCAGCTACTGGCTTTATTCGACGAGATGATCAATCGAACCTACGAACCCCGAGCCAGTATAGCTTTTGTGGTCAATAATCCGGTCAAGCGCGAGATATTCGCGGCCGATTTTCGAGATCGGGTGATACATCACTTTATTTATAATTATCTGGCGCCGATCTTTGAAAAGGTGTTTATCCACGACAGTTATAGCTGTCGAAAAGGCAAAGGAGTTCATTATGGAGTTAAAAGAGCGGATCATTTTATTCGGTCTGGTTCGGAAAATTACTCTCAGGACGCCTATATTTTAAAGTTGGATATAAAGGGTTATTTTATGTCCATCAATAAACAGATTTTATTTGAAAAGATCGATCAAGTTTTAAGCGATCAAAGAAGAAAAATAAATTTTGACTATTCACTGGTTCGGTATTTAGTGGAAAAGATAATTTTTAATGAACCGATAAAGGATTGTATTATTAAAGGTAATAATTATGATTGGAATGATCTGCCTAAAAGCAAAAGTCTCTTTGGCGCTGATTCGGGTTGCGGTTTACCGATCGGTAACCTGACTTCCCAGTTATTCGGCAATGTTTACCTGAATGATTTTGATCATTTTATTAAACACAAGTTAAAGATCAAACATTACGGCCGATATGTGGATGATTTTATTATAGTTCATCGGAATAAAGAGTATCTGAAGAGTTTAATACCGACACTTGATAGTTACCTAAAACAAGAGTTATGTTTGACTCTCCACCCCAAAAAGATCTATCTGCAACCTGTCGTCCAAGGAGTAAGGTTCTTGGGAGTGATGATCAAGCCTCACCGGATCTATATTGCCAATCGAATTAAGGGTAATTTTCAAGCGGCGATCAATCGGCAAAATGAAATTGTGTCCGCCCATACGCCGGCTAAAGAAGAGCTGAACCATTTTCTTTCTGTAATGAATTCTTGTTTGGGAATGATGGTCCATTATCAGACTGCAAACTTGAGACAGAAAATGGTTTTACAGCAACTCAGTGATCACTGGAAGAGCTGTATATGTTTTGACCAGGCTTGCACTAAGCTGATGAGCAATATTAGATTAAGAACCTGAAAATGGAAGGTTTTAACCTTTCTTATTCCACAGGGTTAGCTCTGCGAAATCCCGCTCTGCCAGGGTAATTATTTACAATGATTTTCCTTGGTCGGAAATAAAAAACAAAAGGAAGAAAACGGTAAAAAAAACTGCCCGGTACCAGAAGGATTGTTTTGCTTTTGGAAGCTATTCCCAAAAATCCCACCCATTCCTTTCTCTTTCTTTCTTTTGAGATAACAATAGTAATTCAAGTGTCACCAGTTAACCTCCTTTACCGGCTTTTTACAGAGTGTTGTGGGTAAGTAGTGTCAAATGTTTTTTAAAGATCTATTCTTCTTCGTTTTTTTGGTTGCTTACTTGGTCATCTTCGTTTTCATCTTCGTCTGACTCCTCGATTTCCTCTATTTTAAGAGTGGTTTCGGCTTCTCCTCTGTTTTTGACCGAATCGTAAACCACCACCCTGATATTATTTGTTTCTCTTAATTGGTCTTCTATGTCTTCCAAAGGAAGAGGGAAGTTGGTTAGTTGATTGTTTATCGAGATCAAAAACGAGTTATTAACAAAAACTTCCACCTGTTCCGGGTCAAACGTGCTTTCTATCTCAAGCTCCACTTCAACTGTCTTTGTTGCCGACTCGATACTCTCGGGAGTAAGTTCTATTTCAACTTGAGGGAAGTTTTCCGGGGTATGGATA
>CAZVBR010000049.1:0-2489 GCA_964625755.1 uncultured Candidatus Saccharibacteria bacterium | reverse complement strand
ATTTTACCTCAACTTTCCTTCAAGTGCTTCCACCTGCCCGAGTGTATCTAAGGGAAATGCTCCCGACCCCTTTTTTCTGGTAGCAGTTTGGGTTTGTGAAAAAATACTCCTGACCCCTTTTTCTGTGGCTTTGTTTTATTTGATAATTTGGAAACCATTATTAAATAGTGGCTGACTCCTTTTTTCCAGTTGCTTACCTTTGACCGGCTGAGATTATTTTATCTATGACCTCGATCTCCCGCCTCATACTCTCATCTCCAATAACATCAATTCCCTCATTTACATATTCTTTCAAGGAGATCATAACTGGGTAATAATCATCAGATAATGTCAAGCGATTTGAAGTCCGTTCCCACTTACCCAGTTCAGTAATAACCTCGGTAACCGGTATCCCTTCCTCGTTATAGCGAGTGATCGGGATCTCTATCTGAGCCTCCGGAGCAAGTTCCGTTTCATACATAACCCAGTCTTTCATTACATTTACATAACGTGCCAATACTACACCCTTATGAATGCCAGAATTGTCAAAACGCTCCTCATTCTCAACACTGTCAAACTCAATCTTTTGATCATTGGTAAACCTCGATCCAGAGCGATCTTCATAACTAACTCTAAGATTCAGATCGGCGTCATCCGAGAGTTTGTCCAAATGAAGAAGGACCAAACCGCCCCGTGTCTCTCCATCTGTCCGCTCGGACGGAAAAAGAGTGTTCACCTTCATGATCTCACCGGTGGCCACGTCCGCCTCCGGAGAGCCATATACAGCACGAATATCGTAGCCTTCCGATTCTAAGTTTAATGTTAGATCAAACACCAAAGGTGTAACCATATACTCAAATCCGTCATCCATTCGGTCGTGAAATTCCTCAGCTGAATGTACGGAGTAATAGTTGGCTCCTCTAACTTTAGTGATCTCATTTATAAGCTCGGTGTTAAAATCAACACCGATGCCAATAAAGGTGGTATAAATACCTTCATTGGCATTTTGTTTAGTCAGTCCGAACAGTCCCTCTTTACTGGTCTGACCTAAATTAGGCATAGCATCGGTTAAGAAAATGATTCGATTCTCATACTCGTCTTTGTCGACATCTTTGAATTCTTGCAGAAGCTCAGTTCCGGCCCTGTAACCGGCTTCCATGTTGGTGCCTCCGGTAGACCTTATTTTCAGTACATGATTCTTAATAGCACCCATATCGGTATTCTCCACCCTGCGAAGCCCTTTAGCTAAATGCGCCTTACTTTCAAACAGGACCATACCGAATCTATCTTCCGGTTCAAGACGGTCCATTAGGGTAACAACCGATTCATTAGCGATCTCCATTTTGGTCCGATTATCAAATTTCTCCGCCTCGGCAACATTTTCCTGATCGGTCCGGAAACGGTCATAATAATAGCGATCAAATGACGAACGCATTGATCCGGATATATCAAGAATTACTACCAAATTAAGTTTCTTGCGGTCAAAATCTTCCTGATTAAGGCCGGAATTCAAGCCTACTGACAAGAAATATTCTTCCTGGTCAGAAAACGGATCCTTGGATATCGCGGTGCTGTATGAAGGACAAAACAGATCATCACACCTCTCCTGCTGCCCGGTATCAAATTTATAATCATAAAAAAGACCTTCGTGAGTGATGTCGGTCGGTGCCGGCAGATAGCCATTGTCTATATTTTCGCGAAAATTATCGATATCACTGGCTCCGCCGACCGCCAGGCCAATACTGTCGCTTTCCACTCCTTCAAAGGACGCCATCCCGGGAGTCATCACGGCATCCATAGGCATGGGATCGCCGGGTCCCATCAATGTAAACCCACCAAGACCGACAAGGATCAAAAAGATGGTTAGGTAGTAAAAAGAGAACAGAAATTTATTCCGGCCGGTTCGTTTGACCATCTCGTTACCACCATTACGTATCCAGCTATACAAACCGCCCAAGAACAACCATAATATTAACAGAAGAAATACGACCCCGATCCCCGCCGACGTCCAAAGCGCTGCAGTTTCATTATTTTCAACCAAAGCGATCAAACTTCGGTGTAACTGGAAAGCGTAAACGACCCAGATGATATAAAACAAAGCCGCCACATAGACAGCCGGAGCTCCAAGCCAAAGTCGATGTTTTCTCCATTCCCGGCTCTCGTAAGCACTCCGACTCTCATCTGCCTGATGATCGCCCTTTTGGGATATAAGTCCCTGCGCAAATTTATAAAGCGGAAAACCAATATATGCGATAAGAAACAATGCCAATAAGACCACAAGGGCTTTTCCGATCCAGTCCAATTCCAGCCAAGCCGTAAATAAACTTGATGTGAGCGAAGCTTCTCCATAGACCCAATCATCAACTCGATTGAGAATAAGACCATTAACCAGTTTAGAGATATTAGAAACTAAGAACGGCAACAGTGGAATTGATAAAATACCGATCAGGGTTAGCCAGAATGTTTGTTTTTTCATTAATTAAAATTATACCAAAAAATAGATCATTTTG
>CAZVBR010000048.1:0-2729 GCA_964625755.1 uncultured Candidatus Saccharibacteria bacterium | reverse complement strand
GACACTCTCCTGCGCGGCGGGACCCATCTCCGGGGCGGGGTTTTGTTTCGGTGAGAGGAAGGGCTGATCTCGGGTCAGCCAGTTTTGGTTTTTCGGTATCGGGTGATCGGGGATTAACGGGTTCGATATTGATCATTGTTTTCAGTGTATTTTTTTGTATCATTATAGTTAAGGGCGATTTTGATTTTTAGTATTTGATCGGTTATGAATTTTTACTCTAAAATTTTAAGTATTTCTCTGGTTGTTGTTGCAATTATGTTTTTCGGCTACGGCCTTTATTTTTATAGTTTTGAACGTCTGTCGGTTCAGGAAAGATCTTTCTTGAGTGACCATGGTTTGACCGATGGTCACGAAAGCCGGTGGTTAAGACGATCCGGATTAAAACCTTTCGGTTTGATCGAGCAGGATCTGGTTGGCTCGGCGGGTAGATTTGAGGTGCTGACCACCGAGGTCAGTTCTCGTGATTATCGCCTGGCTTTTCGGGTTGAAAACAGGACTGATGATGAGAAAGAGTTCGTCCTGATCCCGGCGGTTTCTGCCGAGCTTGATTTTCAAAGCATTAAAGGGCAAGCCGGCGAGAGATCGGTTTTTAAGGGCCGAGGGGATGTTCATTCAAGGGAGCTGACTGCGCTTTATGATGTTGAAACTCATAAAAGTTCTCTCCATCCGGAACTGGCGGGAGTGTATGACAAGATCGGTGACAGTGAGTATGAGGCTAAACCGGTCACGGTTTCCGTGCCGGCCGGAGAGACTTTATTGGCAGTGGCAAATTTTGATATAAGAACTGAGTCTGCCTATCTCCCTCCGGCTTACCTTCTGGTTCATGGGTCGGCCGGCGGGGTCAAAGACCCCCTTAATATCATAGATGTTCGATCTTCACCTCAAGTTGATGAAGACTGGCGAGTTAGATTTCAAACCAACGCCCGGGCCGATCTGGCTATCACTTTAAAAGAGGAAGACGGCGGGCTTTCTGACTTTGAAGAATTTGTTTCGCTTAGCTGTGGTTCCGAGGTAAGAGAGCCCGAAGTTTCCGGGGCGACAATAGAATATCCCGGTTGGCGATGTGATGACCTGGCTTCTGTAGTTTTTACTACCGAACAGGCCCGAAACCGAAACCTGGAATTTGAGTTTGCCGGTCAGGTTGCTTATGCTTACAACAGTCCGGGGGTTATGGCTTCTCGGGTTGAGCCGTTAGATCTTGACGGAGGGGATTGGCTGGGTCCGGATCAATATTTCGAGCAAGTAAATGTCGATACCGATCAGAATGGAGACTTGGTGATGGGCGATGACCTTTATTTGGAATTTCAAAATACTTCTACCGGTCGCGAGGGAGAAATACAAACCATGACAATACCGGAAACCGGCTATTATAGAATAACTGCTCAAGGAGCGGCCGGAGGTTTTCTGGAGGGGAACAATAATCCTCATGGATTAGGAGCTAAAATGTCCGGTCTTTTTGATTTGGAGACCGGGGATACTCTGAGAATTTTGGTGGGCCAAAAAGGAGGAACTAATGCTACTACCGGTGGTCAAGGCGGTGGCGGCGGGTCCTTTGTGGTGAAAGAAGTTGGGTCATCAGATTTTGAAATGTTTGACAGTACTTTTGTTGAGCCATTGATCGTGGCCGGGGGCGGAGCCGGTTCTCCGAATAGTAGTTCCGGCCAAGATCCTCACGGAAGAATTGATTCCAGAGGTCATGACTATCAATCTGTGGGTAATAGTAATAATTCCGGCGCTGGCGGCGGTGGCAGTTTTTCTGTCCACGGTGGCGGGCACGAAAATCACCGCGGCCACAGCTTTCTAAGTGGCGGTTTGGGTGGCGGTGGTTCTTGGGCTTATGGTGGTTTTGGGGGTGGTGGTAGCAAAGGGAGTAGTTTTAACGATGGGGCCGGTGGTGGCGGTTTTGACGGTGGAGATCATAGTTACGCCGATGATCTCGGTGGCGGCGGATCATATAATATTGGCGCCGATCAGAATAATGAAGCCGGGGTGAATGAGGGACATGGTTCGGTAGAGATCGGAGAAGGGGATACTCCTTACCGGATCTCTAACCCCCTTTCTCTTGATGAAATAGATATTGCCGGTAATTCTCATATTAACTGGGTTGCTAGTACCGGATCTGACACCGGGGTCAATATTTATACCGCTATCACAAATTCTGATTCCGTGACCCCCGTTGAATGGCAACCGGTTGAAAATAATGATTCCATTCCGGGATATGAGCACCGCGAAGATCTGTCTGATAAATACCTTTGGGTCAAGCAGGAATTGAAAACTTCCAATCCGGAAGAGACTCCGGCACTGGAGAGTCTTTCTTATGAAATAGAGGGTATGATCCCGTTTGAGGTAAATGGCTTGGAAGATCTTCAGAAGATAGGTTCCGGTGAGGATGGTTGGAGCTTGGGTCGTGTTTATGTGCTAACCCAAGACATTAACGCCTCCGACACCATCACTTGGAACGGGGGCGAGGGCTTCGAGCCGATCGGGGACGACGAAGATCGATTCACCGGAGTCTTAGACGGAGACGGTCACACCATAACCGGTTTACATATTGATCGACCCGGTGACGATCACCAGGGTCTGTTCGGAGTGATCAGCTCCGGAGCCGAGGTCAAAGATCTTCATCTGACCGAGAGCAGTGTTTCCGGGAATGAGTACACCGGCGGTCTGGCGGGTACCAACTACGGTCTCATCCAGAGAGTTTCGAGCTCCGGAGAAGTGATCGGTGA
>CAZVBR010000047.1:0-3077 GCA_964625755.1 uncultured Candidatus Saccharibacteria bacterium | reverse complement strand
GGCGGAGAGCAGCCGAGCCCCTCCTGAGGGGCTCGGCGTTGAGAACCGAGGGGTTTTCAAAATAAACTACCTCGTCAGCTTGCTGCGAGGTAGTTTATTTCGCCGAATCTGTTTATATGGGCAGGATAAAAACAAATTATCAATATTTTCAAGTTTTAAGGTTTAGTTTTTGAAAAATATTTAGAGATACCGAGGGTCTTCCGGTTCTTGATCGGGGGTTTTGGTGTAATAAACGAAATCTGCGTACTAACGAAAATGACCGGAAGTCCTGATGGGTGGCTCGGGCACTGTTTTTTGTCTAAATATCTATCTTGGTGATTCTACTTGCTTGTCTGATCGCTCTTTGGGGTCTGATCTGGCCGAAGGGTCAATATTTTGGGTTGTTTAGCTTTTGGGAAAACGGGGTGTTTCGGTGATCAGGGAGACTAATTAAAGATGGGGCCCTAGTTTTTCTGTCTGTGAGCTGGAATATAGTTCTTATCCGTGATACAGTATGTGTATCAGAGTTGCCGGGGCATGGTGTAACGGCTAACATGCTCGCTTTGGGAGCGAGTGATTCCCGGTTCGAATCCGGGTGCCCCGACCAAATTAAGGTTATCATTAATAATATTTTATGGATTTTCAAGGAGAACATCGGGGAAATGATAATATTGAACATCAAAACTCTGCCGGTAAGGAAACTGTTGTCGAGCAAGAATCTCGACCGGTCAAACTCGAGATCGGATTAAAAAGCCGGGCGGAGAAAGGGGTTGATTATTCCGGACCGGAAAATAAAGATGCGGTGGCCACCGAAAGAGATGCTGTGGTGGTCTGTGATGGTGTTGGCCGTAACGGTGGCAAGGTGGCCGAGGTGGTCTCAAAACGCCTTGCCAAAGGATTAAGAGATATCCCGGCTCACCAGATCAATGACCGGGATCTTGAAGAAAAAATTCCGGATTTATTTACAGAAGCGATCGAGTCTCTCGGTCAAGAGGGTGACCTTGAAGATCTTGATCTGCAAAATGCCGGGACCATGGTTTCGGCGGTTAAAATGTGGCGCGATGAATTTGAGGTTAAGAAGGCCAGTATCGCCAGTATTGGAGTCGGGCGAGTTTATATTTTTAATCCGGAAAATGGTTTGCGCCAAATAAATACACCTGATGATCTGGTTAGTCGCGAGATCAAAGACGATGAGGAGGCTGCTAAGATGCGAGACAAATTTGATCGAGTTACAAATAAATACGACTTAATGACTCAAAAAGAGATCGAGATCTTTGAGCGCCGGGATTGCGTAGCACGTTTCTTGAAGGTCGAAGGTGGAGATGATAAAGGGTTTCACGAGAATAGACCTAGTGTGCACACAGTGAGTGTGGAAGATGGTGACTTGATCATTGTAACTACAGACGGGGTGCATGACAATTTAACTAAGGGTGAAATTGTTGACATTATTAATCAGGAATCGGGTGGTCAGGATGTTAGCGATCGGTTGATCGAAGCGGCTGCCGAAAGGAGTGAGCAGGATAATATTCGAAGCAGAAAAGATGACATGACCGCCGTGGTGGTTCGGGTTAAAGAGGATCAATGAATTTTATTATTCCCCGTTGAAGTGTTACAATTAAATTAATTTTTAATTTTAATCCAATTATTTTATGAGCACACAAGGACCTGAATCTTTTAAACTCCCAGAGATCCCGGATGTGGAAGATCTGGACACCGAAAAAATGCAATCAGAGTTAAAAGAAATACAACTAGAGTCATTGAGAGAGGCCGAGGCTGATATTGAAAAACTGGAAAAAGTATTAGATAGACATGAAAAGACTGGTGAAGGTATTTATGATTTGGTAGTCAACGAGTTCGGGGAGGGTCCAAATAATTATGCAGGCTTGGACTTGGATGAATTAGAAAAAGTGAAGGAAGCTTTGAAAAAGTTTCTTGAAGATCAAATGGAAATTTCGTCAGTCGTAAGAAATCTTGACAACGATCCGGGTAATAATGGTATTTCATTTAAGACGATTTTCGATGAGGGGAAGAGTAAAGCGTTCAGGGGACGTATTAACGACTCTGAATTGTTTGACGCTTTAGCGAAATTAAGTGCTACTTTTGGAGCCAGATCTTTAGCTCGGTACGGCTTGGGTTCGGCTTTGCCGGCTTTAGGGGCTGCATCGGTCGGGTTTGGTGGGGCGGTTGTTGGCGGCGGAGTTGGAGCAATCGGTGGGTCGGTTGCGGCTTATGCCGGTTATTTCTATGAATTAAAAGCCAGGACTCACGAGAAAAAGAAAAGAAAAACTGTAAAAAAGGTTGAGAAAGAAGTGAAAAAAGGTGCACAAGATGATTTTTGGGTGGCGGCCGGAAAGAAGATCAGTGAGTTCGAAGAACGAATCAATGAAATAGAAGCGGAAAGGAAAAAGCTAGAACTAGAACTAGAGGCAGGCAATAAGATCAGTGGTTTCCTAAAAAAAATCAAGAATGAAAAATTAAAGGCTGAGAAGGAGAATTTGGAGGATTGTAATCGGTACCTTAAGGCAGAATTGAACACAGAAGGCAGTGATATAGAGAAAAAAGTTGAATATTTGATAAGCGGTTTTAAAGAGAGGGGGAGTTATGATGGTGATGATGATGATAGTATTCGGGAGAGGCTGTTTCCAAAAGACGAAAATAAAGGTCAGGATGATGTCAGGGAAAGGGTGGAGAGTTTACAGGAGACTTTAACAAAAAAAGAGAAGGATCGGAAGGATAAATTGAGACAAGGGCTTAATCGAAGGATCATGAGAGGGGCGATCGCGGGTGCGGTGATCGGGAGTGGTGCGGCTTTGTTTGGAGATCATGTGACCGGGGCTTTGAGTAATGTTCCCGGGTTAGGCAGAGTTTCTGATGTGGTAAACTGGGTTACTGGTGGGGAAGAGCCTGATCCTCATGGAGAGTCGCCGGCAGAAATGGAGGGGCCGGAAATCCCTGATGAGGATTTAGAAGATGGTAAAAAGAAGGAGAGCCCGGAACCCGACCAGGAAACAATAGAGGGTGATGATTCATCTGAAGAGTCATTGGCAGAAACCGGGGAGCCGGAAGAGCCAGAAGTTTCTGATGAGGTTTTAACCGAC
>CAZVBR010000046.1:0-3293 GCA_964625755.1 uncultured Candidatus Saccharibacteria bacterium | reverse complement strand
GGCCCCGTCGTCTAGCCAGGTCCAGGACGCCAGGTTTTCATCCTGGTAACACGGGTTCGAATCCCGTCGGGGTCACCAAAAAACATATTTTCTCGGATTTTAGATACCAAACTTCTACCCTCGAGGTAGAAGTTTGATTTTTTAATTGACAACTTTCCAAAAAACCTGCAATCTAGAGTTCAAACCCCTAGCACCTTAAACACCAGAAAGGAGTACGGAATTGCTATTTGTCCCAGTAGGCTACGGCCTCGACAAAAAAAGGGACTACTCAGTCCCGGATGAGCTAATGGTGAAAGTTTTAGATAGACTAGCAGAAGAATACCAAGCTTATCCCGAAAGCCCCAAAAAACCGAAAGTCTTAATCACCGCCGGTTTCGACCGGACCAGAACCAAGAAAGCCGGTCGAGTGATCATCCTGGCCGACGTATATCAAGAATATTTGGCCCGGATGGGAGTACCGGCCCAAAAAAGCCTTGCTCCGGAGTTCAATACCGACTCCGAAATGAAGGAGGTCGCCAGATGGATCACTCTTAATCCTGGAATCAGGAAAGTGGTCTTTTTCAACAAAAGCTGGCATATTCCTCGGTCTGCGATCCTTTTTGAAATTCACCGTCGACGCTACGGACTGAACCTCCAGGTGGTATGGGTCCCGATATGGGACTGGAATTTCAAAAAGATATTCCGGGAAACAGTAAAACTTATCTCGGAAATCACAGGATTGAAGCCGAAAATTTTCAAATAAAGCCGGGTGGAAACCCGGCTTTCCCGCTGACATGGCACTCAATCCAAGTCACCAACCATTTCACCCCAACAAACCTGCCGACTCTCAAACCCCCTCCGGTAAACTCACCACCGCAACACACGACAAAATCTTTGCTCTATCACTTTTTTCTTGCTATATTAGCCGGGATGATAAACGATCAGGATAAAATAATTTTAGCGATCGAAACCAGCTGTGATGATACGGCGGTCAGTGTTATTGAGTATCAGGACCAAAGCAAAACAGACACTCAAAAAATCAAGATCCTGTCTCACCTGGTCTCCTCTCAAACCGATATCCATGCCGATTGGGGTGGAGTGGTGCCTCATCTGGCCAAAAGAGAACACAGCCGAAATTTAATACCTTTATTAAAACAGGCCTTAAAACAAGCCGGAATAACCACCAAAACCGAAACCTCTAAATGGCCGGAGGAGGCGGATGGGATTCTCGAAAAAAATCTTGACCTCTTACCGCCCGCCAAAGAATTCCTGACTCAAACCGGTCAACCCAATATAGACTCGATCGCGGTCACCGCCGGACCAGGTCTTGAACCGGCTCTATGGACCGGCCTCAATTTAGCTAAGATCTTGGCCCTCGCCTGGCAAATACCGTTAATTCCAGTAAATCACCTCTTAGGTCACCTGACATTCCCTTTACTGTCAGGCCAAAGACTCGATTTTCCGGCTCTGGCCCTTATTGTCTCGGGAGGCCACACCGAACTGATCAAGGTCAATGATTGGCAAAATTTGCATCTTTATGGACGCACCCGGGATGACGCCGCCGGTGAAGCTTTTGACAAAGTCGCCCGTCTTCTCGATCTGCCTTACCCCGGTGGCCCGGCCATTTCCCAACTAGCCGAAAAACATGACCCAAAAACCGACCCGATATTTGACCTGCCACGGCCGATGATCAACTCGGAAGACTACGATATGTCATTTTCCGGCCTCAAAACCGCCGTACGCTACAGACGGGATTCCTATCCATTAACCACCGATTCGGAAAAGATCAGTTTAGCTTACGAATTCCAAGAAGCCGTGATCGATGTCTTAGTCAGTAAAACCAAAAAAGCCCTGACCGACTTAGACCTTAAAACTTTGATCGTCGGTGGTGGAGTTTCCGCCAACACAGCCCTTAAACAGGCCATGAAAAACCTGGCCGAGAACTTTCAACCACCGCTTGAACTTCATCTCCCGCCTCATGACTTGTCGACTGACAATGCCTCGATGATCGGTCTGGCGGCCATTGCCACCAAAGAAACCGGCTACCCGCCAACCTTGGAAGCTTTAAACAAAATTGAGGCTAACGGCCACCTACCCCTAACAAAAAACCAAAAAAATCAATAGTAACCCAAAGCAATCGACCCCTTCTTAAAAAAGGGGTCGAGTTACTGGCCGTCAAAAAATGAAAGCTAATGAGGCATTTCCGGGGGCATCGGTAGCTCGATCCCGTTACAACTGAATCCTTCATTATTCCTCATTTGCTCAACGTAAGCCATAAGTCCGGCCTGATACAAACTGCCTTGAGCGTCATTGCCCACAGAAGATCCATCACAGGAAATGGCACCGGTTTCCTCATCGACTTCGATATCTCCGGCACACCAAGCCATACTTATATACTCAGTGCTGGATGCCGGGAGATAGTGGTTGTCACCGGGCTCAAAAGACGCCAAAGACGCGGGGTCACCTAAAGTCCCCTTATTCAACCAAACATCCTCCTCGGGATCATACTCACCATCTCCGTTTACATCCAACCAACTAAAGACTGTAATATGATCTGCAATATTACCACCATTCGGTTCATCACGGTCTTCGTCAAATGTATTCAAGCAAAGATAAGCATCATTGTCGTAAACATGAAGACTTATAACATTGGTACCCCAGTCACCCGGCTTGATGTCGCCGAAATTCCAGAATCGATGAGAATCATCCAGGTCGGTCTCACCCCACAACATACAGGAATTCTGAAAGCCGGCCACTCCTTCATCGCAATTATCTCTGGTTATTTCCAGTTCGTACAACAATCCGGCATACCAGCCTCCGGAATTTTCAACCGTAAATCGAATAACGTTTTCCCCTTGGACAATATCCTCTTCATCAAGCTCGATCACCACCGTTTCTTCCCAAGCATCCGTGTCCGAAACCACTGAATTACCGTTTAAAACCACTTCATAGTCATCATCGGCAGCTATCTCCAGGTCAAAAACCAAAACCGCATCGTTGACCGGCCCCCACCAATCAAAGGTCTTCTCAAAAGTGTAAGAGGTACGGTCTTCCGGAGCCGGACGACCCGTCTCCCCCCAGATCCAAATCGCGTTGTTAAACGGCTCAGCCCAATCATCAGCCGGCGTCGGCAGCTCCGCCGAATAAGGAGTTACCGGATCCCCATCTTTTTCAACCACCATATTAGTGGTATCACTCTGGATGACCACACTGCAGGTTTTACAATCCACTCCGTTATATGTCTGTCGGGTATGGTCAACCTTAAGATCTATGTTTCCGGCCGCAAACACGTTGCCTTGTGACGTTTCAGTGTC
>CAZVBR010000045.1:0-3515 GCA_964625755.1 uncultured Candidatus Saccharibacteria bacterium | reverse complement strand
TTTTTGATCTTTAATTGTTAAAACAAAGAGACACTCGTTAATTAACGAGTGTCTCTTTGTTTTGCTTAAGGCTCTCGGAGCGGGGTGTCCGGATTTATTATTCTTCCAACTCCTCGTAAAGCGGGGTCGGTTCGTGGTCGTCGGGTAACGTGCTTTCTGGTTGTTCATCCAACTCCTCGAAAAGCGGAGTCGGTTCGTGGTCGTCGGGTAACGTGCTTTCGGGCTCTTCTTCCAGTTCTTCGAAAAGCGGAGTGCCGAAACCCGTCGCTTCTTGTTCTTCAGCTACCTCCTCGGGGCCTGGTTCCTGAGTTCCGTTTTGATCCCCGGTGGTCAAAAAGTAAAAGGCACCGGCTACCAGGATCAAAATTGCAATGATCGCAATCAGGGTAACCTTTTTCTGAGAATCCGGACCGGAGTTTTCAGGGCTCAAGTCGGGATTGATATTTGGTTCATTATTTTGAGGCATAGATATTTGATTAAATTATTAATTGTTTTTATCTTTCGACTTGATATCTGGTTTTATTATAATACAAAAGTCCTGTTTTCATAATACCTCAGCCCGCTTTGGTGTTAATTTTTTAGTTGAGACCGGGAATTTAAAATTGAAAAACCGAAAACCCCTTCCAGATCAAGATCTAAAAGGGGTTATTTCGGGTTGAAATAATTGCCACTCTAAGAGGAGGCCGGGAATTTTTCTTGGTAAAGCTTGATCGAGTGATCTATGGCTTTTGTGGCCTCGGTTTTGGGTTGCCATTCTTGGACCAGGACCTCTTTTTCTTGAAGATCTTTATATACCTGGAAGAAATGTTTGATCTCTTCTAAGATATGTGGTTCAACCTGACGCAAGGCGGTGATCTTTTTGAACCGAGGGTCTTTTGTCGGTACGGTGAGGACCTTTACGTCGTCGTCTCCGTCGTCGGTCATATTCAAAAGACCGATCGGTCGGGTGGTAACGAGTGATCCCGGGACAAAAGCTTCGTGAGACAGGATCAATATGTCGAGCGGGTCACCGTCTTCCCAGTAGGTTTGCGGGGCAAAGCCGTAATTAACGGGGTAATGCATCGGGGAATAAAGCACCCGATCTACTTTGATCAGCCCGGTTTCTTTGTCGAGTTCATATTTAACTCGGGAAAGTTTGGGCACCTCTACTACCGTATTGAAAGCGGTTTTGGGTCCCAGAGGAATGTCATGCCATAAATTCATATTGGATTTGATTGTTGGTTATTTGATTTATAAATAATTTCTGACTCAAGTGCTAATTTTACTCGATATCTTCAAATTCGTCCAATTCTTCGGTTTCCGGTGTTTTTTTTGTTTCCGGGTCCTGATCGATTGATTTTTCTTCAGTTTTTAATTCCTGAGACTCAAGTTCCGCTTTAATAGCCGCTATTGATCCGGCGTCCTCGTCGGGGTCGGCGCTCGCTTCCGGGTCAGCGGTTTCTCCTTCGGGAGTGACGATGTCTATTTTCCAGTCCGTTAATTTGGCGGCTAATCTGACATTTTGACCACCTTTGCCGACCGCAAGCGAAAATTGATCTTCCGGGACTTCGACTTTTGCTTCATTTGTGTCTTCATCTAGAGTGACCTTGTGTATTTTAGCAGGGGACAGTGCTTGAGTGATAAAGTCGACCGGAGATTCAGACCATTCGATAATGTCTATTTTTTCTCCACCTAGTTCCGTGATCACGGTGTTGACCCGCGAGCCTTTCTGGCCGACACAGGAACCTACCGGGTCGATACCGGGGTCATTTGAGAAGACTGCCATTTTGGTTCTAGATCCGGCCTCTCGGGCTACAGCTTTTATTTCTACGGTTCCGTTTGCGATCTCCGGGGTTTCCAGGGCGAATAATTTGGCCGCAAATTTAGGGTGAGACCGTGACAGTTTGATGTTCACTCCTCGGTTGTTTTCTTCAACCAGGTATAAGTAAGCCTTTATTCTTTCGCCTTGCCGGTAATACTCCCCGGCGATCTGCTCCTCGTAAGGGAGAAAAGCAGTGGTCCGACCCAGGTCGATATAGACATTCCCCCTTTCTACTTTTTGAACTTTTCCGCTCACTATTTCACCTTCTTTTTCCGAGTATTCCTCCAAGATCGATACTTTTTCGGCTTCTCGGATCCTTTGGATGATAACCTGTTTGGCTGTTTGAGCCGCGATCCGGCCGAAATCTTCTTGCACTTCTAAAGGGAAAACGATCTCTTCGTTCAGTTCGATATTTTTTTTGATCTTTTGGGCGTCACTTATGAGTATGTGGTGGTCTTCATTGAACTTGGGACGTTCGTCATTTTCGTCCGTTTTTTCATCTGTCATTCTGACCAGAGTCTCATCAACCACTATCTTGACCTGGGAGAACTCGGTTTCCCCGGTCTCCATATTAAGTTTACACCGAATGATCTGGCCCTTTTTGCCGTAATCTCTTTTGTAAGCGGCGGTCAAAGAGTCTTCGATAGCATCGATTATTTTTTCTTGGGGGATATTGCGTTCTTCCTCCATCTGTTCCAAAGCCGGTTTGATTGTTTTGAGGTTTAGCATATTGATTTTTAGTTAAAAAACGCCCGAGCTCTAACAGCGGGCTAATTATTTCTTATAATACTAACATTGACCGTGATTGTCAAACAAAGTTCTTTGGGTCAAAGACCGATTTGAGGGTGAGTTTCCTCGAATGATCAGGTTAGGGTTTGCATTTCTTGTGGCGAGGTTTATAATATAATTATATAAATATTTTGCAATATGAATATGGATCAAACAGGGAAAGACCACGATCAGCAAAACGAAGTTCGTTTTAATTCGGGGTCAACTAAGAAAGTAAAGCTTCGGCCGTGGGTGTGGGTGGTTTTAGTGATTTTGGTGCTCTTTATTGTCGTCGGTTTGGGGTGGGCGGTATTTCCCACCCAAGAACCTGAAGAAGAGATAACAGAAAGTGAAGACCTGAGGCAGAGATTTGAGGAAATGCTAGAGGAGGAGTCCGACCAGAGAGCGCTAACGGAAGAAGATCGAGAGGAATTTATAAATATTCTGGCCGAACAAGAACCTCAAAGGTCAACAGAAGAGGATCGGGAAGCGTTTAGGGAAATGTTGTTAGACCAAGGTAATTAATCATAACAACCGGGCACCCGGTTGTTTGTTGTAAAAAATTAGCCGTTTATTATTAAAATAATTTTATTATGAAATATTTCAAATACACTCTTACCGGATTTCTAGCTGGGGCTTTACTGTTTGCCGCGGGTGGGGCCATGGCTTACAATCCACCACCCAGAGAAGACGCCCCTGATTGTCCGCCTGAGAATGATGCTTGCCACCCTCCGTTAAATGTCAGCTCAAATGAGCAAGCAAAGAAAGGCAGTTTGATTTTAAATACCGAAGGGGGCAGTAGTGACGTTGGCTTGGATGTTGTAAGTTCGGCTATAGTGCAAAACACTATTTTAGCCGGCAATCAATTGCTTTTTGGCGGGGCCGTTCAGCTGGGAGGCGGTCGAGCTGATTCCCGGGCTAATTATCCGAGGACTCAGATCGCGAT
>CAZVBR010000044.1:0-3606 GCA_964625755.1 uncultured Candidatus Saccharibacteria bacterium | reverse complement strand
CTCTGTTGCCGACTCGATACTCTCGGGGGTAAGTTCTATTTCAACTTGAGGGAAGTTTTCCGGGATATGGACATCGTCGGTTTCTTCCGGAATATCAGACTGGTCTTCGTCGTGGAAACCTTGACTCGCGGCCCATAATCTAACCGGGGTGTTCCAGAGATTGAATTGAGAGTCTTGTTCTGGGTTGTTGGGGGGCGGACCGGTCGGATCGTTCCTGTCCACCCAGTAAAGAATGCTTCTTACTCGGTTAAGAAACACCTCTTCTTTGGTTTCTTCCGGGGTGTACTCTGTGGCCAATTTTCCGGATATTGTGTCGATAAAGTAGCTCTCACTTCCTTCCCATATTCCCCGTAACACCGGTTTGGCGTTTGAGGGGGTGCTTTGGGGGGGAGTGAAGTCAGAAGAAGGGTTTTCGGCCAGATACTCTCTCATAAACCTATTCCACAAAGGGGCTATAATGGCGCTGGCAGATGTTCTGGCCATCGGGGTGTTGTCGTTGTTTCCGGCCCAAACTCCAACAACTATCTCCGGAGTGTATCCGAATGTCCAAGCGTCACGATGGTTGTTGGTGGTTCCGGTTTTGACAGCCACATTACGGCCGACATTTAAAACAGAATTAGGGCCAAACATGGCTGATCTGGCGGTGTTATCAGATAAGATGTCTGATATTTGACGGGCGGTATTGGTCGGTAGAACCTTTTTTCCCGAAAATTCATTTTCGAAAATAGTTTCTTGCTCATGGTTGATTATTCTTTTTATACCGGTCGGCTCGTGATACATTCCGTCTTGAGCAAAAGCTCCGTAACCGCCCACCATATCGAGTAATCTGATCTCACCACCTCCCAAAACTAGAGTTAAGCCGTATAGACGGTGATCTGATAATGTCGAGATCCCGAGCTCGTTGGCCAATTGAATCGTGTTCTCAGAACCGGCCAGGTACTGAGTTTTAACGGCCGGCACGTTTCGGGATTGAGCTAAGGCGTTTTTGAGATTGATCGGGCCGACAAATCTGCCATCGTAATTGGCTGGACTGTAACACTGGGCCCCACTTCTTCGGGGTTGACTGTTCCAGGTGCAGCCGGTGCTGAATTCAGTTCTTAGGTCAAAAACCACTGTTTCCGGGGTGAAGCCCTGGTTAAAGGCTTCGGCGTAGACAAAGGGTTTGAAAGAGGAGCCGGGTTGGCGCTTGGCCAGGGCGATATTGTAATTGCCGTCATTTTCGGTGTCGAAGTAATCTCTTGAACCGACCATAGCTAAAACCCCGCCGTTTTTCGGGTCTAAAGCCACTAGGCCGGCGTTAGAACCTTGAAAGTTTCTGACATTATCGTCTACATATTCCTTGACCATTTTTTCGGCTTTTTGTTGCATTTCCCAGTCTAAGGTCGTGATGACTTCCAAGCCTTCGGACATTAGGGCTTCTTCGCCGTATTTTTCAACTAAGTTTTCTATGACATAGAATACAAAATGAGGAGCTTTTATACCTCGAGAATCCGGAGCGGCAAAAGTTACTTTTTCTGCCTGGGCCTCTTGATACTCTTCTTCATCGATTACTCCCAGCTGTTTCATTCTTCTCAAGACTAATTCTTGGCGGTTATCTAGTCTGCTTTGGTTACTGCCGTAGGGTGATAAAAAGGTCGGGGCTTGGGGTAAGGCTGCCAAGTAGGCGGCTTCGGCGATGCTAACTTCGGAGGCGTCTTTGTTGAAAAAACGCAAAGCGGCTTCCTGAACACCGTAAACATTTCCTCCATAAGGTGATTCGTTTAGGTACATAGATAGTATTTCGTCTTTGGTCATGGTTTGCTCGAGTTTCAAAGACAGGATCATTTCTTTTATTTTTCTGGTGATGGTTTGGTCTTGAGTGAGCAGGGTGTTTTTTACGGTCTGTTGAGTCAAAGTTGAACCACCTTGTTTTATCTGGCCGGACATTAAGTTAATGATATTAGCCCTGATCACAGCCATGGGCCGAACACCTCGGTGGTGGTAAAACTCGGCATCTTCTATCGCCAAAGTGGCCCCGATGATATAAGGGGAGATTTTTTCCAAGGGCACCACAGTTCTTTTGATGTCTCCGTGAACATTAAACAACAGGTGTTCTCCCGTTCGGTCGAATATTTTGGTTGATTGTTCGACTTTTCGGTCTTCAAAGTAGGACTCAAAGTCGGGCAACGGCATAGTAATGATCCAGATGATCACTCCGGCCGAGATCAGTAAAATAACGCTAACTATCAGGAGAATGGTTTTGAAAATAAAGGTTTTATACGATCGCTGCTTCTTGATCATGAGTGTGATTATACCACATCTGGTCAAAAATAGTAAAGAATGGTAGAATTTTGGCAATGACCTCCAAAAACAACAAGATCGAACGGGTTTTAACCAAAGGGGTGGAAATGATCTACCCAAATCAAGAGGCTCTGAGGGAGCTTTTAGTGTCTGGAAAGAAGATCACTCTTTATCAAGGGTTTGATCCGACCGGTCCGGATCTGCATATCGGTCACGGAGCCGGGTTGTTGAAGTTGAAGCAGTTTCAGGATCTGGGCCACGAGGTGATCATTTTGGTGGGGGATTTTACGGCCATGATCGGAGATCCGACCGATAAAACAGCGGCCCGGCAGGTTTTAACCGAGGAAGAAGTTAAGAAGAATTTAGAGAACTGGCAAGGGCAGTTGGAAAAGATCCTTGATCTGTCTAAAACCAGGATCGTTTACAATAGTCAATGGTTGAAAAATGTTGGTTTGTCGGAGTTGATCAACTGGACATCAAAGGTAACCGTTGGTCAGATGCTGGAGAGGGATATGTTCGAACGACGCCTTAAGACCGGCAAACCGATCTATCTTCATGAGTTTTTATACCCTTTGCTCCAGGGTTATGACTCGGTTTTTTTGGGAGTTGATCTTGAGGTCGGGGCGTCTGATCAGACATTTAATATGTTAATGGGGAGAACCATGATGAAAACCCTTGACCGGGAAAAGATGGTTTTGACCTTGAAATTACTGGAAGATCCGGTCAGTGGGAAGAAAATGGGCAAAACCGAAGGGAATATGGTTACTCTAAATGATCCACCAAATGAAATGTACGGTCGGGTAATGAGTTGGCCGGATGAGATAATGCCGTTGGCGTTTGAGTTATGTACGGAGTTTGACCGAGAAGAGGCGGAAAAAGTAACAGCCGGTCATCCTCGGGATGCTAAAATGACCTTGGCTCGGGAGATCGTGAGTTTATATCACGGATATGAGCAAGCCAAACAGGCCGAGCAATGGTTTCAAGAGACTTTTCAAGATAAAAAAACCCCGGAATCCGAGATCCCGGAAGTTCGGGTCAAGTCCGGGGATAGAATAGGGGAGGTTCTATTGACGGCTGGGTTGGTGAGATCAAAAAGTGACTGGCGACGCCTGGTGGATCAGAAAGCGGTGACTGTTTTACCGGAAGAAAAAATAACCGACCCGGATCAAGTGGCCACCGAAAATATGACCTTGAAGTTGGGTAAGAAAAAATTCATTAAAATAAAAGTGTGATTAAAGAAATCCGCCCCTTAAGTCAAGGGGCGGATTTTTTTTTGTTTTACTCTTCGTCTTCTTCCGGAATACTTAGATCCTCATCGTCGAGATC
>CAZVBR010000043.1:0-3732 GCA_964625755.1 uncultured Candidatus Saccharibacteria bacterium | reverse complement strand
CTATTGCTTCTGGTGCATTTGTTGTACCTGTGTTGAAGACTGGGGTACTACATATAAATCATCCACCAAGATCAGGAAGTGAGTCAAAGCAGGATAAGGAATACGAGGGGAATCTCAAAATCTATAAAAAGTTAATCGAGCGAGATGTATGAAAAAATTTGTAGATAAAAAAAATAATATTACGACTGAATACGAATTTGTTCTATCTGATACTTTGCCAAAGGATTTACCAATATTGACACCAATCACCTTTGCGTTCATTGGGATGAACGTGGTGTTGGTTCAGAAACAGAATGATTGGTGGGATGTTATCGGTGGAAAAATTGAAAATAGTGAAAATTGGAAGGAAGCATTAAAGAGAGGATCGAAAGAAGAAGCCGGAGTAAATATTGATGATATTGAAATCGTTGGATACGTATTGGTTAAAAATAGTAAATCTGGGAGATTCTCAAAAGACAACATACTGCCGGTAACCATGTCATTTGTAAAAGAAGTTTTATCAATTGACTTAGCGCCCGACGTAAAGAAAAGAGAGGCTTATAAAATTTCTGAAGCAAAAGAAGTTCTCAATGCAAGAAAAGATAACGGTCAATTACTAGAGATATTTGGTTACGTAGTTAAGCATTATGAATTGCAGGACTATGAATTTGAATTTGAATACGTTAAAGCTGAAGACTCGGGATTTGCAAGATTGCCTATAACTCAAGTGATGGTTTTTGTAAGAGACTCTGACGGTTTGTTTATTGCCGTGAGAGATGAGGGCGAGGGCCATTATTCATTGCCTGGCGGCGGTTGTTATGTAGATGAAGCCGGAGAAGATTGTGCTCAACGAGAGGTGAGAGAAGAAGCTCAGTGTCAGATAAAAGATCTTGAACTTCTTGGTAATGTTATTGTAAAAGTGCAAAAGGATGGAAAAATTCTTTCTAAATCTCGACAGGCTAGGTATTTTGCCAGGCTGGATACATGTAGCGAATTTATTCCAAACAAGTTTGAGATAGCAGAAAGAAGGTTTGTGGATCTCAATTTTCTATCAAAGAATACCCGTGTTTTGAATAATGATACCGGCAAGGATATAATCAAAGACCTAAAAAGTAAGTTATGAAAATAGCTATTATATAACCTTGATTGCCACGCTATCTAGGGGGAGGAGAAAAAGTTTCTTTACGGAATAATGAAGAAAGACAAGAAGTCCTAAGGCGGGAAGTTATGGAAGAAGTTGACTGTCAGGTTTTTGTTGAAAATGAGCTAGGTGTCATCATTGAATACAGAAATACTTACGATTCTCTTTATGTGTCATACGGTTATCTGTGTCGTGTTTGCGGCAAGATCGGTGATCCGCAGTATGAGCAAGGAGAGATCGATGCCGGTTTTAAGCCACTCTGGAAATCAGTTGATGATTTATTGTTGCTCATGGATAGGCATTACCCGTCGGAGCCGTATCAAGCACGTTTCGTTGTTATGAGAGATAGGGCTTTTTTGGCCTAGGCTCAAAGGCTAATTGATCTATAAATGATCTTAGCTTGAGGCGGTCAGTCAATTTGTGATAGGTTGTCGCTCATTTTAAATAAGTAAATACCCGCGTGGTATTATAGATATTATGAATATTTTGTTTGTATGTCGCGGAAATGTAGGCCGGAGTCAGATGGCCGAGGCGCTGTTAAAAAGACAAGCCAATGACATGCTCAAGGTCTTTTCTGCCGGTACTAAATTAAGCGGTCCCGCACAGCCGATCGGCGAATTAACACCAAATATCGATGAAGTCTTGAGAGTGATGGATGAGATCGGTATTGATATCTCAGAAAATTTGAGGAAACAAATTAGCGAGGATATGGCAGAGAGTGTTGATAAGATCATTCTTGTCATGGACGACAATGATCTGATCCCGGATTATTTAAATAACAACCCAAAAGTTACAAAGTGGAACGTCCCGGATCCGAAAGGAAAAGATCTTGAATTTACCAGAAATGTCAGAGATCAGATCTCGGAGTTGGTTAATGAGTTTACAAAAGAACACAAATAAAGATACGAAACCTATTGCAGTCGTAAGGTGGATAAATTTAGAGCCTCTTGCAGGGTCAAAGATCTTAAAATTTTAGACTGAGTCTGTTAATGGTATTTATGCTCCGTGAGATCTGGGGTCGTAAGGATGCCGTTTACTTAAACCGAGTGGTAAAAAGTAGTACAATTGGTCTAATGACAAAAAAGATCCGAGTTGGAATTTTGTTCGGGGGTAAGTCGGCTGAACATGAGGTTTCACTTCAGTCGGCAAAAAATGTCGTTGATGCAATAGATAAGGACAAATACGAGGTGTCACTTATCGGTATTGATAAAACCGGGCGGTGGCTTTTACCGGATCAGGCGAAATTCCTACTCAATGCCGGTGACCCCAAACTAATTAAACTCAATCAAGAAAATAAACAGGGTGTGATTATCGCCCCTCAAAGCGGCGGTCAGCTAACCGGTCTTTCGGACAAAGATCCCCGGTCAACGATCGATGTTATTTTCCCCATTCTTCATGGGCCATTTGGTGAAGACGGCACTGTTCAAGGGTTACTGAAATTAGCCGGGGTGCCCTTTGTGGGGGCCGGGGTTTTGGCCTCTGCCGTCGGCATGGACAAAGACATTGCGAAGCGATTGTTACGAGATGCGGGGATCTCGATAGGTAAATACTTGACCATAAAAGAAAGCGATACAATTGATTTTGAAACGGCAGCCGCTGATCTTGGATCGCCGTTTTTTGTGAAGCCGGCCAATCTCGGATCATCGGTCGGTATCAGTAAGGTTAAAAGTGAAGCAGAGTTCGAGAAAGCCGTCAGTGAGGCTTTTCAGTACGATACCAAAGTTCTGATCGAAGAGTTTATAGCCGGAAGGGAGCTTGAATGTTCTGCTCTTGGCAATCAAGACCCTGTTGCTTCCGGGGTCGGGGAAGTGATCTCAAATCATGATTTTTATTCTTACGAAGCTAAGTATATTGATGAGCACGGAGCGGGTCTTGAGATCCCGGCTAATATTTCAACTGAGACATCCGAACAAGTTCGCGATCTGGCGATCAAGACATTCAAAGCCCTGTCTTGCGAGGGCCTTGCAAGAGTTGACTTGTTCTTAAAAAGTGATGGTTCGTTGGTGGTAAATGAGATAAATACCATGCCCGGGTTTACGAATATTAGCATGTACCCGCGTTTATGGGAGGCAAGCGGAATTTCTTACTCTGAACTTATAGACCGCCTTATTGCATTGGCTCTGGAACGTTTTAAACGGGAAAAAAGACTAAAAAATTCTTATTAACTTTACGATCAATAACTCATCGAGTTTTTGTTCTAGGATATGGGGGTTGGGTGAATAAGGGGGTAAAATTGGGAGCGTATCAATTACGAATATTATGAGATCGTCAAAATTTGGCTGATTTTGGGGTTTGGAATTAGTAGTCGGTAGATCGTGGTCTGTGGTTAGTGGTCGGCAGGGAGATTGATTATTGTTAGAACTCTAAAGCCGTCATTAAATTTCATAAATGACCACCTAAATCATATATCGCAACCAGACTAAAATCATTGCCGACTTCACCGCTTTCGAGCGGCTAACATTACGTACGTTAGGAGTTTAAAGACGGGTTATTGTATAATATTAATATAATTAATTGAATAAAACATCGGTCATGATCAATCAAGAACTTTTAGATTATTGGCAGGTACCCCTCTTTTAAGACACTAATTCTCCCTTCAATAATACTTCACT
>CAZVBR010000042.1:0-4164 GCA_964625755.1 uncultured Candidatus Saccharibacteria bacterium | reverse complement strand
TGGCGGAGGAGGTGGGACTCGAACCCACAAGTCCTTGCGGACGCCGGTTTTCAAGACCGGTGCGATACCAATTACGCGACTCCTCCGTATATATTCCCTGGGACGATTATAACAGAACAACTCCGAATATCAATTGTTTGTGATATGATATTCTTATGCGTTTATTAGGGGTAGATTACGGTACTAAGAGAATCGGTTTGGCCATCGGGAGTACGGAGAGTCGCTTGGCGCAACCGTACGCGGTGATCTTTGCCGGTAAAAAAGCCGTAAGCCAGGTGGCCGAAATCTGTCAAAAAGAAGAAGTGGTCAAGATAGTTATCGGACGCTCGGTTAATTACCGGAGAGCGGATAATCCGGTGGTTGAGGATTCTTTGGTATTTGCCCGGGCCTTAAGTGAGGCCACCGACCTGCCGGTGGTTTGGGAGGATGAAACTTTGACCACCAAAGCGGCGGAAAGATTGATCGGGCGAGATGAAAAAACCGATGCCCGGGCGGCAGCTTTGATCTTGAGCGGTTTTTTGGATAAACACTATGGCAATATTTGATCTGCTTGATAAATGGAAGGGTCGCGCCAAGGAATGGGTGATGGAAAAAGTGGAAAGCGCATACGTTAAGTGGTGGCTGGCCGGGATCGCTTTTGCGGAAGCCGCTTTTTTTGTTTTGCCGGTCGAGCCGTTTTTGATCGCATTTTTGATCGCCAAACCCAGGGGGTGGTTATTTTATTCGTTGTGGACTGCCATGGCCTCGGTTTTGGGTGGTATTGCGGGGTATTTTATCGGTTGGGGGGCTTTTGATGTTTTAGGGCGCCCCTTGATCGAGTTTTATAGCTTGGAGTCCGAAATGGAAGTGGCTCGGCAAATGTTTGCCGACAACGCTTTCTGGGCGGTTTTTGTGTCAGCTTTTACTCCGATACCTTACAAGGTGTTTACGATCGGAGCCGGTTTTTTTGGTATAAATTGGTTTGTTTTTCTCGGGGCCTCGGTTTTGGGACGGGTGATTCGGTTTTTGATCATTGGTTATGTTCTGAAGCTTTATGGCTGGCTTGCCGGAAGGTTGATCTATCGGTACTTTAATTATCTGACTTTGGTGGCCGGGTTGGTGGTGGTTTTTTTGTTTTTGTATTTTTATCTCTATTGATTTCGTTGTATAATTAAAGCATGAAAAAACGGACCGGTTTTTTTAAGGCGTTCCCACCCCCTGCCTATTTGTCGATGCCGGCGGTTGGTTTGGACATATCGGATCTCTCGATAAAATTCGCCGAACTGAAATACCATAAGGGGGCCTTGCGTCTGGAGCGATATGGTTATCAGGCTATTCCGGCCGGAGCGATAGAAAACGGCGAGGTGAAAAAAAGCCGGCCGGTGATCGAGGCGCTAAAAAAATTGCGAGAGAAGCACGGTCTGTATCGAGTGGTCATTTCTTTGCCGGAAGAACAGGCCTACGTGGTCAGAATGAGTTTACCTTTGGTCTCGAACAAAGAACTTCGGCAAAGTATCGAGTTGCAACTTGAAGAATATGTGCCCTTGTCCGGAAATAATATCGTATTTGATTATCAGGTGATCCGTCGAGTGCCGGGGGGCAAAGGCCGGGTGGACGTTAGTGTTTCGGTTTTGCCGGCCGAATTAGTGAAAAATTATTACTATGTTTTGGAAAAGGCCGGATGGCAGCCTTTGGCGTTTGAGATCGAAGCTCATTCCCTGGCTCGCTCTTTGCTTGGGCCGGATACCGAGGGGGTGTCTTTGATCGTCGGAATCGGTAAAACTCGAACCAGTTTCGCGGTTGTAGAGGGCACGAAGGTATCTTTCACTTCAACTGTTGACAGTGTCGGAGGTATGTATGTTACGGAAAATATTGCCCAGAAGTTAAATATCAGTTTTGAAGAGGCAGAAAAGCTCAAGATCGCAAAAGGTCTTCTGCGATCCAGTGACAACGCGGATGTGTTTGAGGTGATCATTGCTTCGGCGTCTGTTCTGAGGGATGAAATAGGGAATATTTTAAAGTACTGGCGCAGTCATCAACCGCTTGATTCCCAGGCGGTATCCCAAATAATTTTATGCAACGGGGAATCGACTTTGCTCGGGTTGGATAATTACTTGGCCTCGAATATTTCTTTGCCGGTAAAGATCGGAGATCCTTGGCGGAATATTTTATCAGTTGACGAAACGGTTCCGGCTTTGAGTTTTTACGACTCGCTGCGGTATAGTACAGCGTTAGGCTTAGCTTTAAGGGCAGTGAATTGATCATGATTAATCTTTTACCATTAAAAAAAAGGCGGGAGGTTATCAACGAGTATCGTCATCGGCGATTGATGATCGGAGGTTTACTTCTGGCTTTGATCGTGGTGATCAGTGCTTTTTTCTTGCTACCGATCGGGGGGTTGCTACAGATAGAGTTGGAGTCATTGGAATCTCGTCGAGATATGGTCAAGGCCGATTCCCGAGTTCGAGATATGGAGGTTTTGACTGAAAAGTCGAGTAAAGTTGAGGCCCGAAAGGAGTTGGCTGAGAGTGTGTTGGATCAATGGTACCCGGAAGAAGTGTTTGATTTTGTTGATAAAGTTCTCCGGCCGGAGGTTACTCTGTCGGATATTTCATTTGAACAGAAGAGTGACAACCGGGCGGAATTAGTGTTTCAAGGGATGGCTCAAGAAAGACAAGTTTTACGGGAATTTATTGATGAGGTCGAAAAACAGGAAAAAGTGACCGAGATAGAGTACTCTCGGACCGATCTTTTGCGGGAACGTGATAATGATTTTACTTTAAAAATTTTTTTGGATCGGCGATAAGGAAAATATTTTATGATACCTAAACATTACAAAGCATTGATACTGGTCGGTTTTTTGATCGCCGGCGCCTGTGCTTTTTGGTTTGGGGGTTGGTATTTGTTGTCCGGACAAGTATCCGAACTGGAGAGTGTATCGGCTGAGATCGAGAGTGCTTTGAGTCAGGTTGGCCGGCATGATGAATTAAAAAACGAGCTCGAGGAAGCCGAAGATTCGATCAAGAAATTAAATAAACTTTTTATCTCTGAAGATGATCTGATAGGGTTTATTGAACGATTAGAGAGGGAGGCAAAAGATAAGGAAATAGACCTTTCGGTGGAAAGATTCGAAGAGAGGTCAGAGAGGGTGGGTCTGACCTTGCTGTTGACCGGAAGTGAGAGTCGATTGAGGAGTTTTCTCGGGCGTTTGCCACAACTGCCGTTTCTGTTAAAAATCGAGGATTTCTCTCTCTGGACCCCCGGTTCTTTTACAAGTGATGAAATGTATTGGTCGGGAGAATTGAACATGGTTTTGTTGGGTTTAGTGGAAAAGTAGTGGTATGTCAAAATTAAAACAAATGTGGACAAAAATAAGATCATGGAGGGATAAGGATCCTTTGGCGTTCTGTTCTGACCCGGAAAAGGACTGGCGAATTTTGATCTTGGGTTTTATGACGCTCCTGTTTCTGGTTTTAGTGACACACGTCGGTCTTTATTATTACTGGCTGTCTTACTATGATTTCTCTCAAAGTAAAGAAGAGATGGCGGTTGAGGATCTTCAAATGCTGGTCAGCCCTTTTTCGGCCGAAGAGTTAAATCAGTTGATAACTGACTTTCGAGCCAGGGGAGTGGAATTTGGTTTTTTGCAGGTTGAGGTTGGAGAGGAGATGGGGATTTTTACCGAAAAAGAGGAGGAATGAGCTGGTCTGTGGCTGATCGGGAGAAAAAGGTTAAAAATGAGAACCTCCGGCTTTGTTCCGGTCGGGTGTTATGAGGAATGATTGACCGAAAGATCTCGCTCGGCTACAATTCTACAGTGATAGCTTCGAGTGAGCCAGGAGGTGCCGTGCCCGGGCTTGTGCTTGTGGCGTTTGGTAATTTTACCCCCCGTAGTTTAACGGATAAAACGGGAGCCTTCTAAGCTCTTGATCTAGGTTCGATTCCTGGCGGGGGGACAATTTGGGAGTTTGTGGGCCATAAGAATAAAATTAAAGACTCGTTTTGTTTTTTGTGGGCGATGTAGGACTCGGTCACTCTCGTGGATATTTATTTCACCGCCGGCTCATAAATATCTCACTCCCTCGACCCCCACTCGTTTTGCCCCCGCTGCTGCGGGGACCCGGCAAAACTCGGTTCGAGTCCTACCCGGCCTGACGAAACAATAATCGCCGAAGGCTTTCACCT
>CAZVBR010000041.1:2834-4191 GCA_964625755.1 uncultured Candidatus Saccharibacteria bacterium | reverse complement strand
TTCTTTGATCAATGATACCGATCGATATCAGCCTTTAAACTTATATGTCGCAACACGATATTCGTAAGGGACAGAATTATGGCAAATAACAGACTGGACCAAAATCCCACCACCTCAAAGCCGGGTACAATGGTTGCCGTCAACATGACCATCAAAGCATTGATGACCAAAGTAAAAATTCCCAAAGTCAGAATATTTATCGGTAGAGTTAAAATAAAGATCACCGGTTTGATAAAGGCATTAATAAGCCCCAAAACCAGAGCCGCCGCCAGGGCTATGAAAAAGCTGTCTATGTTTACCCCGGGAATAATGTAAGCAATGGCAAGTACAACCAACCCGGAAGTTAACCAATTTAATAATGTATCTAAAGCATTCATGAGTTATCAAATATATGAATCAAGTATTCATCGATCTTTCTCTGATCCCAGTCATAGAAATAATCACCGGCTTCATGAAGATCGGTTGCCAATTTCACGCCGACAAAACGCCAATGCCATGGTTCAAAAATATAATGCTCATTTTCTTCCGGGTAAGAAATAGTAAAACCGAAACGATGAGCATTCTCTCTGAGCCAGTCGTAAGCCGGGTCATTTTCAAACCCTCTTAACTGACCGCTTAATTCTTGAGTGGTAAAATCGATCGCGGTGCCTAATTGGTGTTCAGAGTATCCTTGGTCGGCGGAAAATTGATTCGCGGTGCCAGCACCGTAAGTTATGGTGTAATTGTGTTTGATGTTAGCCTGCTCTTCAAAAGATCGAAAAGCTGAAGCCACAAGAAGGTCGATACCATCGTTTCTCGCTTCTCTGACCATACTCTCCAAAAACGGCAGTACTTCTGCGTGGATCCGGTGTCTTCGGTTTTCATCCTGAACATACTCCGTCGGTATTTCTTCTAGTCGAGGTGGTTGATAATGCTCATTTAGAAAGAATACCCGGGAGTATTTTTGGAGTAACTGTGGATCGGTCCGAGTTAATTTCTCCAACGTTCCGACTGAACCGGAAATATCCCCGACCTCATCTTCGAACTGTGCAATTTGTCGGTTGATTCGATTGATATTCTCCCTTTCATCTTGCAAGGACTCGACAAGCTCTGCCTGGGTTTTGGCTATATTACTTTCAAGATTCTCTCTGGTTTCGTTTAATTTGTTTTCTGTGGCATTTAGTCTGATCGATAATTCAGTGATTTCTTCTTGACTGAGCCACTGACCATATCCCAGCAAACCTAAAGCAACTACCAGAACAATAAATGCCGGTATTTTGAAGTTCATCGTACTTTTTTTGTCTGATTCTCTGATCATAGTAATAATTATAACTTAATGTTTTTCTATTTTCAAAGCATAAATTACCTTCCGGAATTT
>CAZVBR010000041.1:0-2734 GCA_964625755.1 uncultured Candidatus Saccharibacteria bacterium | reverse complement strand
GCCCCGGTGGCCCAAAAAGAAAAATACTGAATCACCGAATGCTCGAGCCGGAGCAGCTGCCAGGATCAAAAGAAAGATATTGAACTCCCCGGTTGAGGCAAAGGTAACAAGAGTAGCGTAAAACGGAGCAGAAGCTAAACCAGAAACTCCAATAAAAGCAGTCACGAAGATCATCAGGTAACCGGCTTCTAATCCGATGGTCGAGACTATTTCCTGAGGGGAAACAAAAAACAATCCAATGGTCCAGGATAATGTAAACAATAATATCACCAGAAACTGTTTATGTTTTACGAGGAAGTGCAGTATGCCTTTTCGGGTATTTCTGTCTTGATCGTAATTTTTTGACTTATGATTTGAGTGTTGATCGATTTTTGATACCTCCATAGCCTATTGTTTGTAATTTTTATAATTATACTTCATTTTCGGCTGTTAATGGAAGTGGGTCAGGATCAAGAAACGTCCAAACGATCTGACCGGGTTTAGAGGATCAAGAAATTCAAAAATCATCTTTAGAGATATATCCGGATCTTAACAGAAAAACCGAATTAAATTTGATCCGGGTCGGCTCAAATGGACCCGAGTTCTTCATTGATGTCGATTAGCAAGCGCTCAGTCTCGATCCAACCCAGGCACTCATCGGTGATCGATACCCCGTATTTTAGATCACTCGGTTTGGTTTCTCCCGGGGCGAATTTTTGTTTTCCGAATTCCAGATTGCTCTCAAGCATCAAACCCAAAATATTACTATTACCGCTTACGATTTGATCTGTTACAACTTTAGCCACCTTGGGTTGATTTTTTGCCCGCCCGTTACTGTTGGCGTGGGAACAATCAATCAGTATTTTTGGACTTTCTCCGGCTTCTTCGATTTTTGTCTGAACCTCCTTTACGTTTACCTTATCGTAATTGGTTTTGTCTTGAGAACCTCTTAAAATAATATGGGTCTCATCGTTGCCTCGAGTATGAGTTACGCCAACCCGACCATGGTCGTCGATATCTAGAAAATGATGCGGTTCACGGCTGGTTTTAAGAGCATAAATAGAAGTGAACAGATCACCGTGAGTCGGGTTTTTAAATCCGACCGGCATAGAAAGACCACTGGCCATCTGTCGGTGAGTTTGAGATTCTACGGTCCGGGCACCGATGGCGGTCCAGCTAACCAGATCTTGAAGGTATCGAGGGGTAAAAGGCTCCAGAAATTCGGTAGCCACCGGAATATTTAATTGATTAATATCAAGTAATAACTGCCGGGCTGATCTTAAGCCTTGATCTATATCAAAAGAATTATCCAAATAAGGATCGTTGATCAACCCCTTCCAACCGACACTGGTTCGGGGTTTTTCAAGATAAACTCTCATTGCCAGTTTCAGATGAGGTAATTGAGATCGAACTTCGGTGATCTTTTGGGCGTAGATTCTGGCAGCATCCGGGTCGTGAACAGAACAAGGACCAACAATGATCAGAACCCGGTTATCCTCACCTCGTAAAATAGCCCTGATCTCTTCACGATTCAAAAAGACCGATTTTCTAACCGATTCATCTGCCGGTATTGATTCGGCTAGTTTCTTGGGAGTTATTAGAGGTGTAGTGTAGCGGTTGATCATAATAAGAAAGCAGAGATCTAGATTAATTTTTTCCGGCAAAATGCTTAATAAATTAATTTAAATACTAAACCGAAAACTATTGATCTGTTTTTTAAGCCACTGGGTATTTTGGGAATTAATTGAAGAACACATAAACCAAAATACAGTAACGCTAAACTAAATACCTGATGATAGCATCTGATAGCTTCTCTGCTGATTCAAAAGTTAATTTCAAAGCACCGAATGTCACCAAAAATAATCAAAACTAAAGACCGCCAATTTTAACTCAAATTTTTCCGAAGCCGGATATTTAATCACTTAATTCAGTCCGGAAATTCCGACCATATTGAGATATCGCTTAAGTTTTATAATACAGCATTTATTGATTAATGTAAAAATATCCCGGATCGTAAATCCGAAAAGTTCAAGGCCCCGCCTGTTTTGATAGGCGGGGCCGGTTTTTAGAGCTTCGACGACATAATGTCGTCAAAATAGATCCCCTCGCCTATGGCGAGGGAGTCGTACGATCGCCCGCCAAAATGGCGGACCCTGACAATGTTCTTGGCCTGGGCCAAGCTTTTGGCCCAGACGAAGAGAAATCTTCGACTCCCTCGACCCGAGGCCGAGGTGTGGGTATACAAAATGCATACCCGGTACCGGGTTTTTTCCGTCACGCTCTTTCTCCTTCAATCCGACCGCCTAAAGATTCAAATGCCGCTTACTATTATGCTATTATTTTTAAAAAATGTAAATCCTTTTGATCTCTGGAATTTAGGAGCTGTATGTATTTTTCGATCTTAAGTTCAATATCACTTTCCGAGATTCCTCAATGATCAGTAAAGTTGAAGCGAACATTAGTATCATTACCCAATCATTTACAGTCAACGGGGTGGTTTGAAGTATGGTCTGAAAAAATGGATGGTAGACCGCCAAAAACTGTAAACCTATTACTAACACTGTGGCTCCGATCAAGTAATAATTACTGAATGCCTCTTTGGCTAAAAACCATCTGGTCTCGGATCGAAGAGTCCAAGCCATAAACCATTCATAGGCAGCAATGGAAGTTAAAGTGACCGTTCTTGCTTTGTCCGCCCCCTCTTCGATGAACATGACATAAAGAATAAAAGAACCGATCGCAGAGATCATTCCGA
>CAZVBR010000040.1:0-4224 GCA_964625755.1 uncultured Candidatus Saccharibacteria bacterium | reverse complement strand
CCTCGTCTTCCACTCCGTTTGATCTTTGGTTTTTAATGTAATCGATTAGTTGTTGATCCATCATGTTATGAGTTTAGATCAATAAGTTGTTGTCATTATTTACTATAACTTCTTATCAAGACTTAACCTCTACCCGTTCCGCTCGAGGCATTGTAAAGTTATTTTATCATGAAAAATGCTCCTGACTCTTTTTCTGCAGTTAATCTCTTCATGAAACCTGAAAGAACGCTACCTTCAGCTGATTGCAGAATTAAATGAAAATGATTAGGCATAATTGTATATACCGACACATCAACAGAAGTCATATCATTGACTTCTTTAAGAATATCTCCAAAGAGTTTGCAGTCCCTCGCGTCATTAAATATTTGCCGTCTAACAACAAATCGATTTAAGCAGTGATATATTTCACCACCCACATCTATACGTGGGACTCAGGCCATGAGTGTATTATGCATATTTTTTATGAAAGAAAGGTGTCTGACCTCATTTTTCCCATGTCTTCCCCTCTTTCGATTTTCAGCTAAGCATAAGGGCCAACATGATCATTTATCTTAAGTTCACACTTTTCGATGCATTGAAAATTATATATTCCTGCTATATAATTTTATCGAATTGCTTCTAATAATTGATCAGTAAAGAATAGTTATCATTAAATTAAATGTCAACAAAAAGCCATGGAAAAATTTGAACCACCGACCTCCAAACCGTCCGGCGGCACGGAAAGTAAAAGAAATTCCTCAGAACAAAGTATCAACCCGGAAACTCAAAAAAAACCGGAAAAAATTTCTAGGTTTGACGTAATTGCCGTCAGTGACGGCTTTGAAGCCAGATTACCTTCGGCAGTTGATATGGAAACCGGATTAGTTTGTGGTACCAGTTCGGAGTTTTTTCAAACCAAAAAAGAAGCTGAACAGGCTGTCAAAGAAGCTAGAGCCAGGATAGACGAAATTATTGAAATAATATCCTTAGAAAAAAGTTACGACAAAAACTTCTTCAGGATCGAAAACACCCCGGATGGCGGATTCATAGTTTATATACCGGGGTTGATTGATCTGAAAACGGGAAACCTGGTCGGCGGTTCTACAGGCAAAAATTTCAACACCTGGAATGAAGCCCGGGATTATTATCTAGAGCACAGAGAACAGGCTGAGCGGATAACCCACAGACCGATCATGGAGATCCAATTAGCATCGGACGAGAAAATCGCCTTTTCCGAGTTCAGTGGATTTAATCCTGATGTTGCCCCGTCAAAAACCACCCACAAGATACCAGAATCCATTTTAAATTATATGACAAAAAATGGTCGACTAGACGGATCTGGCAAGAGTGCCGACACCTATCAACATACGATTGAAGAAGAAGGCTGGGAAACCAAGCTGTTCTCCTTTCTAACCTCTTATCTGCAAAACTATGGGACTGAGACAGCAACTGAATTAGGCATTGAAAATTTAGACTCTCTGACACCCAAGCAAGCGGTTGAATTATCAACTCAAATTGTCATTGATCTGACCAAGTATAAACACAGCGATGTGGTTGATGTGATTGAGCCACAATTAGGTAAACTAAACAAAAAAAATCTAAAAACCGAGGCTGATAAAAGCACCGCTCTTCAACTACTTCAAGAGGGATTAAACAATAATCTTTATTCGAACCCGGAATGGGAGGGTAACGGAATCTGTCGTAATTTTGCCGGTGTGGTCAAAGCGGTTTTTGAAGCTCTGAAAGCCAATCAAACCCAGTTCAGTCGGCTGAATAATACCTACTGTCTGTACGAGTCCGGACATGAATATGATATGAAGAAAAAACAGCTCAGTGATTACTCCTCTCTCGAATCTGGCCATGCCTGGAACACCTTTATCACTGTTTCTAAAGAGGGTACTGCCAACGCCTCAATCGTAGATGCCACCTGGGCCGAAAGAAACCTAGAAACCAAACAAATTGAAAGATTCGATTTTACCCTTGACCGAATGGAACCTCTGGTATTTGCGGCTGGCGAGGGCCTCTCAAGTGACAATCCGAACAAATTAGAAGATCTAAAACGCATCTTGTCTTATTATCTCATGGCCATTGAGAGTCCGCCCGATAAATCACCCCGATTGGATAGATTAAATGCGGAAGAATTTCTAGCCTCCCGAGCCTTAGATTTAATGAGATTACAGGGGGTTCCGGAAGAATTGCCACCAGTCCTTATCGAAAAGCTCAGTAAGTATTATCAACAAATGCATATTGATAAACTATATAGTACGGAAATTGAAACACTGTATAAAGTCTCTCAAAAATATCCGGATTTGAACATTGAAAATATCTTGAGCAGTTATATCGAGAGACGATTACACTCACCATCACTTATTAAGGGTCGTTCTTTTTTGGTTGATGATAACGACCTTCAAGCTATAATATTTGACCGGATCAAATCTGATAAAACTTTCGATGATTATCTGAACAAGAGTGAATTTCGCTTTCGAGTAAGAAAGGTATCCCCCCACCTACTTCCGGATTTTTCTCCAACCACCAGGCCGGAAGATCTGGAAGAACTGAACTATCTAATAAATAGAACCCAGGGATTAAAACACTATAGAAAACAGTCGAGCCTGCAAACAGACGAGGTGGACGTTTTTTTTAAAAAAATACGTACCGACTTTCGCTCAATAAACCCAACCAGATATGACCAAGAGATCAAAGATCTTGATGACCATCAATTGGCAAGCAGGTACAACGAGTTAAAAGAAAAACTCGCTTATGACTCAGAAATTAACAGTTCACCACAAACCAACTCTCAAGAGGACCCCCGATCACCCGAACAGATCAAATTAGCAGAAAAACAAAAAAAGGCCGCAGAAGTTTTGAATTTTATCGGACAAAATTTTCCATGGAATCCTGCCGTTGAAACCGTTTATGGCCCTAAAACATTTGAATGGGTGGAAACCGTATCCAAAGCTTTGAAAGAAGAAACGGTCTCCGACCCGAAAGGAAATGAAGACAATGAAGACCTGATCGAACCCATGAGTCATTTGGCCGCCTTGGCTTTCAACCGATCAGATTTTGAACCCGGATCTGAAAATGCCCAAAATGTTAACTTAGCTTACAAAACTTTCAACAGCCTAGGTGAAAGATATGACATCAATGTACCCATAACCCTGCGCCCGATTCTCAAGAAACTGGAAAGTGTTGCTTACGACCTGGAGGAGATATCGGGTGAGCATGGATGGTCGCAAATAGTAAAAAATTATGTTGAATCAGTTAAATCCGGAAAAATGGATAACCTGACCTTGATCGTCAATATTGATGCCGACTTGGAAATAAAAGCTCGGGGATTGCATACTGACGCTCAAGGTATTGCCGCTGCCGAATATGGCATTGAGAAATATAAAGAAAAATATGATGAAAACACAATAGAAGAATTTAGAAAAAATACAGCCGCTCTCCTGCCGATATTGAAAACTTTATCAGACTTACGTGACAATCTGTGCCGAAAAGAGTTCGGTGCACGAAAAACCCCTTCTGAAATTTATAAGCTACATGAACAAGAACTTGATCTGGAACAGTAATAGTCGTCCTTAGCAACTGTTTTTAATTAAAAAATAGTTATCGCTCATATTAACAACTAACCGTATTACCTAGACATGTCTCGTCAATGTAAAAAGGTTCTCGACCCTAACACACCAAAAACATGAATGAAGGAGTACCCAAACATAGAGACATTCCACAAAAAACGAACTGGGACCAAAAAGATTTAAAATTCAAAATGAAGCCTACGTTAAAGAACGCTTAAACATAATTAAAAAGGGCACCCAAAATCTACCGGATGAAGACAGCAATGTTCTCGGGCTGACGCTATACGGCTCAATGGTCAAAGGGAGAGCCAATCAGAGCAGTGATATTGACGGCTATTTATTCCTGGAAGCAGAGCGATTGGCTCAAACGGAAGCAGAGCTGGCCTCGCAGGAAAATCGAGATCCGAGAGCGGTCACTTTTGATGTTGGAAACACAGGTGATCTGTCTACCTATCCGGGAGAACATTTATATGTGATAGTAACAGTCTTTTACATCTACCCGCTCCACTCGAGGCATTGTAAAATTATTTTATCATGAAAATTGCTCCTGGCCCCTTTTTTCGAGGCATTGTAAAGTTATTTTATCATGAAAAATGCTCCTGACCCCTTTTTCCGCAACCGTTTGAGTTTTTGATCTGCCGAGAGGCTAAAAATATTCCGATCTTAAATC
>CAZVBR010000039.1:0-4728 GCA_964625755.1 uncultured Candidatus Saccharibacteria bacterium | reverse complement strand
GTTTAAACCAAGAAGACGCTCGAAGAAGGGAGAGGTATTTTAAAACTCACTACGGTAAGCTGTTTTTAAAAAGAAGACTCAAATCTTATTCCACAGGGTTAGCCCCGTGGAATGAGACTTTCAGTCGCCCCGGCGGAGCCGGGATTCCACAGGGTTAGCCCCGTGGAATGCGACTTTCAGTTTGGAACGGCGGAGCCGGCTTTGAACCCATCGGCGGTGAAGCTTCGAGTGACCACTTTACCGGCAGTTTTGACGGCGGAGGGTACACGATCTCTAATTTGCACATTGATCGATCCGGTGACGATCGCCAGGGGCTGTTCGCTTACCTGCGCGGAGCCGAGATCGATGCCTTGAACCTGGAAAACGCTATTATTACCGGTAATGAGTATATCGGCGGCATAGCCGGGAAAAGTGTCGGCTCTGAGATCACAAACAGCTACACTACCGGCAGTATCACCGGCGCCGGCAGTTATGTCGGCGGAATGATCGGAGACGGCTACAACAGTACTGTGGCCAATGTCCATTCCGAAGCGGAAGTTGACGGCGGCGGCAACTACACCGGCGGTTTGGCAGGCAACAGTATGTACGACACTATTGACAACTCTTACGCTGAAGGTTTGGTCACCGGCGGCAACTACACCGGCGGTTTGGTGGGGCAAAGTAATAGTACTATTTCTGACAGTTACACCACCGGGGGAGTCACCGGCGGCAGTTACACCGGCGGCTTGGCGGGGCGAAACAATAGCACTATTTCTGACAGTTATGCCACCGAGGGAGTAACCGGCAGAAGTTACACCGGCGGCTTGGTCGGTTACAACAGCAATACTGTTAACCGCTCTTTTGCTCTCGGAGATGTTACCGGTTCAAGTGATGAAAATGCCGGTTTGGTCGGGCGAAATTATGGTGACATTTTTGACAGTTATGCCACCGGTGGTGTTGAAGGCAATGATGAGGTGGGCGGTTTGGTTGGTTACAACCCTGGTGATATCTATAATTCCTACGCCACCGGCTTTGTTGTGAGTTCCGGTAGTGATGTTGGCGGTTTAGTGGGGAATGCTTATTACAAAGGTTCTGTAAATGCTTCCTTCTGGGACACCGAAACCTCCGGTCAAACGACATCGGACGGAAGCGGCATCGGCCAAACCACCGCTGAAATGCAAAGTCTTTCGACCTTCACCGACGCCGGCTGGAATATAACTGCCCAGGCGCAACATACCGACGAAAAGTGGTTTATTGTTGACGGGCAGGATTACCCTCATCATGGCTGGTATAAATCTCAGTACTGATAGTTCTGATTTTAATTTATCAAACATCAAATCGGCCGGGGGTAATTATCTTCGGCCGGTTTTTGGGCAAATCAGATCTTAAGCCGTAAAGTTATTTTTGCGTTTTTTCTTTCAGGTGATCAGGATTAAGTATTATTTTTTTGAGTAAAAAATAATTTTTATCGAGGATTGTTTTTATCGAGGTTTTTTGGTATATTTCAAGTTAGTGCGTTGAGTAAAGTTTAGCGAGTGTAGCTCAGGTGGTCAGAGCACTCCACTGATAATGGAGAGGTCGTAGGTTCAAGTCCTACCACTCGCACTTGAATTTGATCAGTTTTTAATCAATGGCTAAAAATAAAATTTAAAAATTTTTCACCCCGCCGGTTGCGTCAACCGGCGGGGTGTTGAGGGATTCATGCTTTATGGATTCTTTATGGATTCGGGAAATTTCCCGTCTCCTTGTTTATACCACAAAAAGCCTTCGTCGCAGTATGCGACTTGGTGGTTATCGAAACTGAATCCTTGTTTTTTTAGTATTTGACCCTCCTCTTCAGTTTCGGTTTGCAACAAGGTGAAACCGAATTCCAATAAATTGGCTTGAGTTTGGGTAATTTTTTTCATGTTTCCCTCCTGTCTGTTCTCTCATTGCTCTGATTTGGGCTTTAAGATCTAACCTAGATTAGCAGTTTATTCAGTTTCTGTCTATCAGTTTATGTTTTAATCCGTTTAATTAGGGTATAATGATCATAGGGTTGTTGGTCTTAGAGGTGGTGGAGTTGGGTTGGTCTTTGGGTGCATTGTCGGTGGTTTGAGAGATTTTGTTTTTGGAGTGGCCATTTGAGAAACCAGATGGTATAATTAACCGGTTTTTCAGTTGTCAATCGAGTATTGCTTGATTTGTTAACAAGGAGATAATCCTTGTTTGGTTGGTGGTTTTTGTTTTCTTTGAAGTTTTTTTGATAATTATGGTATATGAAAAACGACCAGAGTGGTTATTTTAGGAATAAAAAAATATTAATAATGGGTCTTGGTTTGCTCGGAAGAGGGATCGGGTTGGTTCGGTTTTTGCATCAAGCCGGAGCCAAGTTGACCGTGACCGACCTTAAGCCGGAGGCGGAATTGATCCCGGCCTTGGAGCAATTGAGGGGGTTGTCCGGAATAGAGTATGTCTTAGGGGGTCATAGATATAGTGATTTTTATCATCAAGATATGATCATCAGAGCTCCGAATGTTCCCTTAGATTCTTTTTATCTCTATCAAGCAAAGCAAAATAAGATCCCGGTCGAGATGGATGCTTCTCTGTTCTGTCGGTTGGCTCCATCCGGGGTGTCGATTATCGGAGTGACCGGGACACGAGGGAAAAGCACTGTAACTCAGATGTTGTATGACATCCTAAAACAGGCCGGGCGCCGGGTTTTTTTGGGTGGCAATGTTCGCGGATTGGCTACGTTACCGCTTTTGGGGGTTATCAGAGCCGGGGATTTGGTCTTGTTGGAGCTTGATTCCTGGCAATTGCAGGGGTTCGGGGAGTCTCGCTTGAGTCCGGATCTTGCGGTGTTCACTAATTTTTTCCCGGACCATTTGGATTATTACAAGGGTGATATGAAGCGTTATTTTGCCGATAAGGTTAATATTTTCAAATTTCAGTCACTTGAATCACGGTTGTTGGTCGGGCGACAAGTAGCCGGGAAGATAAGGCGAGCAAATCCGCCGGGTCGAGTTCTTGAGGTGACCGGTCAGGATCTGCCGGCGGAGTGGGTTGTCGGATTGCCGGGTGAACATAATCGCTACAACGCCGCCTTGGCTTATTTGGGAGCTAAAGAGCTCGGAGTCGAGGATCAGATTGTCAGAAAAACACTCGAGGATCACTCCGGTTTACCGGGCCGAATGGAGTATCTGGGCAAGCGGTCGGGAGTTTTTTATTATAATGATAACAATGCCACTTCTCCCGAAGCGGTGATCGCCGCAGTCAGGGCTCTCGAGGCTTTTAAAGGTAGGATAATAGTGATTGGAGGCGGGGCGGATAAGGGGTTAGATTATACCGAATATGGTCAAATAGTGCCTCAGTATGCCAAAGCCTTGGTATTGTTTACCGGCGGGGCCAGTGTTAAAATCCAGGCAAAGTTACCAAGTAGCTGTCGGGTGGAGACGGTTAGCTCTATGCCCCAAGCCCTTGGACAGGCGCAAGACCGGGCCGAGCCGGGGGACGTGATAATTCTTTCGCCGGGGGCTTCCAGTTTCGGGGTTTTTGTAAATGAGTATGATCGCAATGATCAGTATCTTGAACTAGTTAACAATATTGAGTAATTATGTCTAAAAATTCAGAAAAAAGATCAAATGTAAAACCGCTTCAGCTGGATACTCTGCTTGGGGTTCTGGAGAAAAGTGAAGGGGTCGAGATGTTTCAGTCGATCTATGCCGAGATCGAAGGAGTAAAAAAGGATATTACCGAAAAAGGGAATTTGTCGTGCGGGTTTTTTGTTTCCGGAGTATTGGCGATTTTTGGTTTGATCGATCGATTGCATGGTACAGTGTCCGGTACTGTTTCGGCGATGGAGAGATCCGGTTGGCAAAAAACCGGCAATTTGTCTCCCGGGGCGGTCATTGTTTGGGGGCCTCCGGTTGACGGCAGTTTTTCTCATGATCACATTGGTTTTTATCTCGGCGACCAGCAGGCCATAAGCAATATCTGGCAAAAAAGGGTGCCGGGAAAACACCATGTTACTTTTGGTGCTCAAGGGACAAAAACGTACCGGCCGATCTTGGCCGTTTATGAGCATAATGAATTGAGCCCGAACAATGGCTGAGTCTTTTAAGTTTTTCCTGTCGCAACACTTGGACTTGCCGACTCGGTCTTGGCAGAATTCCGGTTGCGGAGTGGTCAGTTTGTTGATGGTCATGAAGTACTGGCAGGATAAAAGTAGAGGAGTTGGAAGAAAGTTGCCCGATCTGTCGAGATTGTATCAAATCGGCCTTAATCGTCGCTCTTATGTTGAGGGAGTTGGTTGGCGTCATACCGGACTGGTCGGTTTGGCTAAAATATATGGTTTCAAAAGATCAAAAAACTATGATCTTTCTGTTTGGTCTGATACGGAAGCTCGAGGCCATCTGGAAAAAGCTCTGAAAACCGGTCCGGTAATTGTTTCAGTATATGAAAAATATCAACCTCAAAAAGGAGGCGGTCATTTAGTGGTTCTGTTGTCACTGTCAGACAAAAAGACCGTTATCTATGACCCCGATAGTAAGACCCGAGCCGGAGTGCGCAAAGATATACCGACGGCTAAGTTTTTAGCTGCTTGGAAGAAGCGGTATATTGTTGTCAGGGCGTAAAAACAGGGCGCGGATCATTAAATCGAAAGTCGCTAGGGGGCGATCTTGATTTTGATCCGGACTGAACATTGAGAAGTCGGAATTTTTACTCTAGCGCAGAATTCTCCGCAGCTTGGCTCTGGAGATGAATGCG
>CAZVBR010000038.1:0-4930 GCA_964625755.1 uncultured Candidatus Saccharibacteria bacterium | reverse complement strand
GTTTTCATAACACTGCCTCGTATGATCATTTTAACGTTGTGGTCATGTCAAATCAAGTCTCCCAAAAAATTCTTCCCGAAAACACCTCTGCCAATAAAGCAAGGTGAAAATCACTCAAAAACACTCCTCACCTCTTCTTCTTTTCCGGCTTACCCTGATGCCCACCAATTCAAAAAAGATCTCCGGCTTTTCAAAGCGAGATCTGTTTTTTTTAGTCTTTTCACTAAACCCGAAAACCGCCGGCCATCCTCCTTGGGCCACCGGCAGACCGATTCTGCACCAAAAAGGCACGATTGCAATTAGCCATGCCAAACCAGCAAAACCAAAATTAAATATTTAAAATATCCACCTTTTTCCCGGCCGATAAAGCAAAAAGGTCCCGGGTCTTCATTTTTATAGTCTTATGATGCACCCCCGGATTAAACGAAACTTCATTGTTGTCAAGTAAACTCTCGTCGATCACGGTTTCAAGCTCCGCCACCGATCCCAATGGATAACAAGCACCGATCTTGCAACCCATAACCTCTTTGACTTCTTCCGGGTAAGCCATCCTGATGTTTTTTCTCCCTAGAACTTTCTTGAGCTTTTTGAAAGAGACTTTCTCTCCGCCGGGCACCACCGCCAGAAAAAATTGAGTCTCCGCTTTGAACAACAGAGCCTTAGCCCCGCTGTTCATTGGCTCATTTCTGGCCTGTGAGGCTTCCAGGCTGGTATAAACCGGTTCGTGCTCCCACTCCTGATACCAGGCCCCTTTTAAATCCAAGAGATCCTTTATTTTTTGATACGGATCGATCATAGGCAATTAATCAAATTCCGATGTGGTCTAACTATTTTCCGGCCCGCCGGCGCCGTGGCATTTTTTGTACTTTACCGGGGTTCCATCCGCCTTAGTCGCCCCACAAGGGCAAGGGTCATTCCGGCCGACCTTCTGCTCCGCCCCCTTCTCTTTGCCTGTTACATTAGAGTTTTCATTTTTATTCGAATTCCCTCCCCCAATAAGCTGGGCCGAGCGATGAATTTCTCTCAATCTTCTCGCCTCTTGTCTTATGGCCTCAGAGCCCAAATTGGGTACTATCTTTATCACTCGATCATACATACTTTGCTCCATCTCCTTGAACATCCTCAATCCTTCTTTCTTGTACTCCACCAACGGATCTCTTTGCCCGAAAGCCCTCAATTTAACACTGCTTTTCATGTAATCAACCGATTCCAAATGCTCCACCCACAACATATCTATGATCTGAAGAATAGCCTGACGAGCATTCTGCCACCAAGGAGGATCGGTGTCTTCTTGAGCTAATTTGGCTTTAATATCGTTCAGAAACTGCTCTGTTTTGGCTTCATCAGTCTCATCGGTTTCAATGGACTCCTCCCAAGCCAAAGCCAAGAGATCGTACACTTCTTCCGGTCCGCCAAACAGTAATTTTCGACGCCGATTATACACCGTCAATCGCTGATGATTAATAACATCATCATACTCCAGCAAATGTTTTCGGGTATCGAAGTTCATACCCTCTATCTTGTTCTGGGCGTTTTCTATCCCGCGGGAAATAAATCTGTTCTTTACCGGTTCATCTTCCGGGATCCCAAATCGCCCCATCATATTTTTAATACGATCAGAGGCAAAAACCCTCATCAGACTGTCCTCTAAAGAAATGAAAAACTGTGTCTGACCGGGGTCCCCCTGCCTGGCGGTTCGACCCCGTAATTGGTTGTCGATTCTCCGGGCTTCATGTCGCTCGGTTCCGATCACGAACAATCCGCCCAAAGACTTAACTTCTTCGTAGTCTTCCTCGGAAGGATTGGGGCCGCCTAATTTAATATCGACTCCTCGTCCGGCCATATTGGTTGCGATCACCACACTCCCCTTTTTCCCGGCTGAAGCTGTGATCTTACCCTCTTGTTCGTGATTTTTCGCGTTTAATATCTGGTGACCCACCCCTTCTCGCGACAGATACGCCGAGAGTAGCTCATTCTTCTCGATCGAAACCGTACCAACCAAAACCGGCTGCCCCGTACTGTTCAATTCTTTTATTTTACGAGCTATGGCTTTGAATTTGCCTTGCTCGGTCTGAAATATCAGATCTTCCAGATCCTCTCTTTGGTTGGGCCGATTAGTCGGTATCCCGACCACTTCCAGGCCATACACCCGATCAAATTCCTCCGAAGAGGTCATGGCCGTCCCGGTCATTCCGGCTAATTTTTCATATAGCCGAAAGTAATTCTGAAATGTCACCGTAGCAAATGTTCGTGACTCCTGATTTATCTTAACCCCCTCCTTGGCTTCAATGGCTTGATGAAGACCCTCAGACCAGCGCCGACCGGGTTGCAGACGGCCGGTAAACTCATCCACGATCACCACTTCTCCGTCACGAATGACATAATCCCGCTCTTTCAAGAACAAAGCCTTGGCCCGAACCGCGGTCTCGAGATGATGTACGTATTTTATCCCCCGATCAGTATAGATATTCTCAACTCCCAATATCTCTTCGGCCCGACTTATCCCCTCTTGAGTCAAAGTGGCGGCCTTCAGTTTTTCATCAATGGTATAATGTTTTTCCGGCTGAAGCTGGGAGGCGATCTTAGCAAAAGTGCCATAAAGTTGCTCGGATTCGGAAACCGGAGCAGAGATAATAAGCGGAGTCCTGGCCTCGTCTATCAGAATAGAGTCAACCTCGTCAATAATGGCAAAATTGTACCGTCCAACCGTATCGGTTCTCTGAACCACCTTTTCCGGATCGTAAGCCAAATTATCCCGAAGATAATCAAAACCGAACTCGTTGTTCGTGCCATAAGTAATATCGGCCTGATACGCCTCTTTCCTCTCTACCGGCCTTAGATACTCATAATAGATTTGATATCCCCCTTCAAGATCGCGCTTCTCGTCCGGAGCGGACTGAGAGGAGTCATAGAGATATGATTGATCCTGGTTTATCGCCCCCGTCGACAACCCCAAAGATTCATAGATCTGACCCATCCAAACAACATCCCGACGGGACAGATAATCATTCACAGTAACCACATGCACCCCTTTGCCGGTTAAAGCATTTAGGTAAGCCGGTAAAGTGGCGACTAGCGTTTTCCCTTCTCCGGTCCGCATCTCGGCAATAGAACCTTGGTGCATTGCCACTCCCCCCAAAACTTGAACATCGAAGTGCCTCTGCCCTAAAGTCCTCCTGGCCGCCTCTCTGACCACGGCATACGCCTCCGGCAAGATATCGTCCAAACTTGCCCCGGCGGATAATTTTTCTTTAAATTCGTCTGTTTTTGCCCTCAGGGCTTCATCGCCCAATGATTTGATATCTGCTTCGTAGTTATTGACTTGTTCTACTATCGGCCATAATTCATTTAATTTTTTTTGATTATAATCACCGAATATTTTCTTTAAAAATTCCATATTTTCCTTTAATTTTAGATTAACCAACCTATTCTAACACAGATCACCATTTTTTCCATCACAAAACCCCCCGCCGAACAGAGCCGGTCGGGGGGTTTTTATCAAAACAAACTATCGCCGTTTGGCAGTCCTTTTTTTAGCTACAACCTTCTTGGTTGCGGCTTTTTTAGGAGCGGTCTTTCGGGTAGCGGTTTTTTTGGCTGCCGATTTTTTCGGAGCACTCTTTTTGGTAACGGCTTTTTTGGCGGTCGTTTTTTTAGGGGCGGCCTTTTTGGTTACCACCTTTTTCCGGACCGATACCTTCTTAGGGGTCGAACTTCTAACGGCAAGTTTTCGGGTTCCAGTTTTCTTGGAAGCCGTTTTCTTTTTTACTGTAGCCATAATTATTAGAAATTATTTTTAAATGAACGTTACAACAATCGACCTTTTCATTAAAACACTTAAATTAAAATATATAAATTATTTTAATGAAAACTTATGTTGCCGATCATACCCCCATTATCTCTTAAAAATAACTTTTCGACAAACATAAAACCTTGCTCAAATGTGGATAACTTTTAAATCGAGAAAAATCAAGTCCACCCGACCGACCAACAGTGTCAAATCGACCACCTTACTCGAAAAAACAAATAAAAACCCGGGCAATGAAAGTCCCCGGTGAACTTTTCCCAAACCGGATCAACTTAAAACCGACCCTTGCATATGGGTCGGCTTGAACTTAAAAGTATAAGAAGTTTTGAGAACTTTCATTTATTTATAAACAGAGAGGGTGAAATTCAAGTGAATAACATAGAACCTCTAATGATAGCCGGCCGCCTTTTCCTTTACCTCCACACAACGTTATAAAACCCAAAACACACCCTTGAAAACAAATCTAACAACTATATATTTTAAAAGAATATCAGTTTGTAACCATCAGGATCTTTTACTGCAAATTCCCTCTTTCCCCACGGCCAACTCTTAGGCTTTGTTAAAATTCTCTTTTCTTTTAATTTTTGATAAAAAGAATCCACATCTTCTACTTCAAAATAAATAAAAATGCCGACGCCTTTTTTGGCATCCGGATCGTCTTTTATAGTGGCTTTGCACTCTTCTTATTAAAAAACTTTTGTTATCTTATACAACCGTATCAGATAAAAAGTTCTAAGAGTTGTTATTTTAGCTTGCGAACACTTATAGCTGGCAGACACTAGAACTCCTAACTAAATGTCTTAATGTGAGTGCGGCTGCCAGCTATAACTATCCGCAAACGAGCACTTCTACATCTTACAGATAAAAAACCCTCGACGCAAATCAAACAGAAAGCCCACTTTAGTTCATAATAACTAAAAACAATATCTTTTTAAATAATTCAGTGGACCAAGGCCGCCTGTCACTTATTTCCAACCAACAAAGACGCAAACCCCGCCACAAAAGGGCGGGACTTACGCAAGACATCTATATTTTGAGTTCCTTCTTTTGCCCGAGAGCAAAAGATTCACACTCACAATAATACAAGTATAATAAATTTTTTGAAAAAGTCAATGTTTTTCG
>CAZVBR010000037.1:0-5349 GCA_964625755.1 uncultured Candidatus Saccharibacteria bacterium | reverse complement strand
TATTGAACAAGTATTAAGAAGTGCTGGCAGACCGAAAATGGTGGCTGACCCCGTTTTTCGGCACGATATTTACCAACTCCGCGCCTTGGCTTTCCAGCCAATTCTCTCGATATGGAGCTCTTATTTCTGTTTAATTCGACCGCGATGTTAGTTATTGTTTTGTTGTCCCGACACCACCTTACCTCAATGATACTCCGTTCCCTGAGTGTGAAGGGAGACACACCTTGCTTTTTCTTATTTTTTCTCATATCTGAATAGCTTAACCTGCTAATCAGATGTTGCAATTAATTCTGGAACTCATCAGCCAATTCATTTACACGAAAGGATTTGAGAGTAAAATGAGGATATGAACCTAACATCCCAGCAGCCCTGGTTTAATGGAGCAGTAGTGTATCACATTTACTTGCGTAGTTTTAAGGATTCCAATGAGGACGGTGTGGGAGACCTGCCCGGCATTACCCAAAAGCTGGATTATCTTAATGACGGCCAAGGCGGAGGATTGGGGGTGCAAGCAATGTGGATCTCTCCTTTTTATCCCTCTCCGATGGTTGATTATGGATACGATATCTCTGATTACCGCGGAGTGGACCCTTTATTTGGTACGATGGAAGATCTGGAGGAGTTGATCACCGAAGCTCATAAGCGGGGTATAAAGGTGATCATCGATCTTGTACCTAATCATAGCTCCGATCAACACCCCTGGTTCAAGCAAGCTTGTACTTCTAGAGATCACCCTAAGAGAGATTGGTATATCTGGCGGGATGCTGGACCGGACGGCTCCCTGCCCAATAATTGGTTGAGCGTGTTCGGCGGTTCGGTATGGGAGTGGCACGAACCGACCGGGCAGTATTATCTGCACAGTTTTACTAAAGAGCAGCCTGATCTGAATTGGGAAAATCCGGAAGTTCGCCAGGCTATGTCAGAGGTGATGCGGTTTTGGCTGGATAAAGGAATAGACGGGTTCCGAGTAGATGCTGTTGATCTAATGGGCAAAGATCTTCAGCTGCGCGACGACCCCCCGAATCCTGATCTTCAAGCCGGAGATATGCCGTATGAGCAGGTGATCCATAAATATAGCCGGGACGCGGGAAACTTCTTCAGTTATATCCAACAGATAGTGGATACCGCCGGGGAATATCCGGATCGATTAGTAGTGCTTGAAACCTGGATGATGGAGCGGGCCCAACCGGCACTGTACTGGGATTTTTATCGGGCTGTTCCAGACGAGATCTGTATTCCGTTCAATTTAGAGTTGATGTTCATGGAATGGTCCGCGACTGAATTTCAAAATTTTGTTGATGAATTTCAGAGCGGTTTAAGATCCCACGATCATCCGCTTTATGTCCTGAGCAACCATGATCTGCCCCGTTTAGCCAGCGCCATCGGTTCCGAAGCCGCTCGGACGGCCGCGGTCCTGTTATTAACCCTGCCGGGAGTGGCTTTACTCTATTACGGAGAGGAACTGGGTATGGAAAACATATCTGTCACCGCTGAAGAGGCTCAAGATTTTCGGGGACGAGACCGGTCTCGGTCTCCGATGCAGTGGTCTGACGAACCCTACGCCGGGTTCAGTTCAGTTAAGCCCTGGTTACCGGTTTCTAAAAATTACCCGGTCAAAAATGTTAAAGCAGAGAAGCAAGATGAACGGTCTTTGTGGTGGTTGCATAAGAGGTTAATCCAGCTCAGAAACACTGAACCCGCTCTTAAACACGGCTCTTACAACCCGGGATCAAGGGTGGAACACCCGGACATTATGTCTTATACTCGCTGTTCCGGTAATGATACCTATTTAGTGATACTGAACTTCAAAGGAGAGCAGATCTACACTGACTCTCTGCCTAAAGAGGCCCAGATCGTCTTGTCTAGTAATTCCGACCGGGAAAATTCTCTGGATAACCTCCTTCTGCCCCACGAAGGGTTGATACTGAAGATCTGATCTATTGAAGCTTGCCCGGTATATCTGGGCTGTTATACCATCACCAATTAACCTTACCTCCAAACTTGGGGCGATATTTGGAGCGAAAAACAAGTTGTTCTCCGGGCTTTATCGGGATAAGGTGAGGACGAAGCGTCGTTTGGCAGCCAAAATTCCGGGCCGAGTGGGTAGTTGTTAGTTGGGGATGGTATTAGTTTCCGAAACTAACAGCAACGGCTACCCCCGATCCTTTATTGAAGAAAGAAAAAACCTAAAGACTGGTCCGCAACTATTTACCTGTCTTTTCTAAATTGCTTTGCGTCGCAGCTATTTATCAAACAGCTGAATTGAACTATGATTAAGAGGTCGAGAGATTTCAAGGTAATATATCTTTCTGTTAATTAATACACCATTATGCTGCCTCAGGGTTTTTTAGGTAAATTATCAGACTGGGTTTCCGAGCGGGTAAAGCGTGATCCGAAAGCGGCCTATAAAGCCGCCCAAGAATTCGAGTTGCAGACCTTGTTAGAGTCTGTAGAAAGCGAAGAAGAGCAAGAAAAAGTGTTGGGAAATTTTTCGGAATGGCTGGTTTTTGATCACCGCAGCTCGGCTTTCGGTGGACAGACCGGTCTCCGGTATTTTGTCCAAAACGAGCCGTTGGAACTGGGTGAACAGGAGCTGAACCGCTACCGAGACCTACTTTCCTTTGAAGCGGGACTATTTGAGGTCAAAGCGGCGGAGCGGGGCCGCGGGGTTTGGCTTGGATCTCTCCAGACCGGGGAAGAGAAATTCGTTTATGATGTAAATTCCAGTTTAAGTCTATCACCGGAGATAATAATTTGGGGCCGGATCGCTTCAGTTAACGGCCGGTATTACGGGGTGGGGCACACCTTTATGATGTGGCCGTTTCAACTCGGCCCCGGTTTGAAAGAAAGTTTGCTTCAGGATAAATCAGGAGTAATAGATGCTCGAGAAGCTACCCACTTCTGGCTCAAGAAAGAAGAGAATGAGGGGGACGGTATTGAGTTGATGGACTCGGATCTTGACTACGAGTCGGCCCGGAAGCGATTTCGGCAAGCTCTGGCTCAAGTGGGGATGAATAAGTGTTTTTCGGCGGAGCAGTTTGAAAGCTGGGTCAAAAACGAACGGCGCTACGGAGTGGAGTTTGTCAATAAAGTTCTGGTCGGCTTACAACCGGAGACTAAAGTGCAAAAAGGAGGAATGGAGGAACTTCTTAATGCCGCCATGGATTTTGCCAATCGCATACCTCGTTCGCGATTGAAGGGCAAAACGCCGGCTCAAATGAAAAAAGAGATCCCGGCAGAGCAGAGTATTCATAGGTTTGACATAACCTCACTTGACAAGTATTTGAAAATGGCCGAGAAGGGCAGTGAGTATCTTGCTCAAGCTGATTTTGAGAATGCTTACCAGCAGTTTAAAAACACGGTCAAAATGCTGGCCGATGACCGGATGCCGTTTATCGGCGCTTTTCGGTTATACGCTAATGCCGCCATTTGTTGTTTTCATAAGAACGATGGTGACTTGGGTGAAGAGCTGTTTAATGCCGCTTTGCGTCTTAATCCGCAGTACGATTTTGGGATTGAGCAAAGGCAGATATATTTGGAGTATAATGACCCAAGCAGGCATCCGGATTGGGAGGAATTTTCAACTCAAGAGCGAAAGTTACTCCAGGACGGACACGAGGCCTACCGGGCCAAAGGTAAGCGCCGGTATGAACGGACTCCTTTTGTCCGGTACGAAAAGTTTCTGGCCCAAGCCGGTATTTCTCTCAATGTGCCGACCGAAACGCTCTCCAATGTCTATCATTTTAATGAAGATGGTCAGATCGAATCGTCTCAAAAGGCGGTTCGATATAGAAACGGTCGACCTGAGCCGTCCAAAAAGATAGGTCGCAATGAACCCTGCCCCTGCGGCTCCGGCCGCAAGTATAAAAATTGTTGCGGAAAATAATTTAACTGCCGCAGATAGCTTTACTGGCTCTGGCTGTTGATAACAGTCAGGGATCGATTTGAACGGCCGGCCGGAAGGTCAACCCCGATCTTCGGGGCGGATCTCCGGATCTCCGGCTCTCTCGGGTTTTTGCTCGTGAAAATTAACAAACGGTTCGGTCTTTGCTTGGCCGAAGGCTTTTTGGTCGTCACGACAAGAGGCGGCATTTTCTTTACCCCGCTCATTGGCGGCAGACGGCAAGTGATGGCAAAGACCAAGGAACGACTGAGGCCGGTAGTCGGGGAGGGCCTGAGAAAATAGTTCACCCAGGCCCCGTTAATGGTCAACCCCGCCCATTTGTGGCAGAATAGGGTATATGAGTGAGGAAGATAAGGTAAAGCTCAAGCGCCAGCTTTGGAAAGTGGCGGATACACTGCGGGGCAAGATGAATGCCGACGAGTACAAGAACTACATTCTTGGCTTTATTTTCTATAAATACCTCTCTGAGCGACTCAAGAAGTACATTAATGAAAAACTCTTAGCCAAAGAGGACTTCATCTTTGAGGATATTAAGGAAGGCACCGACGAAGGGGAGAAGTATATCGAGCACATCAAAGAGGCCTGCCTCGATCATCTCGGATACTTTCTGCGGCCCTCTGAGCTTTTTGTGTACGTTGTTAAGAAGGGAAAAGGGGAGGTCGAAGGGCAAAGCACTTTTATTCTCGAAGACCTCAAGAATATTCTTAATAGCATTGAGCAAACATCGGCCGGTACCGAGAGCGAAGATGACTTCAAGGGGCTGTTTGACGATGTTGACCTGACCTCCACTAAGCTCGGTGCTCGGGAAAACGACAAAAATGACGTGGTCGTGGAGATCGTGACTCACCTTTCCGGTATTGATTTCCATATAAACGGCAACGACCTTCTCGGCGATGCCTACGAATATCTTATTGGCGAGTTTGCCGCTGGTTCCGGCAAAAAGGGCGGGGAGTTCTATACTCCAGCCCAAGTCTCTAAAATTCTGGCACGAATCGTCACAGACGGTAGAAAGCGCATCAAAAGCGCATATGACCCAACCTGCGGATCGGGCTCTCTTTTGCTGCGTCTCGATGAGTTTACCGAAGTGTCCACCTACTACGGCCAGGAACTCAACCCAACAACCTACAACCTGGCGCGTATGAATATGATCTTGCACGGGGTTCACTTCTCCAACTTCGAGATCCGCCAGGGCAATACCTTGACCGACGACGCTCACCCAGAGCTCAAAGCCGAGGCAATCGTCGCCAATCCGCCGTTTTCCGCTCACTGGAAGAGTGATGCTGACCCAGCGCTCGCCCATGACGATCGATTCTCTCAATACGGTCGGCTGGCACCAAAAAGCGCCGCCGACTACGCCTTTGTAACCCACATGCTCCACCATCTGGCCGACAACGGCTCCATGGCGGTGGTGCTTCCGCACGGGGCGCTGTTCCGTTCCGGAGCTG
>CAZVBR010000036.1:0-7159 GCA_964625755.1 uncultured Candidatus Saccharibacteria bacterium | reverse complement strand
GTTGAGAACCGAGGGGTTCTCAAAATAAAATACCTCGTCAGCTTGCTGCGAGGTATTTTATTCGGGAGAGTTTTTTCTTGGGTTTTGTCTTCGAGTTTGTCTTGGCGGTTTGGCAAATTTCTAGATGATTTTTAGATCACCTAAACTTCGAAATTTGATTCAGGACATCCTCGGTCTCGTGATTACTTCGTCCCATGTTATACTCCACTTCACTTAATACCTCTTGATATCCCCCGACTGCTTCATTTAATTCTGTTTCAACTTCTTTTCCGATTTCGACAGTGTTTACAGTGACCAAAACCATAGAGCTAATCACCATTCCAGACACGATCGTGGATTCGGCTAGAGTGAACCCTCGACACTTATTTTTTTGATTTGATTTTTTGGTTTTCATGTTCATATAAATTAAATTTTTTTAATTTTAGGCCGGGATCAGTGATGTTGACGGTTTTTAGGTCCGTCTCATTGTTTGATCTTTTGGCGAAGATTATTTTTCGACCTGATCAGGGTTATTTTCTAAAGAAACATTTTTACGGCATCTTGGTCTAATTTTTTATTAAATCAGACACCATCTACCTTTGAAGATAAAGTAACCCTTACCTTTTAATGTCACTTAAGAACGAGTTGCAACCTCACTTCTACTATTATAACTTATATTATTTAAAATGTCAATAGTAAAATCGGCGCGGTTGTTTTGAAGGCCTGGTTCAATCAGCTAAATAATTTGTTAACGTGAGTATTTTTTTGAGTTATAAAATTTCAGACTTGGTCTTTAGTTTGGTATAATTCAAGTTATGCGAGCAAGTATTGATGAGTTGAAAAGTTTTTTGATCGATTCCGGTTTAATATCTTCAAAGAATATCGAGGACGCCTATTCGAAGTCTGACCGAGATGAAAACAAATTCGGAGAGATATTGATCAATGCCGGACATATTTCCGAAGATGATTGGAGACGAGCTAAAGCTTATGTTTTAGGTATTCCTTATGTTGATCTAAAAACCGAAAAAGTAGACTCGGAGGTTTTGCATACCATTCCGGAGCCGGTCGCTCGAAAACACAACATCGTACCGTTTAACAAGCAGGATAATAAACTGGAAGTGGCGATGCTTGACCCTCAAGACTTAGAAGCTATCAACTTCATTAAAAAGGGGGTCGGCTTGAAGATCCTGCCGAGATTGACCGACGCTGAATCGATCAGAAACATACTGCTTCAGTATCAGAAAAGCCTAAAAGCCGAGTTCGGTGATCTGATCCGGGCCGATATTGGTCAGTTGCGGTCTATCGAGGATATCGAGAGCATGGAAGGTGAGGAATTGAAAGAGGTGGCCGAGGATCTCCCGGTGGTCAGGGTGGTAGAGACTCTTCTGTCGCATGCCATTATTCAAAAGGCGTCTGATATTCATATTGAGCCTTACGAGAAAGAGCTTATTATCCGTTATCGCATTGACGGTATCTTGCATGATGCCATGATACTGCCGAAAAATGCCGCTCCCGGGATCGTGGCCCGGATCAAAGTTCTGGCCGGACTGCGTTTGGACGAAAAACGCTTACCTCAAGACGGGCGGTTCAAGATGAATAAAGATTCCCGAAAAGTATCTTTCCGGGTGTCGATCCTGCCGGTTTATTACGGAGAAAAGGTGGTCATGCGGTTGTTGCCGGAGTCTGAGCGAGGTATGTCCCTGGAGGAATCGGGGTTTCACGGAGAGGGACTGGAGAGGGTTCACCGGGCCATTAAACAAACCACCGGGATGCTTTTGGTTACCGGTCCAACCGGTTCCGGAAAGTCAACCACCTTGTATACCATGCTTGAGATGTTGAATACTCCGGATGTTAATATTTCTACTATTGAAGACCCGATCGAGTACCAAGTACCGCGGATCACTCAGACTCAAGTAAAACCGGATATTGGTTTGACTTTTGCCAAAGGGCTGAGGTCTTTGGTCCGTCAAGATCCGGATATCTTGATGGTCGGTGAGATCCGGGACTCGGAAACCGCCAATTTGGCGGTTAACGCGGCGTTGACCGGTCACTTGGTCTTATCCACCCTGCACACCAATTCGGCGGCCGGAGCGATCCCTCGTCTTTTAGATATGGGAGTAAAATCTTTTCTTCTGTCTTCGACTGTCAACCTGGTCATCGCTCAGCGTTTGGTTAGGCGATTGCGGACCAATAAGGAAGCCTATGTTCTTTCTGAGGTGGAACTCGATCAGCTGGGGAAAACTGTTGACCTAGACCGCCTTTTGAAAGCTCTCAAGTCCGAAGAAGTAATTCAAAAGGATGATGACTGGAGTACGATCAATTTTTATCGTCCGGTAGCCAGCGACGATCACCCGGATGGTTATGCCGGCCGGGTCGGGATCCATGAAGTGATGATGGTCTCAGAGGGTATAAGGGAGTTGATGATAAAAAATGCCTCGGAGGAAGAGATCGAAAGGCAGGCCAAGTCCGAAGGGATGCTGACCATGATCGAAGACGGGATCTTTCAGGCGGTGCGAGGGGCGACCACCTTGGAAGAGGTTTTGAGAGTAATTTCCGAATAATTTTTTGGTTAATTTAAATTTAATACTATGAATTTCACTTTTAAAGCCAAAACAGCTACTGGCCGGGAAGTTACCGGTCAGCGTCAAGCTTTGGATAGATTTGCCTTGGCCCGGGAGATGCGCCGGGAGGGTATGACTTTGATCTCGGCCGAACCGGCTAAAGAGAGTCGCTGGTCGTTAAAAAAATTGAATCAAATGACCGGGACGGTAAAACTGTCAGACAAGATCTTTTTTACTTCGAACCTGGCCGCTATGGTGGAGGCCGGATTGTCTTTGTCCCGATCCTTGGATATCCTGGAGCGTCAAACCAAAAACGAGAAATTCAAAGGGATAATGAAAAAGATCAAAGACCGTGTAAATGCCGGCGGTAGCTTGAACCAGGCTTTGTCTGAACACGGGGCAGTTTTTTCTTCGGTTTTTATCGCTATGGTGGCGGCCGGTGAGCGTTCCGGTAACCTGCCGGGTAGTTTGCATGCCCTAAGGGATCAGATGTCCAAGTCGTATGAATTAAGACGAAAAGTCAAAGGAGCGATGATCTACCCGGCCGTGATAATCGGGGCGGTATTCATAGTCGGTATTTTGATGATGGTTTTCTTGTTGCCCACCTTGGCGGCGACTTTTCGGTCCTTAGATGCCGATTTGCCACTGTCGACCAGGACCTTGATCGGGATCAGTGACTTTTTGGTGGCTTACGGAGTGGAATCGCTGGTCGGTATTTTGGGTTTAGGGGCGGTGGCGGTTTTGAGTTTTCGGTGTAAAGGGGTAAGGAGCAAGTTCGATAATTTGATTTTGCGACTACCTAAGATCGGGGACGTGGTCAAGCAGTTTAATTCGGCTATCGTTATGCGGACTATGGCCTCTTTGGTGTCTTCCGGGGTCGGGATGGTCGAGGCTCTGAAGATCTGCAGTCAAGTGAGCCATAATCATGTTTACCGGACCACTTTGACCGAGGCCACCGAAAAGATCCAAAAAGGGATATCTCTGTCCAAAGTTTTTCAGGAGCGGGAAGATCTTTTTCCGGTTCTGGCCGGTGAGATGATCGAGGTTGGTGAGGAGACCGGAAAAATGTCTCAAATGATGATCAAGGGTTCGGAATTTTTTGAGTCCGAGGTTGAACAGATCACTCAAAATCTTTCGACCATCATAGAACCGCTTTTGATGATGGTCATCGGTGTGGCGATCGGGTTTTTTGCCGTGTCTTTGATCGGACCGATATACGGCCTGACCGAGGTTTTGATCGAGTAAGGTTAAAGTTCGAGTTAAAACAAAAAATATGATCCCCAGACTAAAAAAAAGATCATTCGGCGTTTTGCGTTCCGGAGTCGAGGTTCCCAAAGGCCACTCCCGGGTTTTGGGGTTTACGGTCCTTGAGATGGTGATCGTTTTGGCTATATTGATCGTTATTTCCGTGGTTGCTATCTCTCCGTTTGATCAGTTTCGGCAAACGAAACTCCTGATCGATTCGACAGAAATGGTCAAGTCAACTTTTGAGACCGCACAATCCAAGACCCGGGCCTCGGCCGAAGGAGATCGATACGGAGTCTATATTTTAGAAGATGAGCTGGTCCTGTTTTCCGGCTCTGAGTATGATCCCGAGGACTCTTCGGTCCGAACGGTTTCCTTGCCGGACGGGGTGCTGGTAAGTGAAGTGGACCTTGTCTCGGAGACTGACCGGGTGGTGTTTGAGCGTTTAACCGGTGAGCCGGATAATTTCGGTACTCTTACTGTAAGCCTGGCCAGTGATCCGGATAAAAAGCGTTTGGTAAATATTATGTCGGGGGGTATGATAGAGACAAGTTCGTATGAAGAATAATATTTTTGTTTCAGATCGGAGTTTTGGCTTTGGTTTGCTCGAGATCGTTATCGGGACGGCAATTCTGGTTTCGGTTTTAGTGGTTTCGGTAGTCGTGGTCATTTCTTTAGATCAAAAACAGCGGGATCTGCTCTGGCTGGAGCGGGCCGGTTGGTTGGCGGTTGAAGGCCTGGAAGCGGCTCGTTATCTGCGGGATCAGGACTGGAATAATTTGGCCGGCCTTGAGAGGGAGCAGGAATACGGGTTGAGTTTAGAGAACGAAGAATGGGTTTTGGTCGAGGATCCGGATTTGATCACTGAGAATGATCTTTCTCGGGTTTTGTCGGTCGAAGAGGTTAGAAGGGCGTCCGATGGCCGGGTCGATCCGACCGGGGAAGTGGTGCCGGGTAGTCTTTTGGTTACGGTGAGAGTTTTTGGTGATATGCCTTCGGGAAGAGAGGGAGAGAGGTCGATTGCAACATATTTAAATGATCTGTTTCATGATGAGTAACCGGCTAAGAAAAAAGTTTCGGGAGCGACCGGATCAATTTCCGGGAGGAGCGCGATCGATGGGGTATACCCTAATCGAGGTATTGGTTTATCTGTTGGTTTTGGCGGTTGCGGTGGGGGCGATAATTTCTTTACTAGCCGGACTTTTGAATTGGCACGCCGGTATTTTGACTCACCGGGAACTTAATTCCGGTTTAAATAATTCTTTTGAAAGATTGACCAGAGAGATAAAGAATGCTCTTGAGGTTAATTGGCAAGAAAGTGATTTAGGGGTATCTCCCGGTCGCCTGGTTTTGGAATCCCGGCTAGTTGAGGAGCAAGTAACGTTTACCGTTAGCGAGAATGGTCATTTGGTGTTCATCAAAGACGATGGGGTTCATCGGTTGACCCCGGAAAATATTTTGGTCGAAGAGTTGGTTTTCCGGCAGTTGACCTCCGGGCGGTCTCAAGGGGTGAGGGTCGAAGCTTCTTTTGCCAGCCGGCGGGACCCGGCGAGAGTTAAAGAGGCTACGGTTAGTGCCATGATAAGAGGGAGTTACTGAGTTTACATAATATGTTTACGATCTTAAAGACAAAAAAAGAATATAAAGCCTCAAAAAAAGAAAACGGTCATGCCATGCTGATCACCTCGATCCTGCTTGTTATATTGATAAGTTCGATGATCGGCGGTTTGATCTTGACTGTTGTGGGTGATCTCGGAAAAACCGCAATGAATTTCAGGTCCAAGCAAAGCTGGTATTTGGCTGAGGCGGCGCTTGAGGATGCGATCTGGAGACTGAATTCGGGTCTGAATGTCTCAAGCGGTGAGGAGCTGGCTTTGTTCGGTCAGGTGGCCGGCATTACGGTGGCCACCGGCAGCGACGGCCATGTGGTCTCGGTGGTCGGCAGATGGCAGGAGTCGGTTCGGGCGGCTCAAGCCCGGATCCGGGTTGGCAGTCAAGGGGTATCTTTTCAGTACGGTATTCAAACCGGTGTGGGTGGTTTTTCGATGGCCAACAACGCAAAAGTAATCGGCAATGTCTATGCCAACGGCGATATTCGGGCTACTCAGCAAACGGCCTACATTACCGGTTCAGCTCAGTCAGCCAACCGTCCGACGGCCGAACCGAATCAGTCGCATATCGGCCCGTCGACCCCTAATCGGCATCTGATGTTCGGCGACGAATCTCACCGACGGGCGGTGGCGCAGAGTTTTGTCTTAAATGATTCCGGTGATAATCACAGTGCCATGTTGAATTTGAGAAAGGTCGGCGAGCCCGGTAACTTAACTGTCAGGTTGGTGATCGATGATGACGGTCGACCGTCGGATGAGTCTCTGACTCAAGGTACTCTGCCGGCCGGCTTTGTAACGGATGATTTTGGTTGGGTCGAGGTGGTGTTTGACGATTACGTTCATTTGCAGGACGGAGTTAAGTACTGGCTTGTTTTGGAGGGCGGAGTTTCGAGTGATCATTTCTATCATCTGGCCGCTACTTCCGGGGGGTATTCTCCCGGGGTGGCCAAGGTGGGTCGGTTTGGGGGGCAGTGGTATGATTCCAGTTACGCCGGAACCGGGGTTACCGATCTCAATGCTTATTTTCAGTTCTTTTTGGTCGGGGCCGAGTCTGAGATCGAGAGTATGACCATTGGAGAGGACGGAATCGGAAGCGCTTATGCTCATCGGATAACCGACACCGAAGCCGAGGGTAAATTGTACTGCCAGGAGGGGTCTTTCAATAATCAGCCCTGTGACGACTCGGAAGGGGTGCCGACTCCTCAGTCATTTCCGATCTCATCATCTAATCTGGCTGTCTGGCAGGACGAGGCTGAGTTTGGCGAGGTGATCTCCGGTGATCATCACCCGGAAGGCGGAGCTTCCACTCTGGGTCCGGCCAGGATCGAGGGGGATCTTGTGATTCCCGGCGATCATATTTTGACGATCAAGGGGACAACATGGGTAGAGGGGAATATTTATACCGGTAATAATGTCCACATAAAACTTGATTCTCTGTACGAAGAGAATAGCGGGGTTCTGCTTGCTGACGGGTATATCAATTTGGCTAACAATGTCTTTTTTTCAGGGTCGGGACACGAGAATAGTTTTTTGTTGCTCCTGTCTAACAGTAGTTGCCCGGACGATTCTTATTGTGACGGTAAGCCGGCGATTCAGGTTTTGAATAATGTCGACACTGTGATTTTAAATGCTCAACAGGGTACTATCGAGTTTGCCAATAATGCCGGTGCCAAAGAAGCCACGGCTCACACGATATCGATGCGGCAAGAGGCGGTGGTGGAGTATGATACCGGTCTGGCGGACGTTAATTTTATTAGTGGGCCC
>CAZVBR010000035.1:0-7160 GCA_964625755.1 uncultured Candidatus Saccharibacteria bacterium | reverse complement strand
CGATCGGAGTTGTCCGAGGTGGATATAAAAACATTCTCGGACTGACTACCCCCCCATTGCGCACCCCGACCCGGGTGCGCTTTGAATTTTCCGACCGGTAACATGGATAACAGCCCGGGCATTTTCTCTCCCCCTAGACCCAAGCCAAAACTTCCAAAAACAAACCGGGACTACCCAAAAAGACTCTTACCGGAGGCCGGACGCTCACTCTTTCTTTCAAGACCACTCCGAAAAAATAAAACCTCATTGCTCGAGATCGAATTTCCGAATACATTTATCAGCCCTTACTCTGGGGTAATCCGATCGACTCCACTCAGCATCACCCCCTTTCAGACTAAAGGCCCTGATCCCCAAAATCTGGGCCCGACTCGAAGCCAGGCGACTGCTGTTCCCGCGAAGACAGACAAAAAGCACCCCTTTTTGCTTCTTTAACTCTCCCGAGTGCTCCGCCAAGTGATCATCAAGCTCGGAAAAAGGCACATTTACGGCGCCAGGAATGTGGTGATCGGCAAACTGCCCAGGGCTTCTGGTATCTATGATCTGAAAACCGGCCACAAGAGGCACAGGCGATCTTCGGCCAACAGCACTCCAAACCTCATCTTTGGTTTGACCAAAGAACATATCAAACGCCTCTTTTACTTCAAGCTCTTCTACCTCATCTTCCCCACCCCCAGAAGGCCACCGAGTTTCTTTTTTGTCTCTTAACAGATGCTCGTTTTCGATATCCGGAAAATCTTCCGCCTCCAGGAATTCATAATACTCATCAATATACGGAAAAGGACTGTCGGGGCAGACAAAAACCGCGATCTTCTCCTTTCCGTCTTCTAAGTCCTGTTTCTCAAGATAGTTATACAAACCCCCGAGCGCAAAACCGGAACTGGGACCGACCAAGATACCGGCCCGGCAAAGCTCCAAAGAAAGACGAAAAGACTCAACAGTCCCAACCTCTTCTTGGTGATCGATATGTCTACGCCACCGAAAAGCGACCTCCCGCAAGAGATTGTCCGTCCTCACTCCGGGAACCGGGTTGTTGGCGATCCGGCTAACTCCGACAACCACCGTCTCTTTCTTTTTTTCTTTAAGATATTTCCCCAGACCAACCGCCGAGCCGGTGGTTCCGAGACCGACCGATAGGATGTCAATCTTTCCTTTGGTTTGCTCCCATATCTGAGGCCCGGTCCATCTGTAATGAGCTCCGGGATTGTCTTGGTTGTCATACTGACCGGGATTGAACCAGCCATTATCTCTGGCCCATTGTTTTGACTTGTAGATACCGCTGGTTTTGTCTTTCGGATCCGGACAGATCGGTTCTTCGTTCACAATAACCTCGGTTCCCAGAAAACGGAGTAAATTGAGCTTTCCCCGGCTCACCTCATGCGAAACCACCGCTTTTGTTTTATTGATACCAAACAGACGAGCAATGACCGCCAAAGAAAGCACCGTGTTCCCGGAGGAATTCTCGATCACGGTATCAACTTTTTCCAGGGCTCCGCTTTCTTTTGCCTGAAGGAGCATATTCAAGGCGGGCAATGATTTCATATTGGCAAGCGGTAAAGCGCTCATCAACTTCCCGAAAACCCGAACCCCTTTTTCACGAAAAGGATTTAAATCCCCAGGGATCTCGATCAGCGGAGTATTGGGCGAATGTCGAGGATCAAGAAAGTCAAAAACCGCCGTGTCACCCTCAAACACATTGAGAGCTTTTTGATCATTTTCCCGGGTCATGATCAAAAGAAAAATCTTTATCGATCTGGTCACTTAAGTCACCAAACCGCTCCCTGACAAAAGCCTGAGCAACATACTTCTTATGCAACGACCACAGCTTCTCGAGTCTCTTTTGCCCACTGTCCGGTAAGCTGTCCAGTTTGGCAAAGATCCGGTCAAGAAGCTCCTGATTACCTTCTGTCAATGACCCCAGGCTCAGACTCTCCGCTCCTTGATCAACCGAGTGCAAATGGCGATCATCCCGAAAGAACCCCAAAAACTTGTCCCGAGGCAGATTCCGGGTCAGAAAATCGATATCTTCCTCACTCCGTATCTTGTTCCCGACCACCGAAACCTCATCATCGGTTTTTGCTTCTTTTGATAACTCAAGATACCTCTGACAGACCTCAACACTCCTTTTTGTCGGCTCAACGACGAAAATATTCAGATCAAACTGAGCGTGGAGGGTCCCGGAAAAGGCATCAACCCCGGCCACCATATCGGCCACCAGGTAGCCGTTTCGGTCATCAGTATGACTTAGGATATTTTCAAACACCGAGAGGTTGTTGTGATAACAACTGGCACCAATATCCTCATTTTGGTATGTCCCGACGGCCAAAGCATAGATATTCCCCTTGTTCCGGGAATACCGAAACAGAGGTGTTTCCTCGAAATTTTCCAGTCTTATGATATTTGATCGACTGGTCGGAGGCGTGGTTTTCCGAAAAGCCCCGAGATCCTCTATCGGGTTTTGATTTATCAACCACCTTTTTATTTCCTCCGAAACTGACGGGTAAGACAGATGATGCTCCCGATCAATACTGCCAAAGCCGAGTAATTCCGGAATATGGATATTTAAGTCGGCATCAAAAACCACCACCGGCCTATCAGTTCTTTGGGCGATGTTAAGGGACATCAGAGCTGACAAGGTACTTTTCCCGGCTCCCCCTTTTCCTACAAATGCAATTCTCATATTGTGATCTTTTTAATATTAATTCCGACACCTATCACAGTAACCATAGAACTCTCGAGCTTGATCCGGGAGTTCGAATTGATTTTCTTTGGCAATTCGCCGCTCCTCACTTTTCAACCGGTCGTCGATCTCAACCCGACAAATCGACCGACACTCAAAACAGACCAGATGGTGATGCCGGTCCTGAGTCAGTTCAAAATGATCCCGCCCGGCGATCATTTTCTTGGCCACCACCCCGACTTTTGTCAAAAACAGCAACTCCCGGTAAACCGTCGAACGATCAGGCCTGATATTTCGGACCCTTAATCTCTCGACCAGTTCGGACTTCGACACCAGACAACAATCCTCGACCAACACCTCAACAATTGCCTTTTTGGTCTTTGTCAGCCGTCCGCCGGCACCCCTGATCTGTTCTAATAACTTCTCCATCATAAATTACTGCAACAATGTTGCATTATTCTAACGAACCGAGCCAAGCAAGTCAAACCCCGGCTCCCCCTCGCCCGGCCCTCACTCAAGAGCCTTGATCTTCAAACTAACACCAAAAACCCGTTTATTATAAAAACTCGATCTGTTTGCTAAAAAGTTAAATTAAACCCAAAATAATTTCAGGGCAGACCGGAGTCTGCCCTGCGTGGATAGGGGGAGGGGCCGATGGGGCCCCTCGAGTTTGGCGAAGCCTGGGACAGGATTAAGATATCCCAACCCAGTTCCAAATTGAATATAACAAAATCAGAGAAAAAACGCAAGGCCCTTTAAAAATATTCAAGGTGCCCCTATAACTCCGGGGCACCTTGTGAGCGGAAGGAGAAACATGGACCCTTCTCCGAGATTAAGTATATCAAAGTATAAAAAAAATACCAGCAAATCGAAAAATTAACAAAACTCAAAACAGCGCCCCGGTCAAAATAGTTGAGGCGCCCCGTCGTAACAGGGCGCCTGACTGCGGAGAAAGGAGAATGAGCTATGAACTATGATACCAATATAGTATATCAGGACTTTAAAAAAACTCAAAATCAAACAATTCGGGATAAAAATAATTTAGGGCGGGTCACACATGGCGACCCGCCCAGGCAGTTGGGGAGCTCTAGGGTTGGGATGGTGGCACCTCACGTGCCTGCCTCACACACGTGAGGTACCCCCGCGGACGGAAAGACGAAGAAAGTCTTTCAACTTTCAATCTTTTACGGAAAGACCTTCTTCAATCAGCTCTTACCTTAACAAAAATACTCAAAAAGTCAAGAAAATTCGGTGGCGGCTTCCGGGGAAAGCGCGCCACCTTTTCAAGAGAAGGAGCAGAAATGTACAAAACTGCCCACCTCTTAAGATTAACAGATAAAAATAACTTTGCAAGAGTAAATAAGCTTCAAAGATTCGGCACCGCTTTTTAAATTTCCAAATCGCACCGAATCTGTTACCATTAAATTATATGAGTCAAGAAGACCCCTTTAGAAGATTTCGAGTAGGAAAAAGATCTTGGGAGGAGTCTGAGCCGGGAGAAGGTTCAGAAAAAATACCGGGAAGCTGGGATAAGATCCATGACCTGATTCGGGACCGAGCCTCAGATAACATCCTGGACATAGAAGACAAAGTCCAAGATGATGAAGTCATGGCCGAGCTGACCCGTGACGCCCAAAAGACCCCGAAACACTCCAGACGGGCTAACCTGATGATCGAACCCCAAGCCGAAAACGCCGACAAAAGACAGCGCTCACTCAATGAGTTAGCCAACAGACCGATAAAACAAGAAAACTAAACTTCCCGTCCGAAAACGGCGTTTACCAACGAAACATACCGGTCCGTTGAGGATTCGGCGGAGAATTGTTGGATGTGCTGTTCTCGATTCTCAAGGCCCAAAGAAGTCTCGAGGGCCTCTTTTATCGCTTCGGACAGCGGTTCGACCTCCCCCACCGGAGTTAGCCGGCCAAATTTGCCGCCTTCCAAGATCTCACGCGGTCCGCTCGGGCAATCGGTAGAGACCACCGGCGTCCCCACCGCTAAGGCCTCGATCAGAGTGTTCGGCAAACCTTCCCAACGGGAAGACAGCACATAAACATCTGAACGGGCCATCACAGCATAGGAATTTTTGACAAAACCCGGTAAATCAACCTCACCCTTCAAACCAAGCTCCCGGACCAAATTTTCAAGCTTCTCCCGCTTTTTGCCTTCACCCAAAATCAAGAGCTTCAGCCTTTCCCGAAATTCCGGTTCCAACCGGGATGTGTGCTTTAAGCGAGCAAAGGCTTTGATAAGGGTCTCGAAATCCTTCTGTTCATGCAATCTCCCGACCCCCAAGACCACCTTAAAACGATCATCATTCAGCCAAATATGATCAACCCCCTCCTCGGCTTTGCGTTTCATTTCAGGAGTAACGGTCGGGTTGTATATCACCTTAAGGCTCTCCGGAGAAAGATGCATCAACCGGGCCAAGTCCTCGGCCGACCCTTGAGAATTGCAGACCACCTCGTCAACCAACCGATAAAAAACAAAAGCTCCGTATCGCCGGATCAATCGCCGGTGCCACTTTGTACCTTGCAGTGAAACCGACAGGGTATTGGCGACCCGGGCAATGATCTTGACCCGAGACCAAGAGAGCCACTTGGCCAAGACCGAGATCATCACCACATGCTCCATACTGCCGACCAAAACCTCCGGCCTGGTGTGGCGGAGATACTTAACAGCCGGCCACAGAGACCAAAGCAATCGGCTGGCCTGCAGATCAACCACTCTCACCTTTTCTGAAACATACTCCAACAGCGGACCTTCCTTCTGAGCCAGCAACAGGTCCACCTCAAAACCCCGCTCGGCGAACTCGTTGGCCAAAGTGATCATCATCCGTTCGGCGCCGCCGCCACGGCAAGAAGGGATGAAAAGCGTAATTACCTTTTGTTTTGATTCAGACATTATTTCCTTCTGGCTTTATTAAAACTCCGACACAACCTTTGTTTTTCTTAACAATCATCGGCCTCTCACTCACATCCCTGGCAAACCTTAAAAAGGCTAGATTATCACCCACATCATCAGAGATAAGCAATCCCCCGGGCTTCAGTGACGACCAAAGTTTGGCATAACCGAACATTCGTCCGTGATAACTTTTATCACTATCATAATGTGCGATATCGATCTTTGACAATTTACTCAAGACCTCAGGCAAAGCGCTTTGATCTGCTTTTCTAATAATTGTCCAACCACCTCTTAACTTCTCCGGAACCACCCAACCCACATACCTTTCGGTTTCTTTAGAGTATGGCAGATCGGTGCTGATCAAAACACCACTGCCACCACTCTCTTGCATCGCCAGTAAAAAGGCCAGCGAAGACCACCCGTAAGCCACTCCTGTCTCAACCACCTTCTCGGCCTTGAAATGTCTCGTCAGTTGATAAATCAACTCTAAATTACCGGCTCCACCCAGTTTGACCGGACATTGGTTTTCAAGATTTTGAGCCTCTTCTAGCTCTTTCTCATATTTGTCAAAGAAAGAAACAACACTGCCTTGGTTTATCAGAAATCTAATCGCCTCCTGATTATCATAAGCTCTTAGTGAATAGTAGAAGTTAACTATGGGCTTTACCACCCACTGCCGAAACTTTACCCGAAAGATCAATAACAGCTTGCCCCAAGATCCGGGATGAGTGATCAGATAGAGAAATTTCCCTTTTGAAGTTTTTTGTTGATAGGTATTAGAAAAGTTAGTCATTGTTTTTATTGTTTAACACCTCCAGCCACTGTTCAATCCACTGGTCGACATTAAAATCTTTAGCTCGCTTAAGTGACTGCGTAGCCAACTCCTGCCGGCGATCCACATTCTCTAATAATCTAAACATCGCGCTATTCAACTGTTGTTCCTCCTCGGTCAATGGTTTATTGGCTCCATACGGCTGCCCATCCGGCACCGGGGTTAAAAGCCCATACTTGGCATATTCCACCTTCTGATCCGTCCGTCGAAAGTCGGTATCCGGAGCCAAGATCTCCCGCGGTCCGCTCCGACAGTCAGTCGAGATTACCGGCAGACCACAAGCCATGGCCTCCACGATCACCTTACCAAACCCTTCATACAAAGACGGCAGGACAAACACCCCTCGCTCTTGACCTCGGGCCAAGTAAGGAAAAGGATTATTCTGAAAACCGGCAAAATATACAGACTTCTCCACCCCCAGCTCGCGAGCCAAATCCTTCAACTTCTGCTCCAATGGCCCTTGACCTAAAATAACCAAACGGCAAGGCCACTCTTCCTGACTGACTTTGGCAAAGGCCCGCAGAAGATGCCACTGACCTTTCTGATCTATCATCCGACCTATCGTAAAAAATAGAGTTGGATTTTCTTGAGTCCAGTACTCAAACTCCGGATCATTTACCGACTCGGTCATATCTAGGTCAATCGAGTCTAAGTCAACCGGATTATGCAAAACCTTGATATCTTGACTGATACCAAAATTTTCTCGCAAGTCCTCGGCCACGCCGTGAGAAATAGCCGTCACCGTCT
>CAZVBR010000034.1:0-7866 GCA_964625755.1 uncultured Candidatus Saccharibacteria bacterium | reverse complement strand
TGGCGGCGGCGGCGGCTCCTACAACGCCGGTTCTGCTCAGTTAAACCAAGCCGGAGTTAACGAAGGTCATGGTTTGGTGATCATCGAATTTGCTGATTAAAAGGTATTTTAGCCAATAATATATATCAAGTCAGGCCAAACATTAAAAGACTTCTTTGTCTGAGTTCGCGATAATCACACCCAGCTCAAATTGGCTTTTTCGGTTATTTTTGGTATCATAAATCTCGATGCTTGATATAAAATTCATTAGAGACAATTCGGATATTATCAAAGAAGCGGTAAAGAAAAAGCACGTTGATCTGAGCGTGGATAAATTGATAGAAGTGGATGATAAACGCCGAGACCTCTTAAGGGAGATCGAAACCGAGAGAAGCCGACATAATCAAATAAACAATAATATTGCCAAGGAGAATGACGAGGAAGCTCGTCGTCAGCTGATCGTCGAGACCCGCATTTTGAAGGATAAGCTTCAGCTGAAAGAGGAGGAATTGAAAAAAGTCACAAAAAAATGGCAGAAGATGATGTTGGAAGTACCCAATATCCCGGATGTTTCGGTTCCGGCCGGAAAGACTGACGCCGAAAATCAGCCAATACGATCATGGGGGGAAAAGCCGGAGTTCTCTTTTTCGCCTCGCGATCACATTGACCTTTTGATGACCAATGGCTGGGTTGATACTGAACGGGGGGTAAAAGTTTCCGGTTTTCGGGGGACTTTTTTGACCGGCCTGGGGGGACACGCCGGAGGTCGCTGTTGCGCCGCGCGCTCCCCTTGACCTTTTGAGGACCACTGGCGGGGTTGATACTGACCGGGGGGTACAAGTTTCCGGTTGTCGGGGGTATTTTTTGACCGGTCTGGGGGTGAGTTTGTCTATGGCGATCTGGCAATGGGCTATGAATCGATTGTCAAAAAAGGGGTATAAACCTTTTTTGGCGCCTTCGCTTTTGAAACGAGAGCCTTTTCTGGGGACCGGTTATGTTCCCCAAGGAGAGGAGGATCTCTACAAGACCCAAGACGGAACTTATTTGGCCGGTACGTCGGAAGTGGCTCTTATGGGTTGTTTTATGGAAGAAAATCTCGGGGTCGGTGAGTTGCCGATAAAGGCCGTAGCTTTTTCACCCTGTTTTCGTCGGGAGGCCGGCAGTCACGGGAGAGACACTAAGGGCCTGATCCGGGTTCACGAATTTTACAAAGTGGAGCAAATTATTATCGGAGAGGCTGATCATCAATTAAGTGTAAAGTATCATCAGGAATTGACAGAACAGGCGGAAGAACTGATGCAAGAACTGCGCCTGCCGTATCAAGTAGTTGTTAATTGTGGCGGGGATCTCGGTTTGGGGGCAGTTAAAAAGCACGATATAGAAGCGTGGATGCCGTCGGAGGATAAGTACCGGGAAACCCATTCCATCTCTTATTTCCACGACTGGCAGACCAGACGTTTGAATATTAAATACCGGGACAGGGAAGGAAGAAACCGGTTGGCTCATTCTTTAAACGGAACGGCGACGGCCACTCCAAGACTGATCGCGGCGATCGCTGAAAACTATCAGCAGCCCGACGGCAGCATTGCCATTCCGGAGGTATTAAAACCCTATCTTCAAACTCGTACAGATAATCAAATTACCGGCTAACGTTACATAGATCATGAAGAACCGTCGTCGGTCTGTTCAATGGATCAGAATAAAGCGGCGTATCTATTATTGGTTACGCGTATTTTTTATTCTTCTAGTGATCTTGGCGGTTTTATGGGGCGGGTGGTGGTTTTTTACAGACGACCTCTTTTTGATCGATAAAGTGCACATCGTCGGGAATATTGAATCTGATTATGAACAAAGATTGGCAAGTATTGCCGGGCGCAAGTTAGAAGGTCGGTACGGAGGAGTTATCCCTAGACGCCATTTAGCATTTTATCCGCGCTTGGAGATCAAGCGGGTTGCCCTGGAGCAGTTGATCTTCCTGGCTGACATTGAAACTCGCGCTTCTTTTTCAGGGGTTTTGACTTTGGGAGTTCGCCAACGAGAGGTGGAGAAGTTATGGTGTCAAAAGTATAAAGACCACGATAATTTGCTTGATGAAGGCAAAGAGACCGAAGAGGTACCGATAGTCGAAGATTGCTATTTTGTGGATACCGGTGGGGTGGTGTTTGCTCCAGCTCCGGAAATGTCAGAGAATATAATAACCAAATTGTATGCCAGAAATAGCCTTGACCCGATCGGGGGTCGGCCTTTAACCGAGGAGGAGTGGTTTGACCTGAAAGAAAGACTGGAAGTGATACCTTTGGTGTTGAACAATTTGGGCTTGACAGAAGTATTTATTGGTCGGGTCAAAAGAACGGTTTACGGTGATTTCCAGTTCGTTGTAACGGATCGGGGGGATCAATTCTTGGGAGAGAGATGGGATCTGATCTTGCCGGAGGAGTTGTCGATGGTCGAGCTGGTTGGCTTGTTGGAGACTATCTGGCAAACCGAAAAATTCCAAAAAGATGTCGAAGAAAGTGGGCACGACCTTAAATACCTTGATCTGCGATTCAATCCTCGAGTGTATTACTATACTCGGTCTTGATCAGGGGTAGTCTAAAAGATGAAAATATTGATATCAATTTTTATAACGCTCGTAGTTTTATTTCTGCCTTTGGGGTATTTTGTTTGGGCCCCTGAGGTCCGGTATGAGTCGGTTGAGGTTGAGGAGTCAGAAGACGAAACCCTTGACCTGGTCCGCCTGTTTTTTGTCGGTGATATAATGATGGATCGAGGAGTTCTCGAGATGGCAAATCGGCACGGAGAAGGAGATCTCGGTTTTATTTTCAACCAATGGGATCTTTGGGAGTCAGAGGATATAGTTTTTGGTAATTTGGAAGGACTGGTTTCGGACCGGGGCGCTGATTTAGGTGGTCTGTATTCATTCCGGATGCCCCCGGTGACTCTCGAGGTCTTGCGGGAAGAAGGTTTTGATGTGTTGTCGGTAGCTAACAATCATGCCGGAGACTGGGGGAGGGAGGCCTTTGTTGACACCTTGCATAGATTACAGGGGGTTGGTATGCTTCATCCGGGAGGAGGTTTGACTCGAGACCAGGCCATCGAACCGGAAGTCAGCTCGGTCTCCGGTCTGACGATCGGTTGGCTGGGGTTTACCGATACGGGACCCAATTGGCTTGAAGTCGGAAGTGACAAGCCGGGTATTTTATTGGCGGCTGATCAGAACAGAGAAGAGATCATTTCTGAGGCGGCCGAAGGGGTTGATCTGTTGGTAGTATCCTATCACTTCGGAGAAGAGTATGAACCTCAGGCCTCATCACGGCAGAGATATTTGGCCGAATCAAGTATAGAGGCCGGAGCCCGACTGGTGATCGGTCACCACCCTCACGTGATCCAAGAGGTCGAGAGATACGAAGACGGGCTGATCGCCTATAGCTTGGGAAATTTTGTTTTTGATCAGTATTTTTCCGAAGAGACCATGACCGGTTTGGTTCTCGAGGTAGAGGTAGCCGGATCGGAAATAATTTCCGTTAAAAAACACATCTCTCGCCAGGATGAATTCTATCGGCCGGTATTTCAGAATACAACAAAATTAGACTAGACCGTTATATGTTGAAATATATTACATGGATTTTTTTGGTTTTTTTGCTTTTTTTAGGGGGAGCGGTATTTCACTGGGTGATCTGGGAATCGGAGGACCCGGAGGTGGATGTCTGGGATTTTATCTACGAGATCTGGCCGGATGAGGAAGCGAAGAGCTTGTTGAAACTGGAGTACGGCAACCGTCCTCTATCGGTTCTTTTGGTGCCGGGGCATGATGCCGAGTATTATGGTGCCAGGTACAGGGATCTGACAGAAGATGAACTCAATATCGACATGACTAGGGAGTTAATGTCTTTTTTTGATCAAGACGAGAATTTTGTTCCGGTGTCGGCCAGAGATCTCGAGACCGGAGAATACATTGATCCGCTTTGGGATTATTTCCAGCTCAATCAAGAGGATATTTTTTCCTACCGAGAAGATCTGATCGGTCTGCGTCTGGAACTTCTGGGTCGAGGGGATATGTCAGAGTGGTCCCTTGAAAATGCCGGCCAAGAGGCCCGGGATATTAGTTTAAGATTATATGGTTTGAACAAATGGGCTCGGGAGGTCGGGTTTGACCTGGTCTTACATGTCCATTTTAATGATTATCGGGGTCGGGCTCGGAATATGCCCGGCCGATATTCCGGGGCATCGATCTATGTTCCGGACAAGAGGTACCCCAATGCCGATATTAGTCGGTCGGTGGCCGAGTCGGTTTTTGAGTCTTTGACAAAAACCGCCCCGGTCAGCAATCTACCCCTTGAATCTGTCGGAGTGGTAGAGAGTGAACATTTAGCCGCGGTGGCGGCGGATCCGTCTCCTTACGCCGCCAGTATTTTAATTGAGTATGGCTATATATATGAATCTCAGTGGGTGGATCCCGAGTTGCGGGAAGTGATATTTCCGAGATTGGCATTTCAGACTTATGCCGGAGTGAAGAATTTCTTTGGCTCGGAAGCTGAAGATTTCTTGGAAAAAAACTTAGCGGAGCATAATTATGAGTGGTCCCGAGTGATGGCACCCGACAGTGAGCCCCGAGCTGATGTTCTGGCTTTGCAGTTGTTTTTGCAACACTTTGATCTTTATCCTCAAGAAGGCCTCGGTTTATCTGCCTGTCCGGTTCGGGGCGTGTATGATACCTGTACAGAACTGGCGGTAGCAGAGTGGCAAGAGAAATTAGAAGAGCAAAAAGATGTTGATCTGGCCTCTGAGCGGGGAAGAGTAGGCGAGGAAACTCTCCGGTTACTGAATCGACTCTCAAACGGGGCCGGGGTACATTAGAGGCAAAAAGGCAAATGGGAGATATAAGAATATGACAAATATCTGGACTAAACTTGATAAACCTATTATGGCTTTGGCGCCGATGGCGGATGTGACCGACAGTGCTTTTCGGCAAATTATCGCCAGGCGTGGTAAGCCTGATCTTTTTTTTACCGAATTTGTTTCGGCTGATGGCTTGACCCACAAAGAAGCTCATTTCAAATTAGGTCGGGAATTGCATTATACCCCGACCGAAAAACCTCTGATCGCTCAGTTGTTCTCGGCAAATCCGGAAGCTATGGAAAAAGCGGCCGCGGTAGTGTCTGGTCTGGGGTTTGACGGTATCGATATCAATATGGGCTGCCCGGATCGGGCGGTGTGTCGGCAGGGTGCCGGGGCGAGTTTGATAAAAAATCCTCGATTAGCTCAGGAGTTGATCGCGTCGGCTCGGTCCGGAGCCGGGGATCTGCCGGTGTCGGTAAAAACCAGGATCGGAGACACCCGAATCGACCTTGAAACTTGGCCTGAGGCACTCTTAGAGGCAAAACCGGCCGCGATCACTTTTCATCTTCGAACTCGGTCTGAGATGTCGAAGGTCGAGGCTCACTGGGAACTGGTTGATGATCTGATGAAAACCGTAGCCGGAAGTGAGACTTTGATCCTGGCCAACGGTGATGTTTCGGACTTGTCTGAAGCCAAGGAAAAGTCCGAGGCCCATGGCTTGGACGGGATAATGATCGGCCGGGCCATCTTTGGCGATCCGTGGTTTTTCTCCCGTCTGAAACCTCAAGGGATAAGAGACAGGCTCGAGGCTCTGCTTGAACATATTGATGTTTTTTCCGAGATGTATTTACCGGGCTCTGTCAATCAGGAGCTTTTTGGGGGCCATGTCAAGAATTGGGCGGTTATGAAAAAGCATATCAAGGCCTACGTTTCCGGTTTTGCCGGGGCGGCTGATTTGAGGCAGAATCTGATGGATACCGCCGGGCCAAAAGAGGCCGAAGAGCTGATCCGGAGATACTTGAATTCCTCGGGGTCTGAGACAAAAAGTTTCAAGACCGAAGAATAATTGGTATAATTGGAAAATATGAGCAGTCATAACACTCTGTATCGAAAATACCGTCCCGGTGACTTCGAGCAAGTTCTGGGTCAGGAGCATGTGGTGTCAGTCTTGAAGGCCGCGGTCGAGCAAAGTAAGATAAATCACGCTTATCTGTTCGCCGGTTCCCGGGGAACCGGGAAAACCAGTGTGGCTCGAATTTTGGCCAAGAGTTTGGGGGTGAGCAATCGAGATCTGATAGAGGTAGACGGGGCTTCCAATCGGAAGATAGATGAGGTTAGAGAGTTGCAGGAATCGGCCCGGTCCTTACCGTTTGAGTCGCCGTGGAAAGTCTATATCATCGATGAAGTGCACATGCTGACAAATGAAGCTTTTAATGCTTTGCTCAAGACCTTAGAAGAGCCCCCGAGTCATGTTATCTTCATTCTGGCGACCACCGAGAGCCACAAGGTTCCGGAGACCATTATTTCCCGGTGTGAGGTCTATACCTTTAATAAACCGACAGGGGCGGTGCTTGAGAATTTGATCAAGCAGGTGGCCAAAAAAGAGGGAGTGACTCTGGCCTCCGGAGTGCCTCAATTGCTGGCCGCTTTGGGAGACGGGTCGTTTAGGGATACTTTGGGTTTGCTCCAAAAAGTCATTACTCTCTCAGCTGATCGTAACATTGAATTGGAGGAAGTGGAGGTGATCGTGGGGGCTCCCGGACGGGAGACGGTTCGGGAATTTATTGCCGGTTTGTTGGATGCCGATCTGGGCCGAGTCCTTTCCGTTACTGACCGTCTGACTGAGGCCGGTACCGATTACCGGATCTTTTTGAGTTTGGTTTTAAGGCAATTGCGCCTGGTTACTTTTTTGAATTTAACCCCGGAACGCAAGCAAGTGGTCTTGAAAGAGGTGGATGAGACCGAGGCCGAAGCGCTGACCGGTTTGGCGCAAAAACCCACAGCCCGGTTCCTGCCGGCGGTCATCAAAGAATTCTTGCAGTCCGGAGAATTAATGGATCATGCCGCTCTGCCACAGTTGCCGGTCGAGCTGGCCGCGATCAAGGTGATCGATCAGTTAAAGGACAAGGTTTAGTATGAGAGTTTATCTGATTCGTCACGGAGAGAGTTTGAGTAATGCTTCCCGCCTGCGTCAGGGCCGGGAAGGGGGGTTAACTCAAGAAGGTCAGGCCCAGGCTCGGGCTGTATCCCGGAAGATCAACGAGTTCCCGATCGACCGGATATTTTCGAGTCCGTTTGAGCGGGCCAGTGAGACGGCCGGTTTTCTGGCAGAAGAGCTGTCTCTGTCGGTAGAGTACCGGGAGGTTCTCGGGGAATGGACCAACCCCTCCTCGATCATCGGGCGTTCGATCGACGATCCCGAGGTAATAAAAGCGGCAGACGAGATCAATCTGCGGGCCGGGGATCCGAGTTGGCGAAAAGAGGACGGCGAGAACTTCTTTGATGTTCGAAACCGGGCCAGAGAGTTCCTGGAGACCTTAGACTCGGTTCAAAATGAGTCAGTGGCTGTAGTGTCTCATAGGTGGTTTTCTCAAGTTTTATTCGCTTACGCTTTGTTCGGCGAGAGTCTGCCTCTTGAGCTCTTTCCCGGGGTACTTAAAGATCTCCATTTCTATAACTGTGCTTTTGGGGTTTTTGAGAGAGAGGCTGATGGCTGGAAGATCGTTAGTTGGAATGAAAGCGATCATTTGAATTACTTGAAAAAATAATGAATTTCGGGCAGAATATATGTTATTGCCGGGTCGTCTAATGGCAGGACGCTGGGTTTTGGTCCCAGAAATCGGGGTTCGAGTCCCTGCCCGGCAGCCATTGACAGCTAGCGTTAATTCGTTCTGTAATTAGAGCGCTCAAGTTCGGTTGAATTTATATCATATTTGGGATAGGTATGGATATACAATGTTTCTGGTTTTGATGCTGTGGAAATAACTATGAAAATGGTAAGATTTATCGTACAGGAACTGACGTTCCTCAAGAGCTTAGATCGGAAGA
>CAZVBR010000033.1:0-8260 GCA_964625755.1 uncultured Candidatus Saccharibacteria bacterium | reverse complement strand
TCTTCGATGAACATGACATAAAGAATAAAAGAACCGATCGCAGAGATCATTCCGAGGTAAAAAATTCGCCAAGCCATTTTTTTGTCAATAAAGAAGCGTCCCGGTTTGTTGAATTTTCTGGTTAAAATATCAGATTCATTTTGATCCAAGGCCAGAGCCGCCACCAAGAAACCATCAGTGACCATATTAAGCCAAATGATCTGACTGGGTAGTAGCGGGATCGGCAAAACCCAAAGCAAGGCAACCGAGATCAAGGTTATTTCGCTTACGTTAGTGGAAAACAAATAAACTATAACTCTTTTGATCTTTAGATAGATATTCCTTCCTTCTTCAATGGCTGAAACTATGCTTCCAAAATTATCGTCCAAAAGTACAATATCGGAAGCTTCTTTTGCAACTTCGGTCCCGATCTTTCCCATGGCCACCCCCAGGTCGGCCGCAACTAAAGACAGAGCATCATTCACACCGTCACCGGTCATAGCTACCACCTTCCCCTGACCCTTATAGGCTTCTATGATCTTAAGTTTGTGTTCCGGGGTTACTCTGGCAAAAACAACGACTCTGTTGATCATAGCTGAAAGTTCTTCGGTGGTCATATCGTCAATCTCGGAACCGGTCAAAATGTCGTCTTCGGATCGATATATACCGGCTTGTTCGGCTAAGGCTGTAGCCGTTATCTTATGATCCCCGGTGATCATAACCACCTTAATATTTGCTTCTTGGGAGCGCCTGAGAGCCTCGGGCACTTCTTCCCGGATAACATCACTCATGGCAAAGAAACCTCCGAAAGTCAGATCAGGCAGATCGTTTTCGGAAAGATTATCCGGGGCATTACTGTTAAAAGCAAAAGCCACTACGCGCTGCCCCTTGGCTGTATATTTATTAAAGATATCAGAAACGGCTTTTCGGTTTTCCTCGGTAAGAGGCCTGATCTCATCTTTAGTTTGCTCGTATTGAGCTAAGTCCAAAATCACTTCCGGCGCTCCAACAATCGATAAAAAGTTACCCTTTTCCGTTTTATTTACTGATAAGTGGTATTTAAGTTCTAAATTAAACGGAATTTCAAATATTTTAGGGTTTTCGGCTTCGAGATCCTCTTTTTTAATACCGGCTTTTTCGCCGAACACCAGCAAAGCAGCTTCGGTCGGATCGCCGGAAATTTTCCAAATATTGTCTTTGACAGAAAAAGAGACTCGAGCCGTAGCTGTATAAGTGGCGGCCTTGGCAGCCAGGATAAGCTCCGGGTGATTGGGTGGCGCTACGGGGTCATGATCTTGAGAGTAAATGTCACCCTGAGATGAGTAACCGGTTCCTGACACTTGGAATAATGATCCGGCAGAATAAACATTCTGTACCATCAATTCATTTTTGGTCAAAGTGCCGGTTTTATCCACCGCAATGATCTCTGCTTGACCCAGGGCCTCGACTGCTTGTAATTTTTTTACCAAAGCTTGACGTTTGCTCATGCGCCACACTCCGGAGGCCAAAACCAAAGTGATCACGACCGGCAGGCCTTCCGGTATAGCTGAAACCGCAATTGCCACTACGGTAGTGAACATTTCAGAAACAGAAAACCCCTGAATTGACCCAACGATCAATAAAATCCCGGAAGCCAGAAAAACCAAACCGATGATCAGATATGACAAGTCCTTAATGTTCTTCTTCAAAGGCATCTCCGAATAAACAGATGATAGTTGAGTGGAAATCCGTCCCACAAAAGTTGAGGTGCCGGTCTCAACCACTACCGCTTTGGCATTTCCGGATATGACAACCGAACCCTTGTAAACCATATTCGATCTTCCGGTTACCGGGGTTTTTTCGTTTATTGTTTCTGGTTTTTTAAGAACCGGAGTTGATTCCCCGGTCAAGGCAGCTTCATTAACTTGAAAATTATTGCTCGATATTAAACGGGCATCGGCCGGGATCTTGTCTCCGTCCTGAATGATAATGATATCACCCGGGACCAATTCTTTGTCAGAGATGATAACTTCTTCCCGATCTCTTATGGCCACGGCCTCGGCTGTTATGAATTTATCTAAAGCCAGCAGAGCATTTTGAGCCTTACCTTCTTGATAGGCGCCCAGAATCGAATTAAACAGAATAACAAAAAATATGACACCGGCATCCAGATATTCTTGTAAAAATAAAACGATCAAAACCGCGATCAATAAAATATAGATCAACGGACTCTTAAACTGATCAAAAAATATTTTGACATACGTCGGCGGCTTGGCTTTTGGCAAGGCATTAAGACCGTAATGCTCTCGATAACGTCTGACCTTTTCTCGGTTTAAGCCATGCTCATCGGTTTCAAGTAATTGAAAAATTTCCTTGATCGATAATTGATACCACTTATTTTTTTTAGTTGTCATATTTCATTCTGATCTTTCGGTTTTGGATCTGATCATTGATCTGTTAATTATAAAGAAAAAATCGGATCTCACAAAAATTTAAAAACGATCAAAGATTTTCGACCCCGACACTTTCTGTGCCGGGGTCGGTAAGAACTTCTCTTACTGGACTACCCATGATACTTGTTCCCCCGCAAACAGCAGTGGGACTGTGGGAACAGTACCTCGCTTATGCGGAATGAGTTGTGGATCCCCCTTCTTTATCGTGATCTTTTCGATCGTCGGTTGGAGACCGTAAATCCAGAGGAAGTTTTGGGAGAGAAACCCCTCAAGAAACTCCAGTCCACCTGCCTCCTCAAAAAGAGCAGTGTAGAGAGAAATGGAGTTATATCCGGAATATATTCCCGGCGGGCAACCATAGCACTTCGATTTGCTGAGTAGATCATGCGGTGCGGCATCGGTACCGGCTCCAAATTTACCGCTGCCACTTGTAGCGGCGGCAACGACCTTTTCTTGGTGCCATTGCGACTTTAGTACCGGTTTGCACCAATTGCCGGGATTCAGTCCCCCTTGGAACAAGGCGTTTCTATTTAACGCCATGTGGTGGACGGTGATGGTTCCGTACACACCGGGAGTTTCCTCGACAATGTCCACGGATCGTCCGTCCGTCACATGCTCCATCACTATCTTCAACTCCGGAAATCTGATCCTGATCGGAAACAGGATCTCTTCGACACCTCTTATTTCCCGTTCAAACTCATCAACCCCCTCCTTGGCTGATTCAATATGGGCCAAGAGAGGCATCCCTTTTTCCTCCATAGCTTCGAGGACGTGATAGATCTTTTCCGGGTCTGTTATACCGTTTTGCGACCCGGTTGTTCCTTCTCCTTTGTTGTTGGTGGGGTAATACTTCGCTGCCCCCCACCTACCCAAGTCATAACCAAGAAGCAGGTCCCGGACGTCGGTACTCTCTGTGAGGTATGCGGTCATGAATAGCTCCAACTTATTGGACCCCGCCCTCTCACAGTGTGACCGTAGTGATTGTCGGTATGATTCGGCTTGTGCCGATACCACCACAGGCGGGTGGGTATTTGGCATAATTACCGCCCCGCGCATCTTCTGGTTTACCAGATCCGAGATCACCATTTTCGAGACCTCTCCCTGTCTGGCGTGTATGTGTCGGTCAAAGGGTTTTTGAATTTTTAGTTGCGTGGTGCCGGTCATGGCTTTCCTCTCTTTCTTCTGATTTGAGACAAACAATTTTCAAGCTCTAAGGTGAGGTTAGCAGAAAAAAATAAAAAATCAAAGGCTTTATTTATTCTTAAAGATCATAAAGCTGAGTAAAATTAAAATACTTTTTTGTTAGATGAAGTTTTTAAAGACTTAGTTCTTCAAAATGCTAAAGGTCCCTTACGAGCAATTTCGCAAGGGACCTTTGGGGTCGGTCAGTGGTCAAATATCGATACCAACCCCCCACTCCTCGGCCAGACATCTGGCCGAGGAGTTTTCATTGTCAGTAATTTCCGGGCAACCCCCGGACTCGAGCAGAAACTCGGCCACCTCCGGATGACCGCCCTTTATCGCCCACATCAATGAAGTGGTCCCAAACGATGTTTGGGCATTCGGGTCAGCTCCTTTTTTGATAAGCAACTGAACCACCTCCAAGCGTCCGGTCAGGGCGGCATACATCAAAGGTGTCATTCCGAGGCGACTCGTCTGAAATTTCGCCAGTTCGGGGTGAGAATTGAGTGCTTCTTTCAAAAACTCGATATCCCCATCCATGGCCGCATCCAAAACCCTTTCCTCGATGCCGGTAAAATTTTTAACTACCGGCCAGGCCCGAGGATTACTTGGCTTGGCACAGCCAAGCATAACCACTAGAACCACTCCGAGAATTATTTTTTTCTTCACGCTACCCCCCTCTTGTTTCAGTTTTGTTCAATCTAAGTTCCTGAAAGATTATACCATCTATTTATAAAATTACAATAATATATTTTTATATATGTCTAAGCGATCGTTTAAAGATCAGACGGCAATTTAAATCTCACAATGGATTTACTTAAGTTCTTCCCAAGAGAAATAAGTTATTTTATCATCTTGTTTTTCAGTGTATCCCTCAGGCCGAAACTGATGCTCACTGAGAGTGACTTCAAAAATATAACATGTGACGTGAGACTTTAAACCCGGATAACTGATCGATGGTCGGATCTTTTTTTTAATCCCCTTCTCTTTAATAACTATTTCCCCCATAAGTCCGAGCTCTTCTCTCAAACCCCGAACCATGGCATCTTGAGGAGTCTCATTCGGTCTTATTTTTTCCGCTACCGCTTGCTCTAATTTCCTGACTCTTTCCCGGCCTCCTATGAAAATTTGTTTACTCTCTTTTAAATAATATTTTTTATTTGAGGAAATATGGTAAACATGGGCTCCGCTTACTTTTATTTTTTTTAGAATATTTCCGGCTTCATCATTTACTACAAAAGCTTCTTGGTTTTCCAGTTCTTTTTGGAGATGGCTTAAGGTTTTGGCCTGACCTTTACCCCATTTGGTAAGATCAACTCCGGCTGTTTCGAGTTTTTGCCTTAAAGTGTTCAATTTGATCTTTTCCGAGTCTCTTGGTAGAAGCATGTTTTTAAACTGCTTTAATTGATTATTTCGGCGGGCCGGCCGTCAACGTTTAAACGCGACGACCGGCAAAGAATTATAGCGCAAACCTCAATGGTTTTTGGTTCGTTTTCCCCCTCAAGAAGGAGAGCCAGAGGAACCATTGACGGCATACCAGTTCGCCATCCGGATAATTCCGGAAGGATCGGTAGAGCAAGCAGACATGATCTTGCTCGCCGGGAGTTAAAGTGTTAAAACGAAATTGAAAGTTCAATCCGTCAATCACGTCTTTTGTGGTGCGATTTTCAAGTCTCATTCCCTTCTCCTTCTTTGTTGTTTCCCCAAGTTACGATACTCTTTCCGTTTATTAACTTAGGTTATTCTCATTGATTTGTCAATTTTCTCTCAGTCATTTATTGGCCACTACTGTCTTTTAAATAACTCAACCAACCTCGCCTAAAAACGGGATCCTGAACCGGGATTTTCGGTTTTTACCTTCAGGCAATAATTGATCGCGGTTTTTTTGAGCAAACTGAGTATCATTATTCAAACGGCTTTTATTTGCCAAGAAACTGGATCCCAGAAAAATTGTCTCTCGACCATATTTTTTTTCTAAGGCGTCGATCTGACCAAAAAGATCTCTTTTGATCTCAAGGCCGGATGACTGACTAAAAAGATCCGGTTGAAAAGCTTGTTCCGGTTGCAATTTTCTGAGTATAATTCCGGTCGCACGATAAAAAATACCGGGCTTATATACCACATCAAAAACATTCTCCACCGCCTCAAAAATAGGTTGCGGGATCGAAACGGCTTGCTTTAGAATTATTTTTTGACCGATCAAATCAAAGTCGGATGTTTTAAGAAAAAAGAACACTTCTTGAGTTTGCAAATTTTGGTGCCGAGCTTTAGTGCAGGCATTTTCTATGTTCCTTGAGAGTTGTGACAGAACGAAAAATCGGTCACCGGACGGCGGAGTAAAAGTTTTAGTGGCGCTGATAGAGTAAAGGTTCTTTTGACTTTTAGAGTTAAGCGTAAGAACCATCTTACCCTGAAGTTCAAACCATATTTCCTGATAGGGCTTGGCTAAATTAGACCGGACCCACACTTCATCTCGGGAGCAAAGATCCCGAGCAGTATAAATACCGTATTTATTAAGCAAGTTGGCGGTTTTAGAGCCGATGCCCCAAATTTTTTCAACCGGAAGTTTCGCTAAAAAATATTTTATCTCCGGGACCGGAATAAATGTCAGGCCATTTGGTTTTTGCCAATTGGAAGCCACTTTGGCTAAAACCTTGGTCGGCGCTAACCCCAAAGAAAAAGTCAAACCCAATTTTTGATAAAGTTCGGTTTTCAAATTAAAGGCTAATTTTTCATAAGATATGTTTTGAGTCTCGGCAAAACCGGAAAGATCGGCAAAACACTCATCAATACTGTATTCTTCCACCCTGGAGACGTGACTTCTGACAATACTATACATTCGGTGAGCGTAAAGACTGTAAGTTCTGTGATCGGAAGGTAAAATAACAGCCTGAGGGCAAATACGCAAAACTTGGGCAAGATTCATGCCCCGTTTTACTCCCAGAGCTTTGGCCTCATAAGTTAAAGCTGAAGCTATGCCCCGTTCCTTTCCGATTATGACAGGCTTTCCCTTAAGAGATGGGTCTTTGGCAACCTCACAAGAGGCAAAAAAGGAATCGCCGTCAATGTGTAAAATGGCCCGAGGATAAGATCCAGATCTTGAAATCGTCATATTGGTCAGTATTTCCGGATCACCGCTTTAACCACCGCAGACACCTTCAACTCCTGTTGTGGGTAGATCGATCGGTATTCATCATTGGCCGGCATGAGATAGGGTTTATTCCGACCTTTTTTGAAGTACTTAACGGTCCACTCTCCATCCACCTCCGCTACTACAATATCACCATCTTGATAGTCAGCGCCTCGTTTGGCAATGATCAAATCGCCGCAGTGAATACCGGCATTGATCATTGAATCCCCCTTGACCTTCAGGAGGTAAGTTGATTCCGGATCTTCGATCAAATATTCATCTAAGCTGATAGTATCGGTCATTTCTTCTTCTGCCGGTGAAGGAAAACCGGCCTCCACCAGGCCCAGAAGTTTGATTCCCCCTAATTTAAGGGGTATCAGGCGGCCTTGATGATCTTTTTTCATTACCCCTTCTTCGATCAATTGATCAATGGCGTAAGAAACGGCACTCTTACTTCGGTAGCCGGAGGCCCGCATAAGCTCACTAAAAGACGGCATCCTTTTGTGGACATTATAAAAATCAAGAAGATCTTTTTTTAGTTTCGGCATGAACTACAGTATACTAGAACAATCGTTCTAAAACAAGAGCCGGTCCGGCATCTACCCGAAATCTGCCGACTTTAATTTAAGACCCAGATCGCATAATTTAAGTAAGTTGCAAATCCCAGCCAGAGCAAATAAGGCAGTAAGATCAAACCGGCTAACCTGGAGATCCGAGCGAAAAGATAGATATTTACCACAACAATCAAATTGAGTAAAATTATCCAGGCCAAAGCCCAACCCGGATTCTGAAAGCCGAAAAATATTACAGACCAAAGAGTGTTTAAAACAAGCTGAAACACAAACACCCCAAGAGCTATTTGAACTTTTCTTCTCCCCAACCCCTTATCCCAGACCAAAAAAGCCGCCACCCCCATAAGTATAAATAAACTTATCCAGACCGGAGCAAAAACCCAGTTCGGGGGCGCCAGTTCCGGTTTAGCAAGCTCAGCATACCAAGTGGGAATACTCGGAGTCGTGAAAAATGAACCGATCGCACCGGTCATCTGGGGAACAAAAATAGCTATGATAAATTTGATCGGTCTGCTTAATTTCATATTACTTATTGTTAGCAGCTGGTAATAAATATCCAATGTTATATTGATCAAAGTAAGAGGCACTGTCTTGAGTTCAATCCCCCTCCTGCAAATTCCTTCCGCCGGCCAAATGACCATCATTATTTTAATGCCTCTCTTAAACTCACTTATTATTGTTAATTTACTAAGGGAAATAAATACAGCCGATCAGTTTCATTAATATCCCCAAAACTGCCTCACCTCATCTTCAATTTTAACACATTTTTAAAGTTTAACCCCGGATATATAAACCCTTTCAAACCCAACAAAATTTTTCCGAGGAAACAGTATGGTTAAAATTTATTCTCAAGATCGTAGCGATTAATAAATATTGAGTTTTTGTGATAAATATTTTAAGATAAGAATAAATTGGTGTTTAAAGCGAGCGGTCGGGAAGAAAAGGAGTTGAGAAAATGATGATCA
>CAZVBR010000032.1:5730-8305 GCA_964625755.1 uncultured Candidatus Saccharibacteria bacterium | reverse complement strand
TTTACGACCAAAGACAGGCCAACCCCGCCACCGCGTCCTCCTCGCCCAAGGCCACCTTCCAGGCCACGCCCTCCGGAGTTGCCGGTGGTTGACAGACCGGAACCGGAAGACCCTGAACCGGAACCGGAGCCGATTGACATGGATGCTGAGTGTGGACCGTATTTGTTAGAGTATTTAAGGTACTGTTCTCCGGATAATAATCCGTCCGAAGTTGAAAAATTGCAGATATTCTTGCGTTATTTTGAGGGATTCGATATTCCGATATCCAGAATATATGACGAAGCAACTCATAGAGCTGTTCAAGAGTTTCAGTTGCGGTATGCGGATGATATTTTAGAGCCTTGGGGCATCACTGAGCCGACAGATTATGTCTTTATCACCACGACTATCAAAATAAATAAACTGTTCTGTGGCGACCAGAGTCCGACTATTTTAGATCTACGGGATTTTTATGCCCATAGATTAACCGGCCTTTCTTATTTAAGCATTGACCGGAGATTCGAAGACCCGACTATAGTGGCAGAGCCGGATATTGACCTTGAGGATTACGAGGAGGAGGAGGTTGTGGCAGAAGAAGAGTTAGAAGAGATGGAAGAAACAGCCACCTCAACCGTGCCAGAGGTGTTTAGAACCGAGAGGAGTCAAATAGATAAGATTTCCGGTTTTTTGGGTTTTCTGAACGGCCGATTGACTGGTTGTGGCTGGTGTATCTGGGTTATCATTCTTCTGTTGATCATTCTTCTGTTGTTGTTTGGGTATCAGATCATAATGAAGCGAAAAATGGCTGATTTGCAAAAAAAGACCGAATTACAATCCTCTCTTTTGGCTGCCACCCAGCCGGAAGAAGACGGAAAAGAAGATCGGTCCGGTAGTAATGATCAATTTGAGGGGCAACAAATTGGAAAAAATGGAGCAGAACAGTTCGATAATAAAGAGGATTTAAACTATTCTGAGACCGAGCAGGGCAATTCGGGCCAAGAAGAAAGTTCTGGGCAACACTTTGCCGATTCTCCCAGTAAAGAGCCGTCTTCTGAAAAAGATCAAGTAATTGAATTGCCGGAATCCCGATCTGATCAGGATCATAAGTCTGGTTAATAGTCAAAACGGTAAGTTAGGGGACTGCCGTTTTGACTGCTAATCAGTAGTTAGCAGGAAGTTAGGTCTTTGAAATTTGGTTTGTTGGCTGATTTCGAATGGTTCGATTTGGCCTTGGTCCACAAGAAACAGAAAGAGAGGGTAGAGTCATGACAAAAACAATGTTGGCGTTAGTGGTACTGCTGGTTCTGGTGGGATGCCCGGAGATCGGCAGGGATCAACAGGAGGCTTCCGTAACGGTGACCACTCACAATGAAGAAGGAGAGGAGGTCTCAACCTTCACTGCCGGAAACGTGCTTATGCAATATGAAAGCACGGGACCGGTGAAGTTTCGATTCCAACCACCTGAGCCTGAGGGTAAGGGTTTGAAACTCTCCTCAGTTCGGGTGGGGTACAAATCTGCCCACCCGGATTTTGAAGGGGAGGGTCGACAGTGGTACGACTTGCTTCGGGATTTTGGCAGTAGCAAGAAAAGCTACGCACACACCCGAGATGATGATTTGTTGGCCGCTATGGCGGTCACGGTCGCTGGATGGCGGCTGTGGCAGTTTCATGGGGAGAAAGACGGCTTTGAGTTTTTCCTGCCTTTCGGCCCGTCGGCCAGTTCGGCCACTGTTCAGGTTACCTATAGGTTAACCGATCTTTTGGGTGATAAATCTGAGGAGTTTCAGTTTGTGAGAAACGTGATTCATCCGGATGCAGTACCTGATCCGGATCAGGTGCAAGTGCCAGATTTTGTCGGGCGGACTGAAGAAGTCGCTCGGCAGATGATTGATGGGGAGGGATTAAGTTCCGGATACGTCTGGGATGAGTACGATGAAAAGCCAGCGGGGCAGGTGTTAGCTCAGACCCCGATGGCTGGATCCTTGGTGCACCCTGGGACCTCCGTTAACTTAGTGGTCTCAAAGGGGCCTCGCCATACACCGGAACCTCTTAAGATGAAGGTTGACCCCGGAGATAAGCAGGAGTTTTGGGTCGGGGACACGCTTCATTTCTTCGGGGAGGTGTGGGGCGGAGAAATGCCATACATTCTTTCCGTGCTCACCCCCGATGCGAGCTGGATTCAGGTTGAGGTTTCGGCCAAACAGTATCAAATCGTTGATGCTGTAAAATCCATGGAGTTTAAGGGGGAGTGGTTGTCGGACGGTTTTTTCCGGTTTCATGTAAATAAGGAACTGGAGGCGGAAACGACAGACTACCTCCCGGTTCGCTTCAGGGTAAAAGACTCAACCGGGAAGGAGGTTAACAGGGAGAGATTAATAAACGTCTCCCCTAAGCCTCCTGACAAAGCCTCGGTGCCAGACCTTCTTGGCCTCAGGCAGAGCCAGGCCGAGGAGGTTCTCAAAAACGTCCAGCTTAAGGGGGATTTCGTTGAAGTCTACGACGAAGCCCACGCTGGGCGAGTTATTGACCAGGATCCAAAGGCTTCTACTTCGGTGGAGGTTGGATCCACGGTCACGGTAACCGTGTCAAAGGGGCC
>CAZVBR010000032.1:0-5630 GCA_964625755.1 uncultured Candidatus Saccharibacteria bacterium | reverse complement strand
GATCGATAGTCTCTTGAAAATGCCCCGTCGGAACACGGTTCCGGCGGGGCATCAGTACGCTTGAATACCTCTTGCATAATTTATTTTTTTATGGTAGGAATTAGGCATAAAATAATCCTTAGGTGGTAGGCCGAGCCACTGTTAAGGTCAAGTTATTAATTAATAGTTTATCAAAAGTATGACTTTAAAAAAGATAGGTGTGATGGCTTTTGGTTTGGCCTTGATCTTGGGACCGGTGGCAGTTTTGGCGCAGAGCTTGGATGTAACCATTACCTCGCCGACTGACGGATCTGAAGTAAAAGTAGGTCAAACAGTGAATTTTACCGGTGAAGCTACCGGGGGAGATGAAGATACGTATGCTTTTAATTGGACCTGGGGTGACGGCACCGAAACCAGTTCCGGAAGTGATAACGGCGAAACATCTGCCGAAAAGACTTATGATCAAACCGGAGAGGTGACTGTTGAATTGCGGGTAACAGATATCGATGGGGTTACCGGGACTGATGAGATAAATATTACGGTGGTAGAGGAAGATAATGACAATGATGTTGATAAGCTCGAGATCTTTGATGTGGAAGTATCCGATGTGACTTTGACTTACAATAGTGCGGTGATCACTTGGGAGACCAACTTGCCGGCTGATAGTCGGGTGATTTACGACACTGAGTCTCATCCCGATATTGATGAAGATGACGGGCCTAATTATGGGTACGCTAATTCTACCAGCACTTACAATGAGGACAACCCGGTAACAGAACACGAGGTTGAGTTGACTGGATTGAGTTCAAATACCGAGTATTTCTTCCGAGTTTTGTCTCGGGCTGAGATATAAGATGGATAGTTTTACCTAAAACCCCCGTTAAATTGACGGGGGTTTTGGTTTGGGTGGCCAAAGACAAAAATCGGCAGTCAGGGTTAAGTGAGGGGTTTTAAGGGGGAATTGAATTTTTTGGTATAATTTTACAGTATTTTTTTATTTTTGTTTCGTGGAATAACTAAATGATGTCAATTGAAAAGATCTTTGCCGACAATGGGCTTTCTCTCGAGTCAGGGGTTTTGTTGTCGCCTCTGACCTCTTTTGGAGTTGGTGGTCGGGCGGCTTTTTATCTGGCGGTAAATTCAGAGAAAGAGCTGATCAAGGCCGTTGTCTTGACTCGTCAGGCCGGGCTTGATCATTTTGTTGTGGCCGGTGGGACAAATGTGGTTTTTGGTGACGGAACGGTGGAGAAGGTCGTGATCCATTATGATCTTGACGGTGAGGGAATTGACTCTCGGATAGAGATAAATGGCTGCGAAATGGAGTCGGAAGCCGGAGTGCCTCTGGCTCATTTGGTAAGAAGAACTGCGGCTTTAGGTTTGGCCGGACTTGAGTCCTTGGCCGGCATCCCCGGGACAGTTGGTGGGGCGGTGGCGGGCAATGCCGGCGCTTATGGTGCGAATATAAGCGATCGCTTGACGGAAGTTTTTATTTTTGACGGGTGTGTCTGCCGTTGGGTCCCGGTTTCTGATTTGGGGTTTAGATATCGTTATAGTCGAGTAAAAGAAAATAATGATTGGCTGGTTCTGAGGGCCAAATGGCGATTGGATTTCGGGGGGAGAGTTGAGTTGGAGGAGACCGTTCGAGTGATCGAAAAACAACGGTCCGAGAAATATTCCGGAGATCTGGCTTGTCCGGGTAGTTTTTTCAAAAATATTCCGGTTGACAGCCTGTCTTCAGAGATCAGTTCTTCTCTTCGGGTGGTAGCCGGTAAGATCCCGGCCGGTTACTTATTGGAGCAGGTTGGAGCTTGTGGTATGTCCGAAGGGCCGATCCGGGTGGCTGATTGGCACGGCAATCTTTTGATAAATGACGGCGGGGGGAGTTTTGGGCAGGTCAGAGCCCTGTCTTCTCGGTTAAAAAAGAAAGTGAAAGATCATTTTGGTCTGAAACTGGAAGAAGAGGTGGTTTTTGTGTTATGATGGCGAAATGGTAAAAGAACCCACTATCGGCTTGGAAATACACGTAGAGCTTCTGACTAACACGAAGATGTTTTGTCGTTGCCGGAATAGCACCGAGACCCGGGAGCCGAATGTTGACATTTGTCCGGTCTGCTTGGGGCATCCCGGCACTTTACCGACCATTAACCAAGAAGCCGTAAAGCATATTCTCAGAGTGGGTTTGGCGGTTGAGGGGCAACTGGCTGATTTTACGGAGTTCGATCGAAAGAATTATTTTTATCCTGATATCCCGAAAGGTTATCAGATAAGTCAGGACAAGTATCCTTTAGTAAGAGGTGGTTCCTTGACCGGGGTGGATATAACCCGGATCCATCTGGAAGAAGATACCGCCAAGCTTCATCATGATCCGGATACCGGAGACGGTTTGGTTGATTTTAATCGGTCCAGCCTGCCTCTGATGGAATTGGTGACCGAGCCGGTGATAACAAGTGCCAAGCAGGCGGTTGACTTTGCCCGGGAGCTTAAGCTGCTTCTGGGGCCGGAGTATTTAAATATTTCCGGTGTCAATATGGAAAAAGGGGAAATGAGGATCGAGGCCAATGTGTCTTGGGATCTGGGTGACAAGGTGGAGATCAAAAATCTGAATTCTTTCCGTTCAGTCGAGAGGGCCATTGAGTATGAACTGGAGCGTCAGAAGGCCTTGTTGGAAAAAGGGCAAGCGGTTTTGAGAGAGACCAGGGGATTCAATGATGACAAGCAGATAACTTTCGGCCAGCGTCAAAAAGAGCAATCGCACGACTATCGATATTTCCCGGACCCCGATCTGCCTAAAATGTACGTTTCGGAGTTAGAGGCCCGGGAGGGCCTGGAAGGTAGTTTGCCGGAGAGTCCATGGGTAAAAAGAGATAGGTTCAAAAAAGAGTATGAACTGAAAGATGCCGATGTAGAGATCTTGATCCAGACCAAATCCCGAGCCGGATTCTTTGAGGCGACGGCTTCTCGTCTAACCAAAGAGGGAGCCGGTCAAACTGTCGCCAATATTTTAAACACCGAGATCCCGGGATTTTTGGCCGAAGAAGCGCTTGAGTCGGAGTTAATGACCGAACAGGAAATTGGCAAAATGAAAGCTTCGGATTTGGCGGAATTGGTTGACTTGTATCTGGAGGAGAGTATTTCATCTCGAGGGGTGAAAGATATTCTAGCTGTTTTGATAAAAGAAGGTGGACAACCTGAAGAAGTAGCCAAGACCAAGAGACTACTTCTGGAAAAAGATCACTCTGTTATCCAAAAGCTTGCCGATCAGGTGATAGCCGAGAACCCCGAGGCGGTCTCGGAGTATCAGGCCGGAAAGGCCTCGGCCCTTCAGTATTTGATCGGTCAAGGGATGAAGCTTTCCCAAGGATCGATCGATCCGAAGACCTTTGGTCAATTTCTGGAAAAGTCTATGACCGGGCTTCCGGAAAAGTGATAAATAAAATAGACCTACCTCCAAGCGACATTCAGACGCCCGCCTTTGACAGGTGGTTTTTTGTGTCTTGACCCCCTGAAAATACAATCAACCAAAAAGTTAAGCTTGGGATGGTTGGTCAGTTGTCGATGAGTTTTAATTCCAGTTAACCGGAACTTAGTTTGGGAAGGAGGTTGTTTGAGTAACCCGCTTTAACACTTCCGTGTTTTGTGTTTGAGGTTTTGAATTTAAAGCCAAGATGAGGGGTTTATTATTCTCGAAGATCAAGTAATAAAAAATGTGGATAACTTTATTAGGTGATTTTTAAGAAAGATATTATAATGTGATCATTAAAAGGTCGTTAGTTAATTATAAGTCAGTTAATTAATAAATAAGTTATGCCTAGCATTTCAAAAACCAAGCGAGAGAAGGGAGGTTTCACCCTGATCGAGCTTTTGATCGTAGTAGCGATTATTGCCATTATCGCTGCTGCTGTGATCATTGTGATCAATCCGGGTGAGCAATTCCAGGATGCTCGGAATTCTGCTCGATTGAGCCACATGACCGCTATTGCCAACGGGCTTTACCTTCACGCTTTGAATGATGAAGGTGGTTTCTACGATGACTGTATCGGTTCCGCTACTGCCACAGATGTAGATGAGGAAAATTGTGGCGCTCTGGTTCCTGAATACTTGCCTACCTTCCCAGAGGATCCGCAGACTGGTGGTAGCTACCAAGTCAAGTACTTGGAAGGCTCCAATGAGTCAAGGTTGAAAGTAACAACTGATCCAGATGTTACCGACGCCGGTACTCCGACCGTGATCCAGTAATCTGGTTTTCAGTTTCAGACAAACAACCGCCTGTTCGTTCAGGCGGTTGTTTTGTTTGGGGTGGGGGGTTTTGTTTTGACTGTTAGGGTAATGTGGTATAATAAAGTAGCGGGTTAGAAAATTTTATTTTAATACTAAAAAAATGACAGGGGCATCAAAGAAAGTAGTTAGATCGATTTTGGTTTTGGGGTGTTTGTTGGTGCCGATGGTGGCCGTGACAGCCGGTATAGATGACGTCGATAAATATGCTCGCGTCTTAAAAAATGATACTTTAATAAATTTCAATCCCGGGACCGGGGAGGTCGAATTGACCGAGTCCGGTCTTTTGGGGTACGCCTGGGGAGGAGGTAATATTGGTTGGATTAATTTGCAACCGGCTCATGGCGGAGTGGAAAACGATCAGGGAGCTCTGTCTGGGTACGCTTGGGGTGAGAATATAGGATGGGTTAATTTTAACCCCGATCAAGGAGGAGTGACAGTTGACGGAGAAACGGGAAGATTCGATGGTTACGCTTGGAGTGAGCGTTTGGGGTGGATCGTGTTTAGTTGTGAGACAGATGGGTCATGTGCAGACTTAGATCACCGAGTAGTGGTCATACTGGAAGAAAAAGAAGAGGAGGAAAAAGAAGAAGATGATCCTTCAGGGAGAAGGCCGACTCCTGGACCTCAGCCTGATCCGGAAGAGGGTGAACCTGATGAGCCGGATGAGCCAGATGATCTTGATGACCCCGACGACCCGGAAGATCCTGACGAAGAGATCGAGCCCAAGCCGGACCCGGAGGACGACGAAGAACTCGATCCGGAGGATTATCCTGAGCCCGAGCTTGAACCCGATCCGGAACCGGAACTTGACCCGGAACCCGACCCGGAAGATGAGCCGGATCCAAAAGAAGAGATTGAGATCGATGAAGAGTTACCGACGATCTGGACTGATCAGGTAACTGAAAAAGAAGACACCAAAGCCCGATTCCGAGGTGACCTTATTAGTCTTGGCCAGATCGAAGAAGTGGAAGCCCTCTTCCGGTATCGAATAAAAGAGGGGGCTTGGCAAGAGACTGAGGTGGTTGTTTTGACTGAGCCGAGTGAGTTTTCCCGGTCGGTTTCCGACCTTACTCCGGGCGAAGAGTATGAAGTTAAAGCGGTGGTTCGATTTGATGACCGGGAGATAACAGAAAATATAGTTACTTTTATTGCCGGAGCACCGTGGGAACCGTCGGTGGAAGACAGGGAGCCTGAAAGAAAGATCGGGGTCGGTTTGTTTTTAGACAGGCTTAAGGTTTTTGGAGAAACTACTAGAGATTTTTTCGATTCGCCGGTCGGTAAGATCACCGGATTGTTCGCCGCCAGCGCCGGTATGGCCGCCGGTGCCGGGCAGATCCTGACCTTTTTCCCGGGCATTACTTCCTTGGCTGACC
>CAZVBR010000031.1:0-8391 GCA_964625755.1 uncultured Candidatus Saccharibacteria bacterium | reverse complement strand
TCCCAGTCACTAAAAAACAACTCTTCCATTAAAGATAATTATATCTTAAGTTCTCCTCAAACCAAAACCCGGAAATTAAATATCAAAAATCTAAACAATACCCAGATCAACCCCTTCCGATTTCAACTTTGATAGTTTTACCGCCACTCCTTGATTGTATCCCCCGGGTCGCCGACCGGCCGCCACTACTCGATGGCAAGGAATACTCGGATCAAAATTGTTTTTCATGATCTGGCCGACCGCCCGGGCCGCTCCGGGACGGCCGGACAGTTTTGCTACTTGCCCGTATGTCAAAACTTGACCGGCCGGAATACCCGAGACCACCGTCAGAACTTTTTCTTTGAAAGTACTCATAATGTTTTGTTCAAAAACCAAAACCGCCGGATATTTGCCAAAAACGGCAACTACTCCGGCGGCCGGAATTACAATAATTAGGAAATCAGGTTCGGTCTGCCAAAACCCTGATTACCCTACTCTTCCAGGTCAGACTCTTCTTCGTCCTCCTCCTCGTCTTCAAAGAGGTCTACAACATCGTCTTCTTCGTCATCTTCAGCCTCTTCGTCTCGTGGAGTTGTGTGAATAATGAATTCCTGACGACCAACCCCGTCTTCATCGATCTCTATCTCTTGCTCTTGCTCTTGGAAAACCTCCTCCTCCAGCATATCAACCTCACGATCTCCGAGTGCCCACCAAATTACTCCCACCGCGATCAAGATGATCAAAAGGAGAACCACAACTGTTTTATTCATATTATTTTGATTTATTTTTATTGTTAATCGACCTTTTATTATTTAAATTCCCACAATTTAAAATTAACACCAACAAAGCAATAAATCAAGACAGGGTCAAGTTTCAGCGATTATCACCGTCGGGGTGATACAAGGTCAGTTCTCCCCAATTATCACCCACCGAAGTTTCCACCTTTAACGGAATTGGGAGATCTACCACCCCTTCCATGGCTTCTTTGACAACCAATATCGCCTCACTTAAAACTTTTTCGTCGACTTCGTAGATCAGCTCATCGTGAACCTGGAGCAAAAAATGAACTCGATCAATAAGACCTGCTTGCTTTAATTTGTCATCAGCGGCGATAGTGGCTAATTTAACAATATCAGCCGCTGTGCCCTGAAGAGGCGCATTGTACGCCTGACGCTCCGCCGAAGCCTTAATATACGGCACCGGTGAACGCAACCCCGGAAAATACCGCCGTCGCCCGAACATGGTCTCGGTGTAACCGCGTTCCCGGGCCTCTACCACCACCTGATCAAAATACTGTCGAATGGTTGGAAAAGCCGCAAAATAATCATCGTAAAACTTCTTGGCCTCGGCTTGCGTCGACCCGAGATTGACCCGGAGGGCGTTAACCCCCATACCATAGATGATCCCGAAGTTAATAACTTTGGCTTTCCGGCGCATTTCTTTGGTCACTTCTTCTTCGGCCACCCCGAAAACCAAAGAAGCCACTGAACCGTGAACGTCTTTGTCTTTTTTGAATATCTCACCCAAAGCCGGATCCCCCGACAGCATCGCCAGAACTCTCATCTCGATCTGAGAATAATCTATTGCCACCCACTTATGACCGGAAGTGGCGATAAAACCCTTGCGTATCGCCGAACCCAAGCCCTCTCGAACCGGGATATTCTGCAAATTTGGGTCAGCCGAAGACATTCGACCGGTAGTCGTCCCGGCTTGATGGAGATGAGTATGGAGACGGCCTTGACTATCAAGTTTCTGGGGGATGGTGTTGATATAAGTGGAAAGTAGTTTCTGGATTTCCCGATGACTCAGTATTTTCTCGATTATCGGGTGCTTGTCTTTTAATTTCACCAATTCCGATTCCCGGGTCGATAACTCCCCGCCGGCCGTCTTCTTTACCCCTTTAACCGGAAGCCCGAGATCGCCGAACAAAACTTCCGATAACTGCTTCGGGGAATTAACATTGAACTCTCGACCGGCCAGTTTATGAACCTCTTTTATCAATTTGATCAACTTCTTATTATAATCATCCGAAAGACGGGTAAAATGATCTCGATCGACTAGTATCCCCCGCTCTTCGGCCGCCCGAACCAAAGGAATGAGAGGTTTTTCAATTTTTTCAAAAACAAAGACCAAGCCGGTAGCGGTCAACTGATCAAAAATATACTCTCTGGCTTTCTTAAGATCTCTCACCCCGGCAAAGTCAAATATCTCTTGCAAACCCGGCCGAACTCGGTCAGAATCCAAAAGCCATAAACCAATAGCCGCCTCCAAAAGTTCTGTCTGACCCACCTCCTCTTTGGTCAATTGCTCGTTCTTTTTTCGTTCCGGGACCAAGTCCTCCAGTCGCCTGTTAAATGTCTTGAATTCCAGTTCAAACAAAACCGACCGGACCGCTTCTTGATCAAACCCCTCCTCCCAGGTCTTCTCCGGAAACCGAAACTCGATCGGAGCATCCCGTCTGATAGTCGCCAAGGTTTTAGAAAAAAACGCTTCATCTTCATGGTCCCGGAGAATGTCGGCAATTCTTGGTTTGAAGCCGGCGGCCAAGAATTTCTCCCGATCGGTTTTTAGGGCTTCATAGACCTTCTCGATCGAACCAAAACTTTTTATCAAACTGGTAGCTGTTTTCTCCCCCACCCCGGGAACCCCGACAATATTATCTGACGGATCACCGGATAACCCTTTAAAATCAACCAGATACCCGGGCGAAAAACCGAACCGATCAACCACCGCCGACTCATTATAGACCACCGTATCCCCCACCCCTCGCTTTAAAGTACACACCACCACCCGGTCATCATCAACTAATTGCATGGTATCCATATCGCCGGAGGCAATGGTCACCTTCAACCCTGAAACGGCCGACACTTGGTCGATAATGGTGCCGATAATGTCATCAGCCTCAAAACCGGCCGCTTGGTATATCGGAATATTAAAAGCTGTCAGAATATCCCGGGAACGTTCGATCTGACGGATCAGATCTTCATCCATCTCCGCTCTTTTGGCTTTGTATTGATCGTACAACTGCTTTCGAAAAGTCGGTTCCGGTAGATCATAAGCGGCCACAATATGATCGGGTTTTTGTTCAGCGATCATCTTCAAAAGTATAGAGGTCAAACCATACAGGCAACCGGTCGGCTCCCCGTGACTGGTCGTGAAACCCGGTAAGGCATGATAAGCCCGATGCAAGATCGCGTGAGCGTCCAAAATGATCAGATGAGATCGTTTTTTCTCTTTACCCTTGGTCATATATGATCTCTCTTTCTTTGTCATTAAGCCAGGTCATCCGGATCATCTGAGTGTCTTTCGGCAAAAGAGACATGATCCGGTCCGGCCACTCGATCACGACCAAATTATTCGGCTCGGCAATGATCTCCGACCAACCTAAGTTAGCAATTTCAGAAACCTGATTTAAACGATAACAGTCAATATGTATCAAACGCTTAAACCCTCTGCCGATCTTTTTGATCCGGTGTTTTTTTATGATCAAAAAAGTCGGACTGGTGACATCTCTGTGATCCAGATCCAAAGCTTTGGCCATACCCTGAATAAATGTGGTTTTCCCCGCTCCGAGATCACCACACAACGCCAAAACCACCGCTCCGGTCGATTGCGGCTCTAGTTGCTGTACATATTCTTTTGCTAAGGCTTTTGTCTCGGTGGCAGAACGAGTCTTCGGCATAGGAGTATTTTAGCATAAACTAAACCGGAACAAATAATTTTGCTACCTTTTTATTAAAACCAAACAAGCGCCCGACCCGAGTATAACCGGGTGGGCGCTTGGTATCCGTCGCCGGGGCTAGCGACGGATGTTCCGTCTCGGATTGACTTCTCGCCGAGACGGTGCCTGCTGTTGCTGCCGCGATCTCTCGCGGCTCCATGATTGGAGCTCGCGAGATAGGTTTTGGAGATCTCGCGAGCGCTGCTGGCGCTCGCGCAGCTCCTGCTGGCGTTCCTGTTGTTCGCGCCGAGCAGCTTCGCGCCGACGGTCCATCATTCGCCGATGGGCCGCTTGTCTCTCCCTCTCGTGCTGCTGACGCCACCGCAGAGCGGTGTCGCTGTCAACAACCACGGTCTGCGACCGTGGTTGTGGTTGGGCATAATAATGCCCACCACCGGCACAGCCGCCGGCGGTAACAACCACAAGAATCAACCCCATTACTATACGCATAACATCCTCCTTCCCTTGTTGTGTTTATGCAATGACCGTTCTTTGTTATTATATCACATATAAGCAAAATGTCAATATAAATAACACCCTTCCCGCCTCGAAACCCTCCTCAACCAAAAACTCGGTCTCAATTCGCTACCCGGGCTTTGCCCCCTTTAAACACCCACCCGCTCTTCTCATTATCAATAAAAGTTATCAACAAAAAGCACATTATCTTGAATAAGTCAATATTGCATCCGAGATCAACTGTGCTAGGAATAAAAACAGAGGAATTGAATTTGAACCGGAATAATGTACAATGAACGAACATGGCAACTGATTTTAATGATGATAAATACCGCAAAAAGTTAGCGGAATTCAGGTCAAAAGAAGCGGAAGATCTGGCGCGCATTCTGGCGAATAAATACGGCTTGCCGTATATTGATCTTTCAAAATCAATAATCAATACCGACGCCTTAAGTTTGATCCCGGAAGAAAAAGCCCGCAAAGGAAAAATGGCGGCTTTCAAATCAAAAGGAAAAGAACTCTCTTTGGCTACCCTCAATCCAAACACCGAAGAGGTTCAAAGTGTGATCAAAGACCTCCAAGAACAGAAAAATTACCGGATCGCCGTTTACCTGACCTCCGAAAACAGCCTCAAGCGAGCTTGGGAGTACTACCAAGAGATCTCGGACTCAGAAAAAACCGAAGCCGGGATGATCAATATCTCGGACGACCGGATAGATCGATTCTTGAACGAACTGAATAATTTGAAAGACATAAAAGACAAACTGGAAACCGAAATATCAGAAATAAACCAAGGCAAAGGTATTTCCGCCATCCTTGAGATGATCTTGTCCGGATCCTTGACCACTGATGCCTCCGATGTCCATATTGAGCCGGAAGAAGACCATGTCCGCTTGCGGTACCGATTGGACGGCGTCCTGCAAAACGTAGCCTCCATTCCGAACAGTATTTACCGATCATTACTGTCCCGAATAAAACTAGTCTCCGGCTTGAAACTCAACATAAAAGAGTCGGCCCAAGACGGACGGTTTAGTATAAAGGTGGCCGGCAGTGACATAGAGATCAGAACCTCTATTTTACCGGGATCATACGGCGAATCAATCGTTATGAGGATCTTAAACCCCAAAGCCATCGCGGTCACTTTCGAAAATCTGGGTGTTGAGGATCATTTGTTCAAAATCTTTGACCGAGAGATCAAAAAACCCAACGGCTTGATCCTGCTAACCGGACCGACCGGCTCCGGAAAAACCACCACCCTGTACGCCTTCCTGAAACGCATAAATTCCCCGGAAAACAAGATCATCACCATCGAGGATCCGATCGAGTACCACTTAGAAGGCGTCAACCAAACCCAAGTTAATCGCGAGAAAGAATACTCCTTTCTTTCCGGGTTGAGATCTGCCCTCCGTCAAGATCCGGATGTGATAATGGTCGGCGAGATCCGGGACTCAGAAACCGCTAAAATCGCAATCAACGCTTCTCTGACCGGTCATTTGGTTTTCTCGACCTTGCACACCAACAACGCAGCCGGGGCGATCCCTCGCCTGATCGATCTGGGGGTCAACCCTAAGGTCATCGGCTCAGCCTTAAGCCTGTCTATTGCTCAGAGATTGATCCGGAAACTCTGCTTTAACTGCAAAAAAGAAAAAACCCCTACTCCGGAGGAAAAGGAATTATTAGACAAGATCGTTGCCAAGATCAAAGACAAAAGACCGGAGATCGATTTACCGGAAGAGGTCGAAAAGATCTGGGAACCGGGACAATGTCAAGCCTGTCATTACACCGGGTACAAAGGTCGACAAGGAGTATTTGAAGCGGTCGCCATGGATGAATCCGTCAACAAAACCACTCTCGACAGCCCCAGTGAAAGAGATATAAGAAAGGCGGCGTTTGACCAGAAGATCCTTGATATGAAGCAAGACGGAGTGATCAAGGTCATAAACGGCACCACTTCGCTGGCCGACTTGGGTCGGGTGGTTGATTTGAACGAAGAAGTTATTTGAAAACTTAATTTTATTCGATCAAGCCTGTAAACCTCTAGGCAATCTCTTTATTAGTGCAAATAAAGTTAGATTAATCCATTAGGATAACCCCAGACATCTTCATAAATAATGAAGCACCAAGATGTCCTAACGAAAAAACCCGTTAAGTGTTAAACTTAAATTGCCTAGAGGTTTACGAGCTTGATTTTAAACTATCCCTAGCCTAGCATAAAGTTATTCTTATGTCAAGAGAAGAATACAAAATAAATCCCCATATCAACCCCGAAAACCCGGATACCAATCTGGACCGATCTCTGCGTCCGGATCTATGGGAGGAATATATCGGCCAGAAAACCGTGAAAGACAACCTCCAAATACTCCTTCAGGCCGCCACCCAAAGAAACCAACAGCCGGAACATTTACTATTTTATGGTCCGCCCGGTCTCGGAAAGACCACTTTAGCTTACCTGATCGCCAAAGAACTGAAAGCCCAAGTAAAAGTCACCTCCGGCCCGGCTATAGACAAGGTTGGAGACTTGGCCTCGATCCTCACCAACCTAAACAAAGGTGATATACTCTTCGTTGACGAAGTTCACCGTTTGAATAAAATGGTCGAAGAAGTACTGTACCCGGCTATGGAATCCGGGTCTTTACATATCGTTCTGGGTAAAGGCGCCGGGGCCCGAGTTATGCAGTTAGACCTACCCCCTTTTACGCTGGTGGCCGCCACTACCCGGATCGCCTTACTATCCTCACCTTTAAGGTCCAGATTTTCCGGAGGAGTATTTAAACTGAATTACTACACCCAAGAAGAGATCGTCAAGATCATTGATCGATCGGCCGGTCTTTTAAACATCCAGATCGAACGAGACGCCGCCGCCGTGATAGCCCAGAGAAGCCGCTACACCCCGCGGATCGCAAACCACCTACTCAAACGATGTCGTGATTTTGCTCAAGTCAACAAACGCCCCCTCGACCGACAGTTAGCAGAAGAAACCCTAACCTTACTCGGGATCGACAGTGCCGGCCTGACTCACGCCGACCGGCAAGTACTCAGTGTCTTAATCGACAAATTCAACGGCCGACCGACCGGCCTAAACACTCTGGCCACCGCCTTGGGAGAAGAAGAAGCGACTATTCTTGAAGTTTACGAACCCTATCTGATCCAGCTTGGTTTTTTGGAACGAACCAAGCAAGGCCGATTAGCCACCGAAAAAGGCTATACTCATCTAGGAATAAGTATGCCAACCTCTTAATTATAACTTAATCAACAAAACATATGGCCGGACACAATAAATGGTCTAAAATAAAACACAAAAAAGCCGTTGAAGACTCCAAAAAAAGCAAGGTTTTCTCTAATTACTCGCAAGCCATAGCCTTAGAAGCCAAAAGAGCCCAAGGGAACAAAAATGATCCGGGACTAAAAGCGGTTATCGACCGGGCCCGAGCCGCCAATATGCCGATGACCAACATTGACCGGGCGATAGCCAAAGGCACAAACGCTCAAAGTAGTGAACTGGAGGAGGTGACCTACGAAGGTTACGGCCCGGGTGGAGTAGCTCTGATGATCATCTCGATCACCGATAATCGAAACCGGACCACCCCGGAAATAAAACACTTACTGAATAAAAACGGAGGCTCTTTGGGGGAACCCGGCTCTACCGCCTGGGCTTTCACAAAAACAGACGGTGTCTCTGAACCGATCACCACCATACCTCTAAACGACGCCGATCAAGAAAAATTGGCCGATTTGAAAGAAAAACTCGAGGACCATCCGGATGTCAATGAAGTGATCACCAACGCCTCATGAGTAGAATAATCGGCATTGATCCGGGTTACGGCCGTCTGGGTATAGCGGTCCTGGAACATGAAGATCGCCGGACGGCCGTTTTATGTTCGGATTGCATTATCACCCCGGCCAAAACCGATTTCAACCAAAGACTGAAGGTTATCGGAGAGACTTTTGATCACTGGGTAACCGAAGAAAAACCGAAAATTTTGGCGGTCGAAAAACTGTTTGTCAGCCGAAATCAAAAAACCGCCAGTCAAGTGGCAGCTGTTAAAGGTGCCATACTGTATTTAGCCGCCCGACACGGACTCAGAATATTCGAGTACTCCCCGGTGGAAATAAAAACCACGATCACCGGATTTGGTCACTCGGACAAAAAACAGATCACGACCATGGTCGAAAGACTGGTTTCTCTTCCGGAGCGAAAAAGATACGATGACGAGTACGACGCCATCGCAACAGCC
>CAZVBR010000030.1:0-8508 GCA_964625755.1 uncultured Candidatus Saccharibacteria bacterium | reverse complement strand
AGTTCTGTTTGCTGACGGATATATTGACTTAGCCAATAATGCCTTTTTTCAAGGGTCGGGGCACGAGAAAAGTTTTTTGTTGCTCCTGTCTGGCAGTAGTTGTCCTAATGATTCTTATTGTGGCGGTAAGCCGGCGATTCAGGTTTTGAATAATGTCGATACCGTGATTTTAAATGCCCAAAAGGGCACTATCGAGTTTGCCAATAATGCCGGCGCCAAAGAAGCCACGGCTCACACGATATCGATGCGGCAAGGGGCGGTGGTGGAGTATGATACCGGTCTGGCGGATGTTAATTTCGTCAGCGGGCCCGGGGGTCGTTTTGAGATATTTGATTGGCGAGAGATCGAGTAGGAAAAACGATTTCTCTTGATGATTTTTTGATGTAACGGTCGCTCGACGGGGTCATGGTCTGTCGAAGGGCTGTTTTTTTATGTTATAATATTCGCATGGAAAAGGGGGTAAAATATATTGTGGCTAACTGGAAATTGAATCCGGTGGACCCGGAAGAGGCCGGGAGGCTTTTTCGGGAGACCAAAAAGCGAGCCGGCAAATTACCGAGAGTAAAGACCATCGTCTGCCCTCCGAGTATTTTTTTGGGGGTTTTGGGGCGGAGTTTTAAATCTGACGGGGTGCGGGTAAGTTTGGGCGGTCAAAATTCTTCCCGAGAGATGTTCGGATCTTACACCGGGGAAGTTTCGCCGGAGATGATCAAACGTGTTGGCGGAAAATATGTCATTTTAGGCCATTCCGAGGTCCGAGCTAGCGGTGACGGTGATGATGTGATCGGTGATAAAGTTAAAACGGCTTTCAGGGTTGGCCTAAAGGTGATCTTGTGTCTTGGGGAAGAGTCCCGAGACAAAGAAGGTCAGTATCTAAAAGAGCTACACGAGCAGTTGACCATAGGTTTGGCTCGGATAAAAAAAAGTGACCTGAATAATCTTTTGATCGCTTACGAACCGCGGTGGGCTATCGGTAAAAAGGCTAAAAGAGCTGATACGCCGGAGGAATTTCGTCACAACGCTCTTTTTATCAAGAAGACCTTGAGCCAGATGTTCGGGCAGATGAAAGGTGAAGCGGTACCGGTGTTATATGGCGGTTCAGTGACTGCAAATAATGCCGGAGGGTTTTTGGGAGAAGGGCAGGCCGAGGGTTTATTAGTTGGTCGAGAATCTTTGGTTCCTTCTCGTTTTAATCAGATTCTAACCACGGCCGGATCATGAGTAATTTTAATTCATTGCCTAAGTTGGCCGATATTTCTTCTTCCGATCTTGAAAACCGGAAGGTGTTGGTCCGTTTGGATACTAATGTGCCGATTAAGTCCGGTCGGGTGGTAAACGGGTTTCGGCTTGAAAAAAGCCGACCCACTTTAGATTGGCTCCGGGCTCGTAAGGCCAAGGTGATAGTTATCGGTCACGTCTCCGGCGGTCAAAGTTTAAAGCCGGTTGCCGAATACTTTCAGCCGGAAAACAGATCAGGTTTGATAACTTTGGCCGAGGCGACAGAGCGAGTGGCAAAGTTGGAGCCCGGTGAGATGGTCTTTCTTGAGAATCTCCGTTTAGACCCCGGAGAAGAGAAGAATTCCCGTCGCTTGGCCAAATTTTTGGCCGGGTTGGGGGATATCTATGTAAACGACGCCTTTTCTGTCTCACATCGGCGCCATGTTTCGATCGTTGGTTTGCCCAAATTACTGCCTTCTTATATCGGTCAGCTGTTTGACCAGGAACACCGGGCTCTGAGTAGGGCTCTGACCCCGGAGTCGCCGTTTGTCTGCCTTATGGGTGGGGCGAAGTTCTCGACCAAACTGCCGTTGGTGAAAAAGTTCAGCTTACGGGCCGATACTTTGTTTGTGGGCGGAGCTTTGGCTCATACTTTGTTTCTTCGGTTAGGGTATTCGGTCGGTCGGTCTTTGGTGGAGACCGGAGTTGGCGGCTTGTTGCCCGTCCTGAAGCGATCGAATCTTATGTTGCCGAGTGATGTGGTGGTAAAAACTGTCTTGGGGCGGAAAAAAGTGAAATCCTTAGAATCGATCCGGGCCCGAGATATTATCGGCGATGCCGGTCCGGCCACGATCGAAAAAATATCCAATGAGATAAAAAAGGCCGGATTTGTTTTGTGGAACGGTCCGGTGGGTAATTTTGAGGCCGGTTTCTCCCACGGTACCGAGGAGGTAGCCAAAGCCATGGCTCAGTCCGATGCCTATACCCTGATCGGCGGTGGGGATACCGTGACGGCGATCGAACAACTCGGTTTGTTCGATAAGGTGGATTTTGTTTCTACGGCCGGCGGGGCCATGCTCGAGTTTTTGGCCAAGGAGACTTTGCCCGGGATCGAAGCGATCTTAAACAGTGAGCATGAGATAATTTGGTTTTCATCCGGTGTTCGGTGAAACTTTATTCATCCTCGGCTGGTTTGGGTTTTTGATCTGTCGGCCAGATCCGAAACGGTTCGGGGTGTTATTTGAGGGTTTGCTGATCCAGGACACTTTTGATCTGTCGAGTGGTTTGTTCCAGATCGGTTGATCCCGGTTCCTCTTGGCTGGGCCAGTTTTTCAAGTTGTCGTTTTCAAAACGCGGAATAATATGCACGTGAGAGTGAAAGATCACTTGCCCGGCCGGTTTTTCGTTGTTCCAGCCGATGTTTATTCCGGCTGCACCGGTGGCGGTTTTTACTCCTTGGGCAAGATCTTTCAAGACCGGCCCGAGTTTTGCAAGAGTCTCGGTCGGCATATCGAGTAGATTTCGGCAGTGGGTTTTGGGAATAATCAAAGTATGACCGAGATTGATGGGCTTGATGTCTAAAAAGGCCACAAAAGTTTCGTCTTCATAAACTCGCCAAGCTGAAAATTGGCCGATCGCGATCTGGCAAAAAATGCAGTCGTCTTTTATCATATGTTATAATCATACCTTATGGTTTGGAAAATAAAAAGTCTGCCCCGTAAAAAGTCGGGGGATTTTGATGATCAGAATTATCCTTCGATCATTAAACGATTGTTGCGATTAAGGGGGCTCGAAGAGGGGGCTGAGATAGAGGAGTTTCTGGATCCGGATTACGACCGGGGGCTACATGATCCTTATTTATTTATTGACATGAAAAAGGCGGTTGACAGGATCTACCGAGCGGTTAAGAATAATGAGTCAGTTTTGATCTTTGGTGATTATGATGTTGACGGTGTTTCCGCTTCCGTTATTTTAGCCAATGTTTTTGATTGGCTCGGTTTTGATAATTATCAGGTTTATATTCCGGATCGCTATACCGAGCAGTACGGTTTGTCACTTTCGAACGTTGAGCAATTTTTGGCAAATAACATTGACCTTATGATCACGGTCGACTGCGGAATTACCGGCAAAGAGGAGGTGGAAAGGGCGATCTCGGGCGGATTGGATGTGATCGTGACCGATCATCATCAGGCGCCGGAGCAGTTGCCTGAGGCTACGGCGGTCATAGACCCGAAATGTCCCGGTGAGAAATATCCTTACGACGGTTTGTCGGGTGCCGGGGTGGCTTTCAAATTGGCCCAGGCGTTAGTGCTTTCCGGTTACTGGCCACAAGAGCTGCCGGCCGGGCGGGAAAAGTGGCTTCTGGATCTGGTGGCTCTGGCTACCATTTCTGACATGATGCCGGTAGACAGGGAGAATCGGGTTTTGGTTCGTTATGGGTTGGTCGTACTACGGCAAGCCAGACGCCCCGGACTGGCGGCTCTTTTGAAAAAGGTCAATATTAAACCGGAAAATGTTAACGAGAATGATATCGGTTTCATGCTCGGCCCGCGATTAAATGCCGCTAGTCGCTTGGCTCATGCCAGCGAGGCTTATGATCTTTTGACTGCTCGCCGGAAGACCGAGGCCGAAAAATTGGCCAAGCATTTAGACGGCCACAATCGAGGCCGAAAAAGTCTGGTTGATAAAATTCTGGATTGGGCAACTGAAGCGTTAGGTGATCCCGAGGAAAAAGTCCTGGTTTTGGGTCGGGAGGATTTCTCGGTCGGGGTTTTAGGGCTGGCCGCTTCTCGGTTGGTCGAGAAATACGGGCGACCGGTTTTTGTTTGGACGGTCAGCGATAACGGAGAAATAAAAGGCTCCTGTCGTTCAGACGGTTCGGTTAATGTCGTTAATTTGATGACAGCCGCCGGTGGGCGGGGGTTTTTTTCCGATTTTGGCGGTCATGCCCAAGCCGGGGGTTTTTCTCTGCCGTCCGGTCATGAAGGGGAGTTGGCTGTTAAGTTAAATCAAGCTCATAGTCAGGTTGAGCATCAAGCGGTTGAGGAGACGGTCTGTTACGAGGCAAAACTTGTTCTGGCTGATATTAATGAGGAACTTTGGGGTTGGCTTGTTAAGTTGTCACCTTTTGGCCCGGAAAACCCACAACCGATCTTTTTAATCAAAGAACTGACGGTCAAGGCGATTCGAGTCTTTGGGGCAAACGATCAGCATCTGGAGTTGAAGGTCGGTGATCGGACCGGTCGGCAGTTTGTGGCGATCGATTTTTTCCGGCATCGACCCGACTGGCTGGAAGTCGGGAGTACGATCGATGTCTTGGTTAAGATCGAGCGATCATACTGGGGCCGGCCATCTTTGAGACTGCACTTGGCCGGTATTAGACCGTCAACCGGGAGTTAGTTTGCATTTTGGGTGCGATTTATTACAATGGGGTCATATATTTTTTAATTATGGATTATTTTCTTTACACAGATGGTGGAGCTCGTGGTAATCCCGGGATAGCCGGGGCCGGGGCGGTTATCTATGATTCGGCCGGAAAAGTTTTGGCGGAGAGTAAAAAGCCCCTCGGGGAGACCACCAATAATGAAGCAGAGTATATGGGGTTACTGCTTGGTCTCGGTCTGCTGAAAAAAAAGTTGGGGAAAGCAAAAGTCAAGCAAGCCAAGATCGAGGTGAGGATGGATAGTGAGTTGGTGGTTAAGCAATTAAACGGTGAATATCAGGTCGTAGATCCCGGATTGGCAAAGTTGTTTATGAAAGTATGGAACACAAGAGTCAGTGAGATCCCCGGATTGACTTTTTCTCATGTTCGGCGGGCGAAGAATAAGCGGGCGGATCAATTGGTTAATCAAGCAATAGATGAATCATCTTTAATTTGACCTGATCATGACTGAATTTGATACCTTCTCTGACTCGGGTGGTCGGAGGAGGTTCTTTTTTGTCGGGCTCCTCTGGTCGGCGGCCGGTTTTTTGGGCGGTATCGTGGTCGCTTCTTTGGCCTCTGAGTCTTTGGTGTGGCTTGATGAGGCGACGGTCTTGGCGGTCGGAGTGATCTTGGCGTTTGGCCACCTGTTTTTGGTTTTGGTCGGACCGGTTCAAGACCGGAAGATATTTTTGATCGCCGGATTAGTGGTCTTGTTCGTGTCTCTGGGTTGGTTTCATTTTTGTCAGTTTGAGGTAACTGATAGTGTTTTAGATCAGAAGGTCGGTCAGGAAATTGAGTTTTCCGGTCGGGTGACCTCGGAGCCGGAATTAAGAGGTGACCGGAAGCACCTAGTGGTTAGCCCCTCTTTTTCCGAGGCCAAGGTCTTGGTCTTGGCTTCTGGCTACCTATCGGTTGAGTATCAAGACCGGGTCGATGTTCGGGGTTGGTTGTCCCGACCTGAGCCTTTCAAAACCGACCACGGACGTTATTTTGATTACCCGTCGTATCTGGCGGTTTCCGGTATCGGTTATCAGATGTTCTATGCCGAGGTGGAAGTAACTGACCGGGCCTCGGAGTTTTCGGTTCGGTCTTCGCTGTGGCGGATAAAGGAAGATTTTTTGTCGAGTTTGGGGCGTCTGTTCCCTGAGCCTCACGGGGCGTTTCTCGGCGGTTTGCTAGTTGGGGCTCGGCGGGCTATGGGAGATGATCTTCTGGAGGCTTTTCGGAGGACCGGGATCATTCATATTGTGGTTTTGTCCGGATACAACGTTTCTTTGGTAGCTGCAACTATTGTGTGGCTGTTGCAGGTGTTTCCGAGCTGGTTGCGTTCGGTCTTGGCCGGTTTGGCGATTGCCGGCTTTGCTTTGATGGTCGGATCGGGGCCGACTGTGGTTCGGGCCTCGATCATGGCGACCCTGGCGGTCTTGGCCCAGGCGACCGGTCGCCGGTATACGGCTTTTTGGGGGTTGATAGTTGCCGGGTTGATCATGGTCTATTTTAATCCTCGGCTCTTGGTTTTTGATCTTGGATTTCAGCTGTCTTTTTTGGCTACTCTGGGGTTGATTTTATTTGTGCCGTACTTAGAATCGGTGCTTGGTTTTTTGCCCGAGGTTTTCCGGTTGAAGACCATTGCGGCTATGACACTGTCGGCTCAGATCATGGTTTTGCCTTGGATCGCTTATTCTATCGGAGAATGGTCTCTGGTCGCTCCGCTGGTTAATGTTTTGGTTTTACCGGTAATTCCTCTGACTATGCTGGGCGGGTTTTTGTCCGGGGTGTTTGGTTTGGTGATCGGGATTTTGGCTTGGCCGGTAGCGGTTTTGACTTATGGTTTATTGAATTACCAATTGCTGATCGTGGAACATATTTCGTCTTGGCCGCTGGCCGCGGTAGAAGTACCGCCTTTTTCCGGCTGGTTGGTGGCCGGGGGCTATTTGGGAATACTTTATTTTTGGTGGCAAAAGGTCAAAGTCTGAATTATTTGATCCGGTAGACGGAGCATTTGTTTTTCTTTTGGTCGATGTTATACTTTTATAAAGACTTGCCTTGTTACAGAAGTCGAGTTCTTAAGAGGATTATTAATCAATATAAACAGCGATATTTTTATGCAAATAGACAAAAAGACCATTCTTGCCTTTGTTTTGGGCGTGATCGTGGCCGGAATTTTGGTTCACGGTTATACCGTTTATCAGGTTCGTCAGCTGGCCTACAGTAACCAGGCCACGATCGCCGAAATAATCAATTTTCTCAATGTTCAGATGGAACAACAGCCCGGGGTGATACCGGAGGAGGGTGATGTCGACATGATGCCGATCGAAGAGTGATCTCGGACAAAAACAAAGCTCAAACCCACCGACGTCGGCGACGCGGTGGGTTTTGGTTTTTAGGGTGTGACTTTTCTTATAACTTCCAGACGAGCCACCCCTTGTTTGAGGAATCCGAGCGCTCGGGCCCCCGCTTTTGAGATATCAAGGTCCCGTCCTCTGACCCAAGGCCCCCGGTCTTTTATCTCAACGATCAGCACCCGGCCGTTATCCGGGTTTCGCAAGATAATTTTACTTCCAAAAGGAAGGTCTCTGTGAGCTGCGACCGTCGGGTCATCCATGTCGAAGACTTCCCCGGAGGCCATCGTGTTACCATTTAACACCCGGCAACCGTACCACGTGGTTACCATTGTGTCATGGTTCGATTCGACGTCCGGGCCTAGCAAATCCGGGCCCAGTACGATCAAGGTTACTGCGACCAAGTTTAACATCAGTTCTCCTTTCTGGTTCCTAGTCCGTTCTTATTATAAAGAATGGATCGGGTGTATTCAAATTTTATGTTTTTGTTCCGGGAAATAAGGTATAATTATCGTTATGAAGCACGGCTTTGTTGGACTTCGTTGGGCGACGGTCGGGGTTTTAGTGGTCTTTTTGGTCTTGATCTGGCAGGCGGTTTGGCAGGCCGGACCAAGAGATCACCTGGAGGTCGCCTTTTTGGATGTCGGTCAAGGCGATGCTACTCTGGTCACCGCTCCCGGTGGCAACAGACTCCTTATCGATGGCGGTCTGGGGCCGGTGGTGTTGCCGGCCTTAAATGAAGTTCTGCCGTTTCACGACCGGAGGATCGAAGTGTTGTTGGCCACTCACCCTCATGCCGATCATATCGGGGGCTTGCCTTTTGTTCTGGATCGATTCGAAGTTCAGGCGGTGATAGATAACGATCTTTCGGCTGACACCGAGGTTTACAGGCGTTTTGAGCGCTCGATCGCCGACTCCGGTGTAGAGCATCTGTCTGGCCGGAGAGGAATGGTCATTCATTTGGACAAGGAAACGGTTTTTGTTGTCCTGTTTCCCGACCGTAAGCTCTATCCCGGTATGGATCCCGATGATGGATCAATTATCGGACAGGTGCTCCATGGAGAGACTTCTTTTATGTTTACCGGTGATGCCGGTCAAGCGATTGAAAGATACGTCAGTTTTTTGGATGGCCCGAAGCTCGATTCCGAAGTATTAAAAGCCGGCCATCACGGCTCGAGGACTTCGACGGCGTTTGAGTTTGTGGGCTGGGTTGATCCTGATTACGCGGTGATCTCAGCCGGAGCCGATAATCGTTACGGTCATCCGCACTCGGAAGTGATCGAAACCTTGGAACAATTTGAGGTAGGAATAGAGGCTACTGCAGAGTCGGGAACCGTGATATTTCACAGTGACGGACGAAAGGTTGAGTGTCTGACTTGCCGTTAATTCACATGCCGGCGGGTTTTGAAAAGTTAAAACAAAACCACCCGAGCTGGAGGGCTCGGGTGAGTTTCTTTTTTTTGATTCGACTTGATCTAGACCGTCAGATGTTTATTTTTCTTCAAACAGCTCGTGCAGATCAAA
>CAZVBR010000029.1:0-8679 GCA_964625755.1 uncultured Candidatus Saccharibacteria bacterium | reverse complement strand
TTTTTGGGGATAACTTTCCAAAAGCAAAACAACCCCCTGATATTGGGGGGTTGTTGATCGCTTTCTTTTGCTTTGCCTGTAAGCCGGGTGTTGACCAAAAGAAAATCAATGACCATTTATTGAATAAGAGTTTCCGGGAAACAAGGAGTTGAGAAACACTAGAAACCCCCGAAGCAAGCAAGGCTTCGGGGGTGTTGTTTTTTGTTTTTACTACTTGCGTCGCTTTTTGGCTTTATGACGGCTGATCACTATCAATTTATCAGAGTACTTTTTAGCTTTTCTGGTTTTTACTCCGTAAGCCAGCTTTCCTTGCCGGGTCTTCGGTCCACGACGCAAACCGATACCTTGCCGGCCCTCACCACCACCATGCGGGTGATCAACCGGATTTTTGGCGCTACCTCGAACTGTCGGACGGATCCCGAGCCAACGAGACCGACCGGCTTTACCAATATTCACCAATTTGTTTTCTTCGTTCGATACCGCCCCGATCGTTGCCCAAGCTGTGTCCTTTATCTGACGTCTTTCCCCGGAAGGCATTTTGATCAACGCATAACCACTATCGCGGGACATTATCTGGGCTTGACTACCGGCCGAACGAACCAATTTGGCCCCACTTTCGGGTTTGGTCTCGATATTGAAAATGTAAGTACCGGATGACAGGCGATTCAAGGGCAGTCGGTTACCGGGCTTTATTTCGGCCTGCTCCGAAACCAAAACCGTATCCCCGACCGTCAAATTCCGAGGAGCAAGCACATACCGCCTTTCACCGTCGGCGTAACACAAAAGTGCAATAAAACCGGTCCGGTTAGGGTCGTACTCGATCGACTCGACTTTTGCCGGAATGTCTTTTTTGTTATACAAAAAATCTATCTCGCGAAAACGCCTCTTGTGGCCACCTCCTTTGTGATGAACCGTGATCCGACCGTCACTGTTTCGGCCCTGATGGCGCTTTCGGCCGGTAGTTAAACTTTTGACAGGTTTTTTGGCCGTAATAACCCCGCGATAGGAAACGGTGGTCATCTGTCGTCGGCCCGGAGTTGTAGGTGCGTATTTTTTCATAATTTTAAATAATATCTATCGTTGTGCCTTCCGGTAAAAATACCATAGCCTTTTTCAGAGCCGATTTTTGACCCTGTCTCCCGCGGACTCGGACATTTTTCATCGGACGATTGACTATGTTCACTTTAATCGGAGTAACACCAAACTGTTCTTTGAATTTCCGGCAAACCTCGACCTTATTTGTTTTCGGATCCACCTCAAAGGTGTACACCGGGTATTTTTTGGCTGTTAATTCCGTCGCCTTCTCAGTGATATGAGGCTTTTTGATCACCGTCTTTCTTTCTCTTTTGTTCTTTAACTCTGACATAATTACACCTTTAATCTTTTAGTTAAAATATCCAAACTTGACTCCGGTCGGACAATAATAAGGTATTTATACAGGAGCACGTCAAGGGGATTAAGGTCAGACACCTCGATGGTTCTGGTCTGGGGGATATTATTAAAACTTTTGACCACCGACCTGTCCAATTCAGGAGTCGCAACCAGGGCTCGATTTCCGGTCTTGTAAGTCAAAGCCGGGATCGAGGTCGCCTCGGACATTTGCTTTAGGAAAACGGCCATGTCTTTGGTCTTCGGTTCAGACAGAGTCAGGTCGTCAACAAAAAGAATCTCGCCGTCTCGCCATTTGGCCGAAAGCACCGACTGTAAGGCCCGAGTTTTCATCTTTTTGTTTATGTTTCGGCTATAATTCTTTTCGGCTCGCGGGCCATGAGTTACACCGCCACCGACCCAGATAGGGGATCGGTTCGATCCATGCCTCGCTCGTCCGGTACCTTTCTGGCGCCAAGGTTTCCGTCCGCCACCGGACACCTCACTTCGGTCTTTGGTGTGGGCCACATTGGTTCGCCGATTGGCTCTCATTACCTGAATAACTTGATAAACCAAGTCGGGCCGCCAGGTATCCCCAAAAACCGCCTCCGGGATATCCCGAGTACCTACTTTTTTTCCGGATTGATCGTATATTATTGCCTCCATGTTTCTTTATTTACCTTCTATTGCCACCAAGCTCCCCGGGCGGCCGGGAATTGCCCCGGTTACCAACATCTCGCCCTTATCAAGATCAAGCTTGGCTATTTTCAAATTCTTAACCTTTACACTGTCACCACCCATTCGACCGGCCATTCTGGTTCCCTTTAACACCCTTTGAACCCCCATAGCTCCGATCGATCCGGGTTCGCGCTCAGAATGTTTCTGACCGTGACTCCGCGGTCCGCCGGCAAAATTATGCCTTTTGACAACACCCTGAAAACCCTTTCCCTTTGTAACTCCCGATACCGACACCGTATCCCCTTCGGCAAAACCACTTACTTCCACCTCTTGGCCGACTTTCAGATCTTTTGTGGCCGATTCCGGCAAACGGAACTCTTTCAACTGTCGGAAGCCGTGACCGGAAGAATCGGTTGCTTTTTGCATATGACCCTTTTGGGCTTTGTTGATCCGTGACCAAACCTGAGACCCAAACCCAACTTGAACTGCCGAATAACCATCGGTCTCGATCGTCTTGATCTGCGTCACCACCCCCGGCCAAACCGACACCACCGTACCGGGAACCACCCGTCCGTCTTCGGTAAATATCTGGGTCATATATTTTTTTGTGCCTAATATATATTTCATGTATCTTACTTTATTCTAAAAACAAAACAACGACTCTCCCGCATCAAGGGCCTTGTTACAAAGTATCTGTCCGTCCATTACTAGCACATTTTTCTCACTTCGTCCAATCGATACCCCGAGCTGACTCCCTACATCATTTTGACATCAATATTAACCCCGGACGGCAGACTAAGATTGGTTAAACTGTCAATAATTTTCCCGGATGGGTTGTAGATATCAATCAACCTTTTGTGAACTCTCATCTCAAACTGCTCTCGGGCATCTTTATGAACAAAAGACGACCGGTTAACAGTGTATTTTTTAATTTCCGTCGGCAGAGGGATCGGTCCTTGTACCGATCCCTCATACCTAAGGGCAGTATCCACTATTTGCTTTACACTGGAATCTAGAACTTTATTCTCGTAAGCCGAGATCCTGATCCGGAGCTTCTGAATATCCGCCGTATTTCCGGCGTCTTTCTTGGCTTTAGATCTGGTTTTGGTCTTTTCAGTGTCAGACATAATTCGATCGTTAAGTTAATTAGGCGTGTATCTTGGTTACTACTCCGGCTCCTACCGTTTTACCGCCTTCCCGAATCGCAAACCGTTGTTGCTCTTCTAGGGCTACCGGGGCCACCAACTTTGCTTTGAAAGTTACTGTGTCGCCCGGCATAACCATCTTTACGTCCTCCGAGAGAGTAACCTCGCCGGTAACATCAGTGGTTCGGATGTAGAACTGTGGTTTATAACCGGTAAAGAAAGGTGTGTGCCGACCGCCCTCTTCCTTGTTCAAAATATACACCTCGGCTTCGAACTCGGTATGCGGGGTAACGGAGCCCGTTTTAGCCAACACCTGACCCCGGGTTACGTCATCCTTTTTCATACCTCGCAACAAAATACCGGCATTATCCCCGGCCATTCCCTCATCTAGGGATTTGTTGAACATCTCGATTCCGGTCACAGTGGTCTTGGTACTGGCTTCTTTCATTCCGACGATCTCGATCTCTTCACCAACTTTTACTTTACCTCTCTCGATCCGACCGGTAACCACCGTACCTCGACCCTCGATCGAGAAAATATCCTCGATCGGCATCAAGAACGGTTTGTCCACCTGACGCTCAGGCTCCGGAATATATTCATCCATAGCATTGGTCAACTCCACAACCTTCTTGGCCCATTCACCCTCGCCGTCGGTCTCATCAAGAGCCTTCAGAGCTGAACCTCTAATCACCGGGGCATTCTGACCGTCATATTCGTATTGATCCAGGAGATCCCTTACTTCTTCTTCCACTAAGTCTACCAATTCCGGGTCATCAACCATGTCCACTTTATTCAAAAAGACAATTATCTTCGGCACCCCGACCTGTCGAGCCAAAAGTACGTGCTCTCGGGTTTGAGGCATGATCCCGTCGGTGGCCGCAACCACGATAATCGCCCCGTCCATTTGAGCCGCTCCGGTGATCATATTCTTTATGTAGTCAGCGTGACCCGGGGCGTCAATGTGAGCATAGTGACGAGCGCTGGTCTCGTATTCGTTATGAGACAACGCAATAGTAATTCCCCGATCTCTTTCTTCGGGGGCATTGTCGATATCACCAACCTGCCTCATTTTGACCTGATTTCCGGTCAAATTCAAAACATGCAAAATAGCAGCCGTCAGAGTGGTTTTACCGTGGTCAACGTGGCCTATTGTTCCGACGTTGACGTGAGATTTAGAACGATCAAATTTATCCGCCATATTCATTTGGAGAAGTCTGAGACTTCATCAATTAACACTAAAACTATTAATAAGATAAACGCAGAATGAGCGCTTGTAACGTTGCGTAGCTCATGCTAGCAAGTTATCCCGCCCGCGTCAAGCAGCGCCCCGACCGGCCATGATCGACTCGGCCACGTTTGTCGGCACCACCGCATACTCGGAAAATTCCATAACATAACTACCCCGACCCTCGGTCATTGACCGCAAAGTGGTCACGTAACCGAACATCTCGGCCAGCGGCACCTTTGCTCGGATCACTTTCAAGTTGCCCCGGTCTTCTAAGCTCTCGATCTGACCTCTCTTCGATGACAGATGACCGGTGACATCCCCCATAAATTCTTCCGGGACGACTACTTCCACTCTCATAACCGGCTCCAACAGTACCGGTTTGGCACGTTTGGCTCCGTCTTGAGTGGCCATCGAAGCAGCCATTTTATAGGCCATCTCCGAGGAGTCAACGTCGTGATATGTTCCGTCTAAAAGTTCACACGAAACATCGACCATGTTATACCCGGCGACCACTCCACGACTTAAACCTTCCCGAACTCCCTTTTCCACCGCCGGGATAAATTCCTGGGGAATATTACCACCCTTTATCGAGTTAACGAACTCAAAGTGATCCTCTCGGGTAATATTCTTGGCCACCTTAGCTTCCGGGTCCGAAAGCGGCTCGAGGGGTTTCAGTTTTATCTTAACGTGACCATACTGACCGCGTCCGCCGGATTGCTTGATATATTTACCCTCGGCCTCGGCCTCGGCCATAATGGTCTCTCGATAAGCGACTTGAGGATTTCCGACATTGGCATCCACTTTGAATTCCCGCTTCATCCGGTCAACTAAAACATCCAGATGCAACTCACCCATCCCGGAGATGATCGTCTCAAAGGTCTCTTCATCTGACTGAATCAAGAAGGTCGGATCCTCATCGGACAACTTCCGTAGCGCCAAGCCCATTTTTTCTTGGTCGGCTTTGGTTTTCGGTTCGATCCGCAAAGAAACCACCGGTTCCGGAAACTCGATCTGCTCAAGTAAAATCGGGGCATTTTCAGCACATAACGTGTGCGAGGTCTTGGTGGACTTCAAACCGACCACCGCGGCGATCTCACCGGCATAAACCGCTTTCACTTCCTCTCGGTGGTTGGCATGCATTCTGACTATCCGTCCGATTCGTTCCTTTTGACCTAAAGTGGAGTTGAATACGTAACTCCCGGTCTGAAGAACCCCGGAATACACTCGAACATAGGCCAACTGCCCCACAAAAGGATCGCTCTGTAATTTAAAGACCAAGCCGGCAAACGGCTCATCGTCTGAGGCTTGTCGGGTCAGCTCCTCGCCGGTTTTGGGGTCTTCACCTTTTACCGACGGAATGTCGATCGGCGACGGCAGGTAATCGATTACGCCGTCCAAGAGCAACTGAACTCCTTTGTTCTTTAACGCCGATCCGCAAAAAACCGGCACCAACTTGTTATCAATGGTCGCCTGCCTCAACACCCGCTTCAGCTCAGGCACCGGTATCTCCTCCCCTTCCAGGAAAGAATTCATCAGATCCTCATCTTGCTCAACGATCTTCTCGATCATAGCGGACCGGAATTCTTCCACTTTTTCTTTGTGCTCTTCCGGCACCGGCCCGGCGGTTATCTCTTTACCCATTTGACCACCAAAAGTGTAGCTGGTCTCGGTCAAAAGATCGATCACTCCTTCGTGTTCAGAGTCCACTCCCAAAGGCAACTGAACCGCCACTGCTTGCTTGGTTAGACGGTCTAAAATGGTCTGGAATGAGCGCTCAAAACTGGCCCCTAATCGGTCCAGTTTATTAACAAAACAAATTCTCGGGACATGATACTTATCGGCTTGACGCCAAACAGTCTCAGACTGAGGTTCAACCCCGGCCACACCGTCAAATACTACCACCCCGCCGTCTAAGACCTTAAGCGATCGCTCAACTTCCGCCGTAAAGTCAACGTGACCCGGCGTATCAATAATATTCAACCGGTGTTGACTTTCAGTATTCTCTTTATCATAAGTCGGAGTCCAGAAAGCGGTGGTCGCAGCCGAGGTAATGGTAATACCCCGCTCCTGCTCCTGCTCCATCCAATCCATAGCCGCCTCACCTTCATGCACCTCTCCGATCTTGTGAGAAATACCGGTATAGTAAAGAACCCGCTCGGAGGTGGTGGTCTTTCCGGCGTCAATATGCGCAATAATTCCGATATTGCGAACCTTATCTAACGTATATTTTCGATCCATAATCGATTATTAAATGTTCAAATAGTAATTAATTTATTAACTTCGAGAAGACCAAGCAAAGTGAGCAAAAGCACGGTTGGCATCGGCCATTTTTTGCATATTCTCTTTCCGGCGAACCGCTTCGCCTTCACCTCGGGTGGCCGCTACCAGCTCCGCCGCCAAGCGTTTGTTCATCGGCTGACCTTTTTTGGCTCGAGCTGAAAGCAAAAGCCACCTTAAAGCCAGAGTCAAACGCCTATCGGCCCGTACTTCATACGGAACTTGATAATTGGCGCCGCCGATCCGTCGAGACCGGACCTCCATCACCGGCGAAATATTTTTTATGGCCAACTCCAGAACCTCAAGTGGCGGGGTGTCGAGCTCGGCCCCGGCTATTTCCATCGCCTCATAAACCACTCGGTTCGCGGTGGCCTTTTTTCCTTCTTCCATTAAATAATTTACCAACTTGGTAACCTTGGTAGATTGATACACCAGATCAGGTTTTAATGGTTTTCTCGCTTTTACCGGTTTTCTCATACTATTCTTCTTTGAAATTAATTATCTTTTGGTTTTTTGGCACCGTACTGACTTCGACTCTTGCGCCGCTTGTCTACCCCGGCGGTATCCAAAACTCCTCTGACAATAGTGTACCTTACGCCCGGCAAGTCCTTAACCCGTCCACCCCGGATCAAAACCACCGAGTGTTCCTGTAAATTATGACCCATACCCGGAATGTAGGCGGTAACTTCCATGCCGTTTGTCAATCGAACTCGGGCGATCTTTCGCAGTGCTGAGTTCGGTTTTTTCGGAGTGGTAGTTTTAACCTGCAAACAGACCCCTCGCTTAAAAGGTGAAGGGTAAAAAGTCGGTTTATTTTTCTTGGTATTAAAACCGCGCCTTAGAGCCACTGTTTTGGTCTTTTTTTCGACAGGCTTACGGCCTTTTCTAACTAACTGATTTATTGTCGGCATAAAAAACACCTTACTACAAGCTAATAAAAAATGCAAATTCGATCTTTTCGGTCAATAGCCCAACACTAGGACCGGTCAGAAGACCCGCCGAAACTCACTATCAATAAAACCCGAAACCAATTTGATTGTCAAGTTAAGCCATGAACAGAACCGCCGGATCAAGCCCGGTAAGGATCGAAAAAACAAGGACCAGCAACGGAAAAAGTAAATTTATCGCCAAAAATAGAGCCAGAATAATAAAAAGGAATTGGTAGCGATGGAGTGAATACTCAATATGCCTCAAGTGGTAAGGCAGAGCGGCAAACAGTAACTTCGAACCATCCAACGGGGGAACCGGGATCAAGTTGAACATCGCCAGAACCAGATTAAGCAGCACCACGATACCGGACAACTGAAGTAACGCCGGGGAGGCAAAACCGGCCGGTCCGGCCATTCGGATAACAATACTGAAAAACAAAGCGATCACGATATTAGACGCCGGTCCGGCCAGGGCCACGTAAGCCGGCCCCCAACGGCCGCCTTTTAGGTTGTACGGATTAAAAGGTACCGGCTTGGCCCAACCAAACAGAAACGGACTGGGTAAAATGATCAAGATAATCGGAATTATCACCGAACCTAAGGGATCCAGATGAGGTAGAGGGTTTAGGGTTAACCGGCCGGCCAATTTAGCGGTCGGATCACCCAAAACATAAGCAGCAAAACCATGAGATACCTCATGAATAACAACTGACATAATCAAAATAACAATAAAAAATAATTCGGCCATTTTTTGTTTTTATCCGGCTAAATCAAAACAAACTCAAAAACCGGGTTGCAATATTGCCTGTTTATGGTAGCATATACCCGTACAAAATTAAACTAAACAAGAAATATGAAAGTCTGCGAAATATGTGCCAAAGGAAGTCAGATGGTCGGGGGTTACTCGAACCGGGTTCGAGCAACTCAGTATAATCCGACCGGTAAAAAACGCCGAAAACCGAATTTACAATCGGCCAAACTGACAAACGGGAAAAAAGCTTTGATCTGCACGAGCTGTTTGAAGAAAAATAAACATCTGACGGTCTAGATCAAG
>CAZVBR010000028.1:0-8784 GCA_964625755.1 uncultured Candidatus Saccharibacteria bacterium | reverse complement strand
GGTTTGATTTTTCAGTTTTGAAGGTGATTCCGGTCGGAACCCGAGGGTGTTTTGAGAATCTAAGTTGTTTTCCGGGGTTATCTGTGTTATAGTTTTAAGGAAAAGTAGAACCTTTATTAAGTAGGACTGGGGAAAGTAAAAAACAAGAAAGGGCGAGAGAATGACAACAATGATCGAGTCGACGGGTGGCGTCAAAGTCAAAGTAGTAACATCGGCTGGAACGGGGAACTTAAAAGCAGGAGGGTCTGGACTAATAGCTATTCCGTATTACACGGGTGGAGATATCGGGGGGAATGTGGTTATGGTTGGCTTGAGGCGGACTTCAATATCAAAAGTGAGAGATATTGCAGGCCGACGCAAGGTCTTGGACATAAGCGGAATCCCGATAAAAAAAGCGGAAGAAGCCGCCCAAGAAGGAGCCCGTTGGGGTCTCCCGGTGTACTGGGAGGTTCCGCAGAACCTCACCCATATCAAGAGTGGACGATTTGATGGTTTGATGTCGATATTAGACATTGTGCCAAACGGGCTAGTGGGGTTACTTCCGGACCCCGACTGGCTCCGGGAAGCTATCCCCGAGCTGGCTGTCGGCTGGGACAAGGTCGGAGTCAGGGTCGGCCGTGTGGTTGACAGCGACACCCTGAACACCCTAGCCGAGATTGGCTGGGGTAACCCTAGCCGGTTCATAACGAATACTATTGATGTGATCAACCAGGCAATAGGATAGCCTGAGTTGATATAAACTCCCCGGCTCACCGAGAAAGGTGGCCGGGGAGACGCTCGTTGTTTGGAGTCTATTTACTGAAAATCAGAAGGCGGGCCTTAAACTCGTTCTACGTACTGACCGGTTTCGGTGTTTACCCTTATAACATCGCCTTCTTTGATGAACATGGGTACGTTAATAACCGCCCCGCTTTCTAAGGTGACCGGTTTGGTTCCGGCTTGAACCGTACTGCCTCGAACATCCGGCGGGGCCTCTTTGACCTGGACCTCGATTTTTATCGGAGGTCGGACGTCGATAGGTTGGTCGTCGAAGTACAGGATATCGGTCTTGGTTTTAGTGGGTAGAAATTTGACTTTTTCTCCGGCAAGATCTTCTTCCAGAGAGAATCGATCTTTCGGGTTATCGGGGTCGCAGAACCACACTTCCGGTGGTTTGACGTAAAGATACAGGGCCGGTTTGGTTTCGATGTTTGCTTCGGTCACTTTTTCGTTGTGATGAAAAGAGTTCTCGATCACTTTTCCGGTAAGCAGATTTCTCATCTTTACCGTGTTAACCGGTTTTCTTTGTTGTTTTCGTGATACTTTGACTTCTATCACCTCAAAAGGTTCGTCTTTGAAGACGATATAACTTTTAGGTTTGATCTGATTATACTCCAACATAAATATTTTTGATTTTTCAATCTGTTAATTTCAGGTTCGGGCCGGGGAAAGGGTCACCCCAAGAGGCTCATCTTTTTATCTTAAAGGAACAGTAAACGAAATGCTCGGCCGGTCTTCGGGGTTGGTTTTGAGTTTCAGACGGTCCTCGACTCGGTCGGACTACAACAGGGCTTCGTTGGCCGCTTTGATCTTTTTGGTTATTTCGGTCTGGGTCTTCGGGTTACTTTTGAGGAATTTTCGGGCTGCATCGTAACCTCGGCCGAGTTTTACTTCTTCGTTTTCGGTTTTCCCTCCCGGCCAGTAGGAATAAGAGGCGCCGGCCTTGGTGATCAGATTGTACTTTTCACCCAGTGCCAGGATCTCGCCTTCCGGGGAGATGCCTTCGTTGTACAGAACGTCGAACTCAGCCACCCTAAACGGGGCGGCGGTTTTGTTTTTTACCACTTTGATCCGTGTTCGGTTGCCGATCACTTCTTCTCCTTTTTTGATCTGAGCGATCCGGCGAACATCAAGTCTGACCGAGGAATAGAACTTTAAAGCTTTGCCACCGGTGGTGGTTTCCGGGTTACCGAAGGTCATACCGATCTGCATTCGGATTTGGTTAATGAAGATGACCAAGGTCTGGGTTCGGGCGGCCAGAGCGGTGATCTTCCTTAGAGCTTGAGACATTAAACGAGCTTGTTTGCCGACGTGGTAGGCGCCGATATCACCTTCGATCTCGTCTTTGGGGGTTAAGGCCGCGACCGAGTCTATGACCACCACATCTATTTTTCCGGACCGGACCAGACTTTCGGCGATCTCAAGTGCTTGTTCCCCGTAATCCGGTTGGGAGATCAAGAGGTCACCGACTTTTACGCCGATGTTTTTAGAGTAATGAGGGTCGAGGGCGTGTTCCGCGTCGATGAAAGCACACGAACCGCCCTTTTTTTGTGATTGAGCGATGACATGTAGTGCCAGAGTACTTTTACCAGAGGATTCCGGGCCATAGATCTCTATGATCCGGCCTCGAGGCAGCCCCCCGATCCCTAAGGCCATATCTAACCCGAGCGAGCCGGTTGGCAGTGATCCCACACCTACTTTCGGGCGATCGCCGAGCTTCATGATCGATTCATCACCGAATTTTGACTGAATATTTTTTATGGTCATTTCGATGTCACTGGTTTCGTCTGAGGTCTTTTTGGGAGAGGATTTCTTTTTGGGCATAATGAAAGCTCGCTTAAAGTGATTATTAATATTATGACGGTTGATATATCAGATTTAGTTTCTTTTTTACTTCTCGTTCAAACTGATCTTGGGCTCTGATGGTCAGTATATTATACCCGGGCAACAGGAGCAATGATTCGCTGAATTTTTGATCCGGATCGGCAAATATCTGTCGATCGTTAAAGTAGAGGCGATTGATTCGGTCGACTCGGCCTTCGACGGTTATCAAGGGATCGGTCAAAACCGTGCCGTTGGCCGGAGAGATATTCGATAATTCCGGACCCCGGGCCAGGTCGATGGTTGAAAAAACGGTTACCCCTACAGCTACCAAAATTATGGCTGATAAGATAATGATCGAGGGGAGAAGATTGATCCGGGTCATAATAGATGAAAGTTTAAGAACGGTTTTATAAGTTTCAGGATCGGTTCGGGGGAGGGGGCGGAATTTCGGGTTTTTGGGGCGGGTTAAACCAATCCGGTGCGCGGTCGACCTCGTGGCCGATTACTCGGTTTCGCTCGGGGGTTTTTCGTATATGTCTCTTGGTTTGGCTCCTTCCCCGGGCCCGATAACACCTCGCTCCTCAAGCATATCAAGCAGGCGAGCGGCTCGGGCATAGCCGACTTTCAGTTTTCTTTGCAGGTAAGAAGCTGAGGCTTTTTGGGCCTTGATCACGGCTTCTCGAGCATCTTCATACAGCGCGTCTTCTTCGTTGTCGTCAACTTGCCCCTGGTACAATCGGTCTTTTTCTTCTTCTTCGCTTAAGGATAATTCTTCGGATAGTTGGTCGGCGTATTGGTTCTTTAGATGATTTACGACTTTTTTGACCTCTTCTTCGGTAACCATAGTTGATTGCAGTCGGGTGGGTTTGGACATTTCTCCGGACAAAAAGAGCATATCTCCGGCCCCCAACAATTTTTCCGCTCCCGGCATATCCAGGATGGTTCGGGAGTCTATCTGAGAGGCAACCTGCAAGGCGATCCGGGCGGGGATGTTGGCCTTGATCAAGCCGGTGATCACTTCTACACTTGGCCGTTGGGTCGAGACCAAAAGATGGATCCCTACCGCCCGGGACATTTGAGCCAGGCGTACGATCGCTGCTTCCAGCTCCCGGGGGTAACTCGACATGATGTCGGCCAATTCATCTATTATGATGACAATGTAGGGCATCCTTTCTATGTCATCTCCAATTTCTTCCTCTTCGGAGCTCTCCTTCTTTCTCTGTTTGGCTTGTTTGGCTAAAGCCGGCTCCACAATGTTTTTATGGTAGGAGCTGATATCTCTGACCGCTTCCTTTTCCAGAATGTCGTAACGTCTATCCATTTCTTCGGCTGCCCAGCGTAAAGCGGTAATGGCTTTTTTGGCGTTGGTGATGACCGGAGTCAGGAGGTGGGGGGTGTTTTTGTACAGGGTTAATTCCACCCGTTTGGGGTCGACCATGATCATCCGGAGGTTATCCGGTGGATTTTTGTACAGCAAAGACAGAATAGCCGAATGGATCATGACCGATTTTCCGGATCCGGTTGCCCCGGCGATCAGAAGATGCGGAGCTTTAGCCAGGTTGGCAAAATGCATTTGACCGGAGATCCCACGCCCCAAAGACAGAAGAAGGGGATTTGGATTTTCCGTGAACTCTTTGCTTGAGAGCATGGAGCCGAGTCCGACGGTGGTTTTTACGTTATTCGGGATCTCTATGCCGACCAAGGGTTTGCCCGGGATCGGCGCTTCGATCCGAATCGGGTGGGCGGCAAGAGCTAAAGAAAGATCGTTTTGCAGGCCCAAGATCCGGGACACTTTTACTCCTTCGGCCGGCTTGAGGGCGTAACGGGTGATCGAAGGTCCGACTGTCACTTCATCCATCTCGACCTGGATCCCGAAGTTAGCCAAAGTTCTTTTTATGATATTGCTGTTGGCTTTGATGTTCCCGGCGCCGGGTTTGCCGGAGTCTTTGCTCAAGAGGGCGACTGGTGGCGGGGTGAAGGATTCGGTGCTCGATCGACCGGAGAAGAACGGCATAGCTGACAAGATACTGGCCTTGGTTTCGGACTCGTCTTCGTCGGTTTTGGTCCGGCCTTTTTTGGGGGGCTCTTTTTCTTCTACTGCTTCTTCTTGCTCTTCCAGTAGAACCGGTTCATCATCTTCTTCCGGTTTTTCTTCTTGGTTTGTTTCCGAGCCGACTTTTGGTTGCTTGACCCACCACCGACTAAGGAGGTTACCGAGGCCGATATGGGTGTCGAAGATGACCAGGATCGAAATGACCATGATCGCCAGGAGTAACAGGAGAGTGATGTAAAAATCAAAAAGCATCAAAAGCGGGGCGGTGAGCCAGCCGCCGATCACTCCTCCCGAGATGACCTGGTTTTGGATTTGATTTGATATTACCGCCAGGGTTCCCAGGCTTGAGAGAAAAAGAGCCCCGCCACCGATGATCCTCTGAGTTAAGAAATGAGTCGAGATGGCCTGCCAGGCGGATAAACTGAGAATAATAAAAGTTGCCGGTATTAAGATAAATCCCGATCCGAATAAGTTACTTAAAAAATTATAACTGTGTTCACCGGCTGGTCCGGCGTAATTAAATCTGGCCAGAATGAAAAATAGTCCGAAGACAAAAAATACGATCCCCCAGATAGTGTTTTTGGTCTCTTGTTTTAGTTCGATCTTTGGCAAATTTCGTGCTGGTTCTTTTTTTGTTTTTTTCGGCATGACGGTTGCTATATTTGTTATTTTATAGCCCGATTATACCAGAGTTGACCGCTAAATGTAAGGAACATGAAATTCTCTCGGTAGAGATCTCGGGGAAGAAATACTGCTATTTGGGCAAGTAACCGGAGAAGTCAAAAGCAGTAAGTACCGCCGGTGAAAAATGAAAACCTACCGGCAAAGTCAAAAGTCGGCCTTAGAGGTAGGAACCCTTAAAAAGTGATCAACCACAGATTCGGAGGATCAAGGTAAACGACACCGCCCGACACCCAAGAGATCCTATTGGACATAAATCTTTGTCTGATATATAATGTCTTGACAAGAAGTCGAATATTTTGTATAAAGGACACATAAAAGACATTAGAATTACTAAAAGACATCTAAAGTACACTATGACCATAAAGGACAAAACGTTGGCCAATAGAAATATTGTCTGGTTTACCGAAAAGAAACTCGAGCGCTTGGCTGTCGGTATCTATGCCGTAACCGAATCCGTTTCGGACAGCGAGCCGCTGAAATGGCGACTACGGAGTCAGGCGGTGTCCTTTATTACTGACCGTAAGAACTACTGGTCATTAAAAGACAGAAGCTATACCGATGAACACGGACCTGTCTTTTATAGTCAGGTTATGACAGATCGCTTGTCTGTTGATCTGGAAAAAATTATCTCTCTGCTTGAGGTGGCCAGAGCCGGGGCGGTGGTCTCGGCTGTTAATTGCACGATCCTGTTGCAGGAGTATCAGTATCTCTACGAGAACTTAAAATCCCGGGCGACTGATTTTGCTTCAACTCTTAAAGCGCCGGAACCGACCGGTGAGTTAGCGGAGGGCAGCTCTCCGTCGACCTCCGGAGTGTCTCAGCGGAGAAATGTCTCCGACCGACCATTTTCAGTTTCGGCCGATGATCTCACGACCAATGGCCCGGACCGGGTTAACAGCTCAAAACAGTCGGATCCGGCTCAGGCGGGAGCGACTACCGGCAAGTCCTCAACTGCTCGGGTGTCAGGTTCAGGATCCGGTGTGGGAGGGTCGGTTGACTCCAAGGTAAAACGCAAGGAAGAGATCAAGCGGTTGTTGGCCGAACGAGGCTGGTCTTCGGTTCGAGATCTGGCGACTCATATTCCGGACTGTAGCACCAAAACCATTCAACGAGAGTTGGTTGAGATGGTCGAGCAGGGGATCTTAAAGAAGCAAGGGGAGAAGCGCTGGAGTCGATACGATCTGGCTTAAAAGCGGTTTTTTCTTTCCCGGGCCGGAGAACTTTTCTGTTGGTTAAGGTGCCGAGTCAGATTCTTTTAAAATAACGTTTTTTTGTTTGACTTTTTGTTTTTTTCTTTTATCATAATGAAAGAAGATAAAATTTGTTGTAAGTTGAAGATCGTGTACCCGAACTGTCGGCGATCTCAAGCTAAGGTAAAGAAAGTTATCCACATAAGATCATGGGTAAATATTTGCCAGTTTGATGATTACCGAATATAATATGGGTAGCGAGTGAAAGAACAGATAAGTTTACTGATCGACTGTTCGTTGACAATTGAATAAAGACAACCATAAGCATAACGGATGAATGATAGTTCATGTCTGAGTGGATAAATTATTTTAGTTTATTAACCTTTCGTTTAGCGATCGGCTTTCTTGGTATAAAGGAGGCGTGGTCGAAGGCGAAAGAGGTTGGTAAAAAAAATTATTAGTCGAGTAATTTTAGGGTGGACTTGTGTCGAAGTCGACTCTGAAATATGGCACCTCTTCTCTTGCTCAAAACAGTGCTACTGTAATTGAGCCGGATCGAAAAAAGACACCCATTATTTTAAAGTGTCATCGATCGCGATCTTGCGAGTTTAAAAATGAAACCAAGATCGTTGGTGCTGTTTTGAGTAAGAGAGAGGTCGTTAATAAATTAGCAGGTAATTATAAGTTATTTATGAGTAAATTGAAAAATGCATTAACTATTACTGTCGGCTTGGCCGTAGCAGTAATGATGGTTGGTGTGGTTTCGGCTCCTGAACAAGCTGAAGCTTTGACGGCGGATCAGCTTACTGATGTCTTGACCGCTGCGGGAGTAGAACAAAGCGTTATCGATGCAGTTATCGCTGCCATGGATACAGAGGCCGCTCCGGTTGACGGGTTGACCGAGATGACTTCCGGCATGGAAGCCAACATGGGTCCCGGCTCCACCGGTGAGGGAGTACGAGAACTTCAGGTTTGGTTGAATGATAATGGCTACACCGTAGCTGAAAGCGGTGCCGGTTCTCCGGGTAACGAGAGCACCTATTACGGTAGCCGAACCCAGTCCGCGGTTGGCGCTTTCCAGGATGACCACGGAGTGTCTTACGGCGCTCACCGAGGTTACTGGGGACCCGCTTCCCGATCTGCGGCTCGAGCCGGAGTTGGGGTTGCCCCGGTTACTCCTCCAGATGAGGATCCGGACACGGTTTCCGCTTCCCTGTCAGCTGACAGAGAGACCATTGAAGAAGGAGAGTCTGTTACTTTGACTTGGGAATCAGAAAACGCTGTTTCCTGTGAAGGTGACGGTTTTGACACCGACGAGGACACTGCCGGTGAAGTAGAGGTATCTCCTGAAGAGGACACCACCTACACAGTCACCTGTGAAGATGAAGATGGCGACACCGCCGATGCCTCGGTAACCATTGAAGTTACCGAACCGACCGAGCCTGGCTTGGAAGGTGATGAGGGTTACATGGAAGTAACCGACATGAGCGTAAGCTCCGAGTTGATCGACTTGGGTGATGACGCTGTGATCTATGAGTTTGAAGTTGAGGCCATCGATTCCGATCTTTCGATCGGTCGAATGGACTTGAGGTTCACTGAACACCGACCTTGGTTGTACTTCGATGAAGTACGCCTGATGATGGACGGAGTTGAGATCGCCTCATTGGCCGGTACTTCCGGTAATTTCCGAGAGACCGGCGACGAGTGGCGAGCTCGATTCACCGGTTTGGACCAAGTGCTCCGAGAAGGGGACACGGCTGAGTTTGCAGTCGAAGTTTCCACTCCTAGCTCTTTGGCTGGAAGTCGGGATGAGGACCAACCGGGTATCTACTTGCCTCAAGACGGAATTCGAGCTATAGACGGAGCCGGCTTCTTGCAGTACGCTCCTGACACCGACTTAGATGAAACAGTAGTTAGTTTCGACGAGCGATTTGGCGAAGGTGACCTTCGATTGACTATTGGTGATAACTCTCCGGAAGGGGCTACCTATACAGTAGATGAAGATAGCCGAACTTACGACGAGTTACTTTTGGAAGTTGATGCTCGAGCCAGTTCGGCCAGCGATATAAACGTTGAGGATGTGATCGTGAACGCGACTACCAGCGCTGAGGATCTGGATCAAGTTATCTACCGAGCTCGTCTGTATGTTGACGGATCTCGAGTCAGGACAGTTGCTCCGGGCTCCGACCAAATCGTGTTCGATGACATAGATCGAGTTATTAGTGCTGGAGATACTTCAACCTTCGAGGTGGAAGTTGACTTCAGGCGATCCAC
>CAZVBR010000027.1:0-8830 GCA_964625755.1 uncultured Candidatus Saccharibacteria bacterium | reverse complement strand
CCGAGGGGTTTTCAAAATAAACTACCTCGTCAGCTTGCTGCGAGGTAGTTTATTTACTCACTCATAAACGGCAAGAGAGCCATAAAACGAGCCCGCTTAACCGCAGTTGCCAGTTGACGCTGGTGCTTGGCACAAAGATCGGTTCGGGACCTTTTCATAAGTCGAGAATGAGGGTCCAGAAACTTCTTTAAAACTTCCTCGTTTTTGTAATCTATCTCTTTAACGTTATTGGTACAAAAGTAACACTGTCTCATATAAATTTTTCTGATAACAGAATATTAATCGCCACTAAAACGGAATATCGTCGGGATTGATATCTTCCTCCGGGTACTCAATAGTGTCAAGGGCCGGCTTGCCGTCGGAACTCTGATCGGCACTCGCCTGCCCCGACTCTTTCGGAGATTCAGCCGGCCGGGCATCGCCTTTCGCTCCGAACTGCACACGATCGGCCACGATCTCGGTCCGCTGTTTTTTTTCACCGTCTTGACCGTCCCAGCTCCTGGTCTGAATTCGACCTTCGATCAGGACCTGCTGACCTTTCTTTAAGTACTGAGCGCTCGTCTCAGCCTGACGGCCGAACACTACAATATTGTGAAACTCGGTACTTCGTTGTTGGGCCCCGTCTTTATCTTTCCAAACCCGATTCGTCGCCACTCCAAAATTGGTAACCGTCGCGCCACTCGGCAAAGCCCGTTGCTCCGGATCACGTGTCAAATTACCCGCAATGATCGCTTTATTAAGATCCATATACTAAGTATTAGAATTTAACAACCCCTCAATCTCCCGATCGATCACCTCTTCATCCAAAGAGTCCGCCTGAGGTTGGCCGGCTGTCGACTCGTCACTTACCTCTTCTTTGGTTGCCCCGGAAGACTCCACCGAAGTCTCTCGAGGCTCCGAACTCACTTCGGCCTGGGTCACACCGACCTCTTTTTCGGAAACTGTCTCACTTTTTTTATCGGTTTTTCCGGAAGCCGCCTCTTGGGCCGCCCTTAACACTTTTTTCGGTACCACCGTCAAAAGATATCGCAAGATCGTTTGATTGTTTTTTAATTTAGTCTCGATATCGGCTATTAACCCCGGATCGGCTTCAAAACGAACCGAACCGAAATAGGCCTGATTAAAATCCTGGCGTTTATGCTCTCTGGTGATCCCGACCGCATAAGCCAAAGACCGTAACTCCGGAGTCGTTTGATCCAGAATTTTGCCACCGGCTTCGGTAATAACTTTGCCTATCTGCTCATCAACCACTCTTTTTACCTCCGAAGACTCAACCACCGGAGACAAAAGATAACCCAACTCATACACTTTGGGTTCACACTCAAGCTCTTCATTATTATTCTCAATCTCGTTTGACATTGAGGGTATCGTAACAAAAAGCGCTCAAAAAGTCAAAATCAACCGCCGAATCAAACCGGGATTTCCGGCCATTAAGGCAGACCAAAAAGAGTTTTGGCATTTTCGGTGGTTACGGACATCACCTTTTCAACCCCGATATTTTTTATCTCCGCCAGCCGTTGGGCGACATAAAAAACGTAAGACGGCTCATTTCTTCGGCCCCGAAACGGCACCGGGGAAACATACGGACAATCAGTCTCGACCATCAACCGATCCAGCGGCAAATACTCGATGAGCTCGTTAAATCGTTCGGTAAAAGTTACAAGGCCGGTAAAAGACAGAGTGTCACCCCGGTCAAGAAAAGCTTGGGCGACTTTTTTGTCCCCGGCAAAAAAATGAGCGTGAGCTCTAACGCGGGGAAAATTTTTCAGTATTTCAAGGACCGGTTCATAAGCATCTCGGATGTGGAGCATGACCGGTTTGTTCAACTCTTCGGCCAAGGTCAATTGAGCCTCAAAAGCTGCTTGTTGTTTTTTCGCCGCCCCGGGATCTGGGCTTAAATGATAGTGATCAAGTCCCGTCTCCCCCAGAGCCACCACCTTAGGAGAAGAAGCCAGATCACGATAGAAATCGGGATCAAAGACCTCCTCTCGAGAGACAAATGAAGACCCGCCCCCCGGACCGGTTTCTTCTTCATCCCGAAAACTTTTAGCGGTATGAATCGGATGAAGTCCGACGATAGCGTAAACTCCCTCCGAATAACTCTCGGCCAACTCAACCGCTATTTGAGAAGTTTCTTGCTGGGTCCCGACGTTTATATGCCAGATCCGACTCTCCAGAGCCCGGTCAACAACCGCCTCGCGATCAGCCTGAAAAGCTGAAAAATTAACATGCGCGTGAATATCTATCAACTTCGGGGTCATATTTCTCGTCTAATAAATAAAGGCTCCGACGGCATCTCATTGGCCGCCACCAGATCTTTTATCTTCTGCCCGGTAGCCGGCATAGCCGGCAATAACAGATGGCCGATGCCGTATAATTCATCAAGTAACTCCCTTAAGATCGTTTTGGCTCTCTCCGGTTCGGTTTTGATCAATTTAAACGGGCGGGTTTCGGCGATTCGGTCATCGAGATAAGCAATTTTACGCCACGGCACTTCCAGGGCCTGGTCAAACCGAAACTCATCTATGGCCCGCTGCATCTCGGCCGGCAACTCCGGTTCTGTCGGAGTGATCGGGGAAGACAAATGAGTCGAGGCCATTTTCATGATCCGACTAACCAAATTACCCAAACCGTTAGCCAGATGAGCATTATAACTTTCCAGAAAGTAAGCCGATGAAAAATTAAAATCTTCAAAAGGGTTAATGTGGCGTAAGAGATAGTACCGAACCGCTTCGGTGCCGTAATTTTCAACCAGCTCCAAGGGATCGATCACATTACCCGAACTTTTGCTCATCTTTTGCCCCAGACCATCGTTTATGAAACCATGGATCATGATCTGACGGGAAGGCGGTAAACCGGCCGACAGAAGCATGGCCTGCCACATCGCCGCCTGTTGTCTGAGATTGTCCTTGCCGGCCAACTGAATAACCGGCCACCATTTATCAAAGTCTCCCGGTTCTTCGGATTTCCCGCGTGGCCTTTGAGCCGTCTCGGGCCAACCCAAAGTTGACACATAATTAACCAAAGCATCGAACCAAACATACATAACGTGATCGGGGTCATCCGGTACCGGTACCCCCCAAGGCATCTTGGACTTAAGCCGGGAAATACTAAAGTCCCTAAGGCCTTGACTGACGAAACCGGCCACCTCCTTTTGGCGCCAATTTGGCCTTACGAATTCCGGCTGCTGTTGATAGAGTTCGAGCAAGCGCTCGGTGTACCGGGAAAACCGGAAGAAATAATTTTCTTCATCGATCAACTCCAACTCCCAGTCCGGATGAAGCGGACAGACTCCGTTTACCAACTCTGATTCGGTCTTTTCCAGCTCGCAACCGACGCAGTATTTAACCTGATACCGGGCTTGATAAATATCCCCGTTATCCCGACACCGTCGCCAAAACTCTTGAGCGGCTTTTACATGAATCGGGTCAGTTGTCCTGATAAAGTTATCATAACTTAAATTTAACCCCCGGCGTAAAACTTGAAACTGCTCGGCCGACCGATCAACATACTCCTGAACCTCCAGGTTCAACTCTTTTGCTTTTTGGTATATTTTCTGACCGTGTTCATCGGTCCCGAAATTAAACAGTACGGATCTTCCGGCCAAACGGTGAGCCCGAGCCAAAAAATCAGCCTGAACGATCTCCAGAGCAAAACCGATATGAGGTTTGGCGTTTACATAAGGCAGAGTGGTGGTAAGATAAATATTTTGAGAATTGAGAAAATTAGGGTCCATGACTTTTTATCAATTAGTTATTAATCCCCTTTTGGCACCTCGGTCTCGTGATCGGGCGGGACTTTTTTTTGCTGAAAACTCAACTTACGAGCCTGGTAATCGTTAGCCAACTCCCGCAGGACAGTCGCCACCGGTACCGACAACAGAATACCCAAAAAGCCGGCCAACTGGGCTCCGATGATCAAGGAAATAATGACGATGATCGGAGGCACCCCGACGATCTTTTTTACGACCAAAGGATAGATAAGGTGGTTTTCAAATTGCTGTATAACGACATAAATCGCTATGACTATCAAGCCGGTGGTGACACTCTGAGTAAAACCAATGATCACGGCCGGCACCGCTGCAATGATCGGCCCGAACACCGGGATAAGTTCCATAAAAGCCGCCAAAACCGCCAGAAGCAAGGCGTGCGGGACCTGAAACAGAGTTAGAGTCAAAAATACCATCACCCCGACGATCAAACCCAAAACCAATTGCCCTTTCATCCACTGTCCGATCTTAACCTGAGACCGATGCCACAGATCAATAACGTAGTCTTCCTGAGACACCGGAGTAACAAGAGAAAGAAATCTTTCTATTCCTCGCTGTTGCACCGCCAGATAAAATGAAATAACCAAGATCAAAACAAAACTAAACAACCCCCCGAACAAAGTGGTAGCAGTGGCCAGGGCCCCGGTCGAGAACTTTTCCACCCCGTGACGCAATTCGGAGAAAAACTCAGCTATAGTGGTATCCACGCCAACAAACCCGGACAAGGGCCCGAGACCCTCCACCACTTCAACCAAAGGTAGATCCTCGACCTGATCCGGCAATCCTTCTATCAAAGATCTGGTCTCAAGAAACAGAGGTGGGGCCAGAAGATACAAAAAACCGAAAATGACCACAAAGGCCAAAAAATAGACCGCCAAAACCCCCAAAACTCGAGGTACCCGATATCTCATAAACCAGCGAGTGGCCGGCTCGACCGCCGAAGCGATAACCACGGAACTGAGTATGACCAAAACAAGATCAAACAAAAAATACACCAGCCAAGCTCCGAGCAATACCAACAAACCCCGAACAAAAGTCCCGGTAGTAATCGAAATATTGGTGAGGTTATGGGCCTTGGACATAAGTTAATCTTACTATAGCTAACACTTCAGAACAAATTGAACCGGCCCGGAAAATAAACAAAGTCCGAACATAAACATTCAAGTGTTTCTCTCTGGCAACTAAAAATCAAGGGAAACCGCCAACCAAACTCAGTCGAACTTCAAAGCTTTTTTGATCGATTTTTCATCTTTTATTTTACCGACGATCGCCAGATTCAATTTAGATTCAGAGAAAATATTTCCGGCCACCCGCTTTAGATCCGAGGCGGTGACGGCCTTGATCTTTTTACTCCATTGATCCGGGGTCTCTAGGTTGCCTTTTAAGATCTCTTGATCCAGATAAAAATCAGCTACTCCGGTTGAGGTTTCAAGCTCCAACAGCATCCGGCCGGTCAAATAATCTTTGGCTTTTTTCAATTCCTTTTTTGCCACCTCCTGACGTCTTAATCGATCCAACTCAGCCGTTATCACTTTGACAACCTCAAGAGCTCGCCCGGCATCAACCCCGGCCGAGATAATCAAGGATCCATAGGTATCATGCTCTCTGACCTTGGACCCGACATAATAACAAACCCCCATTTCTTCCCGAAGTTTTTGGAACAATCGACTGGAAGCTCCACCCCCCAAGATGGCGTTTAAAACCAAAAGAGCCGGTAAACGCCGATCCTTGGCCTCAAACGCCCGGAAACCAAAACGCAGATGAGCTTGATCGGTCGACCTCGACTCTATTTTTAAGGCCGGTCTTTTTTGAATTACTTTCGGCCGAGTTCTTCGCCTGGTTGTGGCTTGAGGTAGATGCCCAAAAACCCCTTCGACCGACCGGGCCACTCCCCCGGTCGGCAGTTTACCGGACACTACCACTATGGTATTACCGGCCGTATAATTCTTAAGATGAAACCGTTTCATGGCCGTCTGATCAATTGCCCGGATCGTGTCTTTGGTCCCGAGTATACTTCGACCGGCCGGTTGATCACCGTACATTAACTGATCCAACACCTCACCCGCTTTGGCCATCGGCAGATCATCATACATATTTATTTCTTCGATGATCACCCCTCTTTCTTTTTCCAGATCCTCGGATCTAAGTCCGGGATGAAGATAGAGATCCGAGATCACATCCAACATGACCTTAAAGTGCTTCGGGTGACCTTTAGCGTAATACCCGGTAAACTCCGCTCCGGTAAAAGCATTGAATTCCACCCCCCGAGCGTCAAAAAAAGAACTAATATCGTAAGCCGTCGGATATTTTCGGCTACCCTTTAAGATCATATGCTCTAAAAAATGAGCGAGCCCTTGTTCGTTCCTCTTTTCATTATTTGAACCGACAGTCGAAAGGGCCATCACTGTCAAAGTGGGGTTGTCTCTCATCGGAACCGTCAAAAGCCTGACTCCGTTTGGAAAAGTTTTTTTATGCCCTTTCATAGATATCACAATATATTACTTAATCGATCATTAGGGTAGCACAAAAAAACACCCGCTCCAACCGGCACCAAGCACGACTTTGAAATTGACTATCTAACAGCTCAGTGTTACTATTTGAAAGTGGATAAAATAAAAGGACACCTACCGGAGATCATCGCCTTGGCCATTCCTTTGGTCTTTATTTTAGGGGTAATCTTTTTTCTGAACTTACCTCAACTAAAAGCCGATCCCCGGCATGATTTCCTGTTCTCTTCTCATGCTGAAGTTTTCAAAATCAACGACGAGGGCCTGATCTTCAAGGACGAAGAAGCCATAGAAAAACTGGCCCGAGACAAGAAAGAGCGAAGTTTCCGAAAAGAAGAACTGGAACTGGAGCACTTTATAGCAAGGATAGAAAATGAGCTGAGTATATACCGCTACCATCTGGGAGGCAACCCGGAAGAAGACAAAATCGAGGAACTCTCCCTCGAAGAAGCCGAAAAATTAACATTATTATCACAGCTTAATTGTCCGGACGGATACAGTATCACCCACCGGCGCCCCGAAAGAACCCTTCTCGGAGAAATATTCGGCGCCCCACGAGTAGATGGCTACTACATCACCCAGGACAACCGGAGCAGAAAATTGAACATCAACCACCACCAATACTCATTCTCGCCCTGGAATTATCAAATCCCGGAACCCCCGATCCCGTTTATCGGCTGGGTGGCAAAAGAAGATCAATAATTAATTTTATCTCGTATGACCATCGAAAAACAAGAAAACCAAACAAGTAAAGAAGACATCTTGGCTCTCTTACGTCAAAGAAAAGAAGAATTTACCCCGGAAGAAATCCTGGAGGTCTTAGAAAAGGACTCTCCCCAGACAACGACGGAAGAAAATGGAAAACCGGGAAAACAAGCCGGTAACTTTTCCCGGGGCCGATCAACCCGGCAAAAGACCTTCTCGGCAATTACTTATTCATTGGGTGTTTTGGTGGTCATGGTGGGAGTTGCTCTTTTGATCGGCCAATTTTGGCAAGACTTAGAAAGCGGGGTTCGGATAATGGTCACCTTCGGTCTGGGGCTGGCGGTCTATTTCTCGGTGGTCATCCTGGAAGGAGTCAACAAAAGCCCTCACACCTTAAGAACCGCTTTGGCCATGCTTTCTTTTTTGCTTACCGTCTCCGGAACCGGGGTGTTATTAATTGAACTTTTTGAATCACTGCCGGGGTCAACTATAAACCTCACCATGTCGCTGTTGCTAACTTTAATGGCCGGAGCTCTCTGTGTCATCCGGCGTTCAGGAACTTACCTCCTGTTCCTGGTAGCTTTTGCTACCTGGGTCCTTTATTCTTTTATTTCATTAGAAAGTTTGTATCGTATCAGCAACTCTCTAATGGAACAACCCGACAGTCTTTACGCTTATTTAAGTATTTTGATCGGTTTTATCTACTTTCTCCTGGGGCAATACTGGAGAGAAGAACATACTCGATTAAGTAAGGTCTTGTTCATCTTAGGCACAGCCGGTCTGTCTATTCCGTTTTTGATCCTGAGTGAAATCTATCAAACTCTCAGCTGGAATCTGGTCGGCTTGATCGTGTTGGCGACTTTAAGCCGAGTGAGTTTTCGCCTGGGACTCCCTTCTGTGACAGTAACCACCGGCTTGATATTGACCAGTTATATCACTTCCGGCACGAGACTGGGCCCGAACACCATCTTTAATATTTTTGGAATACCGTTATCCTTTCTGTTGCTAATACTGATCATCACCGGAACGATAAAAAAACACTCCTACTGGCCTCATCTGCTGGTAATAATACTGTCGATCACCTGGTTCTTCTACACCGTATTGTTTTTAAATTCCGTTCAAGTCCTTCTTAATACCCACATGAGACACCCGGAAGCTATCACTATGATACTTACCTCCCTTATCAGCATAGGTTATATCATTACCTCTTACCGGATCTCAAGGAATATAGATCGGTACCCGAAATTCACTTCTTTATTGTATTTTATGGGCGGTTTAGGATTGGTCACCCCTTTAATGTTCTTAGCGGAGTACTACTCCAATTTCTGGGATATAATCGCCCTCATAGCTCTGGGAATATTCATAGCTTTCGGGGGTTGGATCAACAAAAAAAGCGTCATTGTAACCGGCGGTTTACTGCTTGCCGGTTATATCTTTGTCATCTCTTTCCGTTACTTTGCCGAAAATCTTGGTTGGCCGTTCGCTTTGATCATCGCCGGCTTCCTACTGATCGGTGCCGGCTACTTATATTACCGATTAGCCTCTCGGGCAGAGAACTCCATTGAGCCCGCAAAAGATCAAATAAGACAATAAACAAACACCCCCAGCCTCAAATTGTCAAAACTCCACGATCTCGATCGTCAAATCAAGGATCGGTTCGGCTCAAAAAAACTTCCGTTCTTGGTCAATTCCGGCCTGAAACAAAACTGTATTTAAATTACAACGACTCAAATTCAAAACCACTAACTCAAGACGTCAGACCATAAACTACCTCGCAGCAAGCTGACGAGGTATTTTATTTTGAGAACCCCTCGGTTCTCAACGCCGAGCCCCGAGCCCCTCCTGAGGG
>CAZVBR010000026.1:0-9001 GCA_964625755.1 uncultured Candidatus Saccharibacteria bacterium | reverse complement strand
AAAAAAGCGCCCGGGAAACCGGGTGCTTTTTGTAAATAGCGACCTAAAGGGTGTTTGGAAAAATTACTCGAATAAGTTACACTGAGTGTCTATGAATAAAGATAATTTAAGCATCAAAATAGATAATACTTCCGATTCGGAAGTCGAAGTAAGTGGAGAACTGACAAACGAGGCCTTTATGGAGTACTGGTCGGAGACGGTCGCCGAACTAGCCAAGAATGTTTCGATCCCGGGGTTCCGAGAAGGTAAGGCGCCGGAAAAAATGATCGTTGAAAAAATAGGCCCGGATAATATTTTGCGGGAAATGGCCCAAAAAGCCATGCAAGACGTCTACCCGCTACTTATCAAAGAAAACAAAATCGATGCCATCGGTCGACCGGAGATTAGCATCACTCAGCTGGAAAAAGACAAACCGCTTGGTTTTTCGATCAAAACAGCCGTAATCCCGAATTTCGAGCTTCCAGATTACCAAAACATCGCCCAAGAAGCCTTAAAACAAGAATTCAAACCTAAAACCGTATCCGAAGAAGATATTAAAGCGGTCTTGACGGAACTCAAAAAACGACTAAAAGCCAAAGATCAGGCCGAACAAGGAACAACCGGCGAGGAGTCGTCGGAACAAGAAAGCCCTGAAACAGAGGAAGACGAAATAACCGATGAAATGGCCCAGTCATTGGGTGATTTTGAGACTGTGGCGGACCTGAAGGCAAAAATAAAAGAGAACCTGGAAGCAGAAAAACAAAAAGAGGCGGAAGACAAAAAACGCCAGGCTCTGATCGAGGCGATCATCAAAGAAACCGAGATCACGATCCCGGATATACTGATCGAATCCGAACTCGATAAAATGACCGGGGAATTGCGTTCTCAAATAGAGTCATCCGGTCTGAAATTCGAAGACTACCTAAGCCACCTGAAAAAAACACAAGACGAGCTGAGGCAAACCTGGCGAGAGGACGCCCGAAAACGGGTTCAAGCCGGATTGATCCTTCAGGCCATTGCCACCAAAGAAAACATCACCGCCGAGGAAGAAGAATTGGCAGAGACAATGAACAATCTGGCCCCGAACGCAGAGTCACTGGAAGATGCTCAAAAAACACGTTTGAGATCTTACGCCGAAAACTTAATAACCAACAATAAGGTGTTTGAGTTGCTCAAAGAAAGCCGGTAACCGAAAACTTTATAAAATAAGCAAAATAATATGTTAATACCCACTGTAATAGAAAAATCCCCTTTCGGGGAACGAGCGTACGACATTTACTCCCGACTCCTAAAAGACCGGATCGTTTTCCTGGGAGGGCAAATAGATGAACACAATGCCAACATTATTATTGCTCAACTGCTTTTCTTGGAATCGGAAGACCCCAAAAAGGACGTTAAGCTCTACATCAATTCCCCCGGAGGCTCGGTAACCGCCACCATGGCGATCTTAGACACCTTAAACTACATTGCCCCGGACGTCTCGACTATCTGTATCGGAATTGCCGCCTCCGGCGCCGCGATCATTCTCTCGGCCGGGTCCGAAAACAAAAGACTGGCTCTCCCGAACGCCGAAGTGATGATCCATCAACCCCTCGGCGGGACCGAAGGTCAAGCATCAGATATTGCCATAACCGCCAAGCACATTCTCCGAGTCAAAGACAACCTCAACAAGATCCTGGCCCAGAACACCGGCCAGCCACTGAAACAGATCGAACAAGACTCAGACCGGGATTATTACATGACCGCCGATGAAGCCAAAAAATACAACTTGATCGACAAGATCATAAAAAGCAAAAACAAATAACGATCAAGGTCAAGACTAACTCAAAATCCGGATCACCTGATCCGGATTTTGCAACTTAATACCCCAAAAACAAAAAATCGGTCACCTCGGTATTGATTAGACAAAATCAAAAACATTTGATACTATTTAAAGACTTAATATTTAACAATAATGATATTCAGTCATACCTTAATCTATTTTTGTTTTAAGCTGACATGTTACAAACAAACACCTTAATACCTCAACAGAGTATTGAAAATCAAACTATGACCATTTACCAAAAAGAATTGGGTAACAAATTGCAGTAGTTTAGCTTAAATCACAATAAACTGAAGCTAAGGTATGCTGAAATGAACAGCATATGAATTTAGCAATGTTCGTCATAATAACCGGAGCAGTCGGCCTGGGCGGTGTAATAATCGGGTACTTTTTAAGATGGTTGGTTACCTTGGGTCAAAAAGGATCCATGGAACTAACGGTTAAGCAGACTATCCTCGAGGCCAAGGATAAGGCTCAAAAGATAATCAATGACGCGGAGCAACAATCCGCTCAATTAATCCAAGACGCCAAAAAGATCGAGAAAGAAAAAGAGTCGCAGCTTAAAAAGCTCGAAGATCGTCTTATGAAAAAAGACGATCTTTTAGACAAGCGGCAAGCGGATGTCGACAAAAACACGGAACTAATAAAACAAAAATTAGAGAACATCAAACAGACCAAAGAATCCCTAGCCAAAGAAAGGCAATCAGTAGAAAATGAGCGCGAGCGAGTGGCGGAGTTATCCCGGGAAGAAGCCCGGACAGAAATAATCCAAGAGATCGAAAAACAACACGAAGAAGACTTGGTCATCAGAATGAAAAAACTTGAATCTTCGGCCAACGAAGCCCTGGAACAAAAAGCCAAGAGCATACTTTCAACCACCATCCAGAGACTTTCCACCTCGACCGTCCCGGAGGTTATGTCCACCTTGGTCGACATTCCGTCTGACGACATAAAAGGGAAAATAATAGGCAAAGAAGGACGGAATATCAGGGCCTTTGAGAAAGCCACCGGAGTGGAAGTGATCATTGACGACACTCCGGGCTCGATAGTTCTCTCCTCTTTTGACCCGATAAGACGCCAAGTGGCCAAAGTGGCCCTTGATAACTTAATAAGTGACGGGCGGATCCAACCGGCCAAAATAGAAGAGGTGACCGAAAAGGCCCGAGAAGAGATAGCCAGCATAATCAAGACCAAAGGAGAAGAGGCGGCTTACGAAGCCGGGGTCTACAATCTTGATTCACGTATTCTGTTGATCCTGGGCCGTCTTCATTTTCGTACCAGTTACGGCCAAAACGTTCTTCAACACTCGATCGAAATGGCTCACCTGGCCGGCATGTTAGCGGAAGAATTGGGGGCCGATATCCAAATCGCCCGGGCCGGGGCTTTGTTGCACGACATCGGCAAAGCCGTCGATCATGAAGTACCCGGGACTCACGTCGAGATCGGAAAAAGGATCTTGGAAAAATTCGGCGCGGACGAGAAGATCATTAAAGCCATGCAGTCTCACCACGAAGAGTACCCTGATGAAACCTTAGAAGCGGTTCTGGTCAAAGTGGCTGACACGATATCAGGCAGTCGGCCGGGCGCCAGACGAGACAGTGTCGAGAACTATCTCAAGCGCCTAAAAGACCTGGAAGATCTGACTAATTCATTTGAAGGGATCGATAAAAGCTACGCCATCTCAGCCGGACGGGAGATCAGAGTATTTGTCAAACCGGATGAAATATCCGATGTCTCAGCCAAAAAACTCGGCCGAGAGATCGCCGACAAGATCGAGCGCGACCTTAAATACCCGGGAGAAATAAAAGTCTGCGTGATCCGAGAATCGCGAGTGACCGAATACGCCAGGTGATCCAGGCCCGGTTAGCCGGCGCTTAACTTACCTTCCAAGACTAGCTCAGTAAAAACTACCGGCAAGAAAATCCCTTGCGCGGTCAAATTTTAGTATATATACTATTATTTAAGCTTTATAAGCGGGTCGTGATTAACAAATTAAACTATAAATTTATGAATAAGTTAAATTTAGTCGATGCTGTTCATGAGTCCATTGGTGGCACAAAAGCAAGTGCCGAGAAAGCCGTTGAGACGATCATCAACAGTATCACAGAAAGCCTAAAAAATGGAGAGGATGTTTCGATCGCCGGCTTGGGCATTTTCTCCGCCAAAGAACGGGCAGCCCGAACCGCCCGCAATCCTCGAACCGGCGAAAGCGTAGAGGTTCCGGCCATGCGTGTTCCAAAATTTCGCCCCTCTAAGGCCTTAAAAGACAGCGTCAAATAGGCCTTATTTTAGTTTTCAAAAGCAGACTTTAAAAGGTTTGCCACTACCTAAAAACCCCCGCTTTTCATGGCGGGGATTTTTAGTGGTCGCTCTTTTACCAAGATACTCTTAAGCACCGCCTCTTAAGATCAAAAAACATATAGACGCACCCGATCGCTTATTTATCAACTCGGGCGGTTTTGATCTGATCTTTTGCTAATACTACTTCAACTAAACAGCTACAGCGGTGCGGGTGACGGGAATCGAACCCGTATCTCCAGCTTGGAAGGCTGGCATAATAGCCATTATACGACACCCGCGAATCTAATTTACCTAGACTTCTTAATGCTAGCAAAAAACCGGGAAAGATTCAATTAAGACACGGTTCTTTGTCCGAGCACCTCGGAGACAATGAACGCAACCGGTCTTTCGCATTGAGCTTGATTTATCAAACCAGTAACCTCGACCAGGTAAACGCTTATCTTCCGAGCTTGGCAATCCGAAGCCCCCGAAAACGGGGGCTTCTGTTTATAGGGGTTATTAGGGGCCAACTTTGACCCCCCGGGCTTCCCTTCTCTCTCTCATCTCCTTGCGAGTCAACTTGCGACTAAGGTAACGTTTACCGAACTCGTCTTCGTCCGAAAAAACTATCGATGTACCCTTTTCCCGGCAACGGTGACAAACTATCACCTTGACGTTCCAAGGTTCACCTGGATCAAAGACCCTCTGACACACTCCGCACTGGATCATAATCGCACCCCTCCTTTTGAAAACAAAAGACCTATTTCCTTTTAGCCTCCAAACCATTCAGAAGCTAAAAGAAAAGATCAAGGCTTCTCGGCCTTGATCGCAGTGTTTATTATTATTTTTTAACTACCCAACTCATACTAAAAATATAAAGTATTTTTAACATTCCTGCAAACTACCCATTTTCTTTAAAAAAGCGATCTTGAAACTTCCGAACCGAAAAACCAATCAAGTATCCTGAACTAGCTTTTTTATCACTCCCTTCGGGCTGCCCGGGATCGAACCGGGATCACACGACCCCCAGCCGTGCATAATAACCATTATACGACAGCCCGCTACCGAAACCGCACAATTAGTAATTTACCATATTCCGGACCAAACAAAAACCCCGCCAATTAAAGACGGGGTTTTTGTTCTTGCGAAAAGCCTACCGATTAGTCATCGGGCGAGCTTCATTGACAGTTAAAGTTCTTCCGCCGAATTCTTTACCGTTCCACATTTCAATAGCTGCAGCTGCATCTTCGTCGGACTCCATCTCAACAAATCCAAAACCACGTGATCGGCCGGTTTCCCGGTCGGTGATAATGGCTGTTGAAACCACCGTTCCCGCTTGACCAAAAGCCTCAGACATTTCTGATTCAGTGGTAGAGTAAGGCAGACCGCCAACATATAGCTTTTTTGCCATAATTTATACACTATTCTACTTATAAACTGCTGTAAGGCGACCTTCTCTTAGTCTACCTACAACCGCTACACTCAAAAGCCCGAAGCAAAGAGAAACACTTACTGCTTTCCTAGTATGACAGAAAAAACAAAAAAAGCAAATATTTTACTCTTAACTTCTGATACCCTATTCCAACATACCGCCCAAACCCGAAAACTAAGCACTAAAACCCCGATCGATCATATGACAAACAAAACCGAAGCCAGAAAAGCCAAGTAAATAAAAAGTAGCACCCAGCCCTCCCAAAGCACCAGTTTATGTTCGGTTTTAATGGTCAGAAGGAACATCGCCGCCGCCAAGATCAAAAAGAAGCGACTGATCGAAAAGAGGTCCAGATTATCCACCGGCACCGGATCAATGATCGAAACCAAACCCAAAACCAAAGTGGCCGGCATAATAGTCGCCCCCATTAAATTACCTAAGATGATCGAAGACTCACCGCGCCGAGCCGAAGCTACGGCAAAATACACTTGCGGTAAGGCATTGCCCAGACCGACAACCAAAACCCCGATCAGAATCAACGAAAACCCCAAACTCAGAGCGAAAAATTCCGCAGCCGTTACGATACCTTGAGCCGCCAAAACCAAGCCGCCCATGCCTAAAAGTACCAAAACCAGGCTGGCCAATGACTGCTTCAAGACCACCCCCAAGGGCTGCATCTCATCTGAACCACCAAGACTCTTTGAAAAGCGATCCTTTTTTGAAAATAACCAAGCAATATAACCGGCAAAAGCCGCTACCAGTATTACTCCGTCTAACCGGGACAAGACTCCATCGGCCATCAAAACAAGTGGTAAAACAGAAAATCCGGCCGCCGCCAAAACGGTGGTCTGAATGGTTTTTCCTTCCGCTCTTATGGTTTTACCGGCCGAAAAAAATATCGCCGCCGCCACAGCCAAGGTCATGGTCACTAAATTATTACCAAAGACATCTCCCAGAGATAATTCCGGAACCCCGCGCAAAGCCGAACTCACCCCGATGAACAAATTCGGCAAGGAAGCAGCGGTGGCTACCACCAAAAAGGCGACCACGAACTCGGCCAAACCAAAGTAACGAGAAAGTCGGACCAAGTGATCAATTATGATCTCCCCGGAAACATACAAAAGACCGCAAGCACTAACAAACAGTGATAAATATAAAAACCAATCCATACCTTATCTTTCTCGAATATAGTCGATTGATCCGGCCATAAATTACATCTAGTACCCGCGAAGGGATCTAATTTTATAGCGGACATTGTTCGTCAGCTCCGGAAGGTCGTCCGGGTTTTCTGACAGATAACTCCAGATCATCTCCAGAGCCGGTCGATCCAAAACCAGGATCAACTCTTGCCAATATCTACGGTCAGTCTCATTTACCCCGCGTTCTTCAAGCCAAGCCAGAAGATCAGAAGGTATTTTTTTTCTTTGTCGTTGTATTTTAATGGACATTTTTACCAGAAAACGGTTAACGAGTAATCATTTTCGCCAATGCCAACGGTCTATTCCCTCCTCGGACGACCCGGGGTAGATAGACATTGTAAAACTATCATCCGTATTTTGAGCTATCATCAATACTTGAGAAGTCTTTTCCGGGTTCACTCTCAAAACAAATTTATCAGTTGTTTCTTTGTCAATGGTTATCCGTTGAAAAGTTCTTTTTCCGGAATACTCACCGGCCAATATCTTGGTCACTTCCTTAGAGGTCAACAAACCACTCACACCTTGTTCGGGTAAATTTTTACTGACATCAACTATCAGTTCTCTGCCCCGGATCGCTCCCCCGTAATGAAGGATCCTCCCTAGAGCCTCTCTTTCCACCACCTGGGCAAAGGGTAGATCATCAGAGTAATTCGGTTCATTCAGATATCTCTCTTCAGTCGACCTTAAAACTTTTTTTACCTCGACTTCGATCTCGTCAAAACCGGCTCTCGAAGAAGAAAAAGATACTTCACCAAGATCCAACTCCTCTCCCCCGGGGGCGACCTTCACCAAACGAAACTCTCCTTCTTGCTCACCCTTTGGCAGTAAATCAAGATCCGTTCGATTGGTAATTAAGGCCAAATAGCCATTCACCCTCTTTCTCAAAGTCGGACGAGATCTCTCGACCTCAACCCCTTTTTGTTCCAACATTTCCTCAATTCGATCCTGAAACTCACCGGGTGTCAAACAGTCATGCAAAGCTCGCCCTTCTTCTAAGTCCCCGATATGAACTTCATTATAATACACCCCGATACAAACCTTGCTCAAGGTATCACTCTCTTTAACCGGATCTCCCAGGGTTACGGTGACCCCGTGCTTGGTCTCTATCTCTTTTAAGACATCACTGCGTTCTTTGTTTATTTTACCCTCTCTTTCCGATCGGCTAATGATCGTTTTAGTCGGATCAAAATCGCGATCCATTTTCAGGTCTTTTTTGACCCGTTCTTTTTCTGCAGGAGTCTCAAAAGCCCCTGTCGCCAGAACCGATCCGGCGGTCAAAAGTTGCAAGACACTCCGTCGCCACGGTCGCATCTCGGTCTTGTCCTCCTCTTTTAGTTTCTGTTTCAGCTCAGGATTTAACGGTGATTCTTGCTCCGATCCGGGAAGCTCTTGATTTAAATTCTCAAATTTCATTTTATTTTACCGTATTAATTAATAATCCGGAAATTTACCTTATTCTAACAAAAACCACCCCTAAAACAAACCGATCCTAAATACCTCGGTCGCTAATTTTAGACCTACTCTTGATCCGACCCTCCTTCCAGTCGTTTCAAGGCCTCTACCTCTTGATCTAAGCGACTCTCGATATCAGCGGCCAGCAACGGAATAGTAGAAGCAAATTCTTCCATTTTTTCTTCCATTTTGCTTTCATCTTCCTCCATCACTTTTTTGAGTTCCTGCATTTGATCCTTGGTCAGTCGATTTAGGGTAGTATCGATCACCAAGGATTGAAAGTGGTCTTCTAATTTTTCTTTGATCGAAAGCTTTTTTTCTTCAGACAGATCTTTGTAGCCCGGAGAACTTAAAACATCCGAGATCAAAGAGTCGATATATTCATCTTCTTGTGCCATAACAATGCATTAATTAGGGATAATAAATGATCCGACCTATTTTTTATTGCTTTGGTATTGATCCCGGAAATACTCCCAAACTCTCTTTCCTTTATCTTGTTCAGATATGTCATTTTTTTCATTTACCTGCTCGAAAAAGTCTTTAAGATATCCAAGTATTTCTTGGTTTTCACGAGACAAATCCTCCGAACCAGAAAAACCCTCATTCAAAACATCTCCGACACTTGTCTGCTCAAGAGCCTTTTTCCCGGCTTCCCCGTCCCAAAGTTCTTCAACTTGAAGATCTTCCGGTGCACTCTCCAGATCTTTTATAACATTTGCAATGTGCCCCTTTACTGCCTCCTCCGAAAATTCCATTTCGGGCGAACCCTGGACATCTTCCGTCGGAGCCCCATCAGGGGTCTCCGGATCTGCTTGTACCTCTACCCTTGGATAACCG
>CAZVBR010000025.1:0-9112 GCA_964625755.1 uncultured Candidatus Saccharibacteria bacterium | reverse complement strand
AAATTAAAAGAATTTTTGTTATATTAATACAAGGTATGTCCGATCAAATTTACACCATAAATCCCCGGGAGACCTGGCCTCAATTAACTGAAATACCGTCACCACCCAAAAAACTCTACGTAAAAGGAACGCTCCCCGACTCTTCTCAGGTTCGCTATTTAACGGTGGTCGGACCCAGACACCACAGCTCTTACGGTAAACAAGTATGCCTTGATCTTATTGCTCAATTAAGTGGATGGCCGGTGGTTATAGTTTCCGGTTTGGCTATCGGGATCGACGCTTGGGCTCATCGAGCCGCCATGCAAGCCGGTCTCAACACTTTGGCTTGGCCCGGCTCCGGACTAAACTCAGAGGTTCTGTACCCGGCCAGCAATTTTGCTTTAGCCGAAGAGATAACCAGATCAAACGGGGCCTTGATCTCTGAATTCTCGCCCGAAACAAGAGCCGCTAAATACACCTTCCCCAAAAGAAACCGATTAATGGCCGGTATGGCCCAGGCAGTATTGATCATCGAAGCCAGACAACGTTCCGGGACTTTAATAACCGCTCGCCTGGCCCTGGATTACAACAGAGAGGTCTTGGCCGTCCCCGGCCCTATCACCTCCAGTTCATCGGCCGGAACCAATGAATTAATAAAATCAGGAGCCATGGCGGTCACTTCCGGACAAGACATTCTTCAGATCTTGGGTTTTGAACCCGAAACCCACAAACTGGACGAAACCTATTTTGACCTTACAGAAAACGAAACTAAGGTAATGACAGCCCTTAAACAGCGGTCCACCACTTTTGATCATCTGGTGCACGAGCTCAAAATGCCATCGGCCGACCTCAATACCGCCTTGTCCGGCTTGGAAATAAAAGGGCTTATCCGAAGACAAGGTGAAGAATTAGATCTAAAAGAAAATTCTCTTTTTTGAAGATCACTTCGACCTCCGGCATGATCGCTTGTTTGCGAAATGGTCTTGAGTATAGTATTACTAATAATTGACAATTCATATTATCGACATAATAATTCAAAATCAAAATGCCCAAAAAAGAAAAATTATTAATTGTTGAGTCTCCGGCCAAGGCTCGAACGATCACAAAATATTTACCCGGCGACTATAAAGTTTCGGCTTCCGTCGGCCACATACGGGATCTGCCAAAATCAAACAAAAATGCTATCAATATAGAAAAGGGGTTCAAGCCCAATTACCAAATAGTTTCCGGGAAAGAATCAGTCGTCAAAGAATTAAAAACCAAAGCCCGAGGGCGAGAGGTCCTGTTGGCGACTGACCCGGATCGAGAAGGAGAAGCAATAGCCTGGCACATTACCGAAGCCCTGGGATTAAAAACAACTCAAAGAGTGGTTTTCCATGAGATAACCGAAACAGCAGTGCAACAAGCCCTAAAACAACCTCGAGACATAGACAGCGATCTCTTAGCCGCTCAAGAAGCTCGCCGGGTCTTGGATCGTCTTTTTGGATATGATCTCTCCGGCCTGATCTGGACCAAGCTCCGTTACGGCTTATCAGCCGGTCGAGTCCAATCCCCGGCTCTGCGGATCCTGGTTGAACGAGAAAAGGAAATAAAAAATTTCATACCAGAAAAATACTGGGTGCTAACCGGGGTATTCTCTTTGGAAAACGGAGAAAAAATAACCTGTTACACCACCGACCATTTAAAAACCGAGGCTGAAGCTGAAAAAGCGGTTCAACTGGGACAAACCGCCGACTGGCGAGTTGCCAAGGTTCAATCCCGAGAAGTTAAACGTCAACCTAAAGCCCCGTTCATCACTTCCACTCTTCAGCAAGTCGCTTCTTCTCGTCTTGGCTTCTCCCCCAGTCAAACAATGCGCTTAGCCCAAAAATTATATGAATCCGGTCACATCACCTATATGCGAACCGACAGCACGACTTTAAGTGAAGAAGCCAGAAAAGAAGCGATCTCTATCATCAAGCAACAATTCGACCCTAAATACCTATCCCCTCGCACATACGCCACCAAATCAAAGAATGCTCAGGAAGCTCACGAAGCAATAAGGCCGACCAAAATAGGGTCCGCGAAAGCCGGTAAAACCGATCAAGAACAAAAACTCTACCGACTGATCAGAAACCGAACCATAGCCAGTCAGATGTCTCCGGCAACCATCTCCCGGTCAACGGTCGTTGCTTCAGCCAACAAGAAAGAAGTTCCCGATCTGACAACTCGCGGTTCGAGGATCATCTTTGACGGTTGGCTAGCTTTCGACCCGGAAGCAAAAGGAGAAGACGTTTTACTACCTAAAGTATCGACTGATGATAAGTTAAAACTCGAAGAGCTTTCTTTTGAAGGTAAGCAAACAGAACCGCCTTCCCGATTTTCTGAAGCCGGCTTGGTTAAAGAATTGGAAAAAAGAGGCATTGGTAGGCCTTCCACTTACGCCTCGATAATAAAGACCATTATCGACCGTGGTTACGTCACAAAATCCGGCCGTTCCCTGCAACCGACCGACACCGGAGAAGTGGTTAGCGATTTTCTGAACGATCATTTTACCAAATACATAAGTGATCATTTTACCGCCGAAATGGAAAATGAACTGGATGAAATAGCAACCGGTAAAAGAGATTACGTTTCGACCCTAAAAAATTTTTATGAACCTTTCCGGGAAACCATCAGCGAAAAAAAATCCTTGGCCAAGATCACCGATCTGGGTCCGGCTCCGGAAGAATTCACTTGCCCCGACTGCGGTAAAAATATGATCATCAAATTAAGTAAAACCGGGCGGTTCTACAGTTGCAGTGATTTCCCTAATTGTCAAGGAGCTCGGACCGAAACCGGGGAGGTCTTGGCCGGTCCGAAGGAAACAGGGGAAGACTGCCCGGAATGCTCAAATGGAAAATTAGTCGAAAAAGAAGGCAGGTTCGGTAAATTCATTACCTGCAACAACTACCCGAAATGCCGATACAAGAAAAACAGCGAGGAAGAAAACAACGATACCGGAGTCAGCTGTCCGAAATGTCAAAAAGGCATGATGACCGAAAAAAGAGGTCGGTTCGGTGTTTTTTACAGTTGCTCCAATTACCCTCAATGTCGTTACGCAATAAAATCCAAACCCACCGGAGAACACTGTCCGATCTGTCAGTCTTTAATGATGGAGGGAACCAAGACCATCCCCAACAGATGTTCAGACAAAAATTGCCCTCACCATCGGCCGGACAAAGAAAGCAAAAAACAGTGACCCTTTACAAGCCCTTGCCCGATATTTTTTCTCTGATAATATAGTTGGCAAATGACCGATTCAAAAAAAGATCTAGAAAATATCTTAGCCAAGGCTAGGAATTTAAATCAGGATGAACGTCACCTGATCAAGCAGGCATATCAATTTGCCGCCGAAAAACATCACGGTCAAACCCGACTCTCAAATGAAAACTACCTCAATCACCCGGTAGCGGTGGCAATGATTTTAGCCGAACAGCAAGCCGACGCCGATACTATCGCCGCCGGACTACTGCACGAAACCCTTGAGGACACCGATACCACCCCTCAAGAACTGGAAAACAAATTCGGCCCCGACATAACTTTTTTAGTGAAAGGGGTGACCAAACTTGGTCAATTGAAGTACCAAGGAATAGAAAGACACGGCGAAAGCTTGCGCAAACTGTTTCTGGCCACCGCTCAAGATATAAGGACGATATTGATCCGATTGGCCGACCGATTACACAATGTTCGAACCCTTGAATTCGTACCTCAAAACAAACAAAAACGGATCGCCCTGGAAACCTTGGAGATATACGCTCCGATCGCAAATCGCTTGGGAATGTGGAAATTAAAAGGCTCCTTGGAGGATTCGAGTTTCCCTTTTGTTTACCCCGAAGCTTATCGTCAAGTATCAGAATTACGAAAAACCAAAAGCCAAGAAAATATAAAATATCTCAAGAAAATATCCCGTACTCTCCAGAAAGAACTCGGCCAAGTCGGACTTCGAAACGTCGAAGTGGATTACCGTATCAAGTACCTCTACAGCCTGTATTTGAAGTTAAAGCAAAAGGATATGGATATAGACAGAATTCATGATATCTCCGCTTTAAGGGTTATTGTTCCGGAATTAACCGACTGTTACCAAACCCTCGGGATCGTTCATTCATTATGGCGACCCTTACCGAACCGACTAAAAGACTATATCGCCAACCCCAAACCAAACGGTTACCAAAGCTTACATACTACCGTCTTTACCGGGGAGGACAGTATTGCTGAAATTCAGATCCGAAGCCAAGAAATGCATCAAAATGCCGAGTACGGAGTCGCGTCCCACCTTATCTACGACGAGGCCGGCAAAAGCAATCGAGCTCAACTTTCCAAAAAGACCAAGTGGCTTAAACGACTAATAGAAGAACCCTCGCCTGATTCCGACTCCGGAGAATTTTTGACCAATTTAAAACAAGATCTATTTCAAAATAGTATATTCGTCTTTACTCCCAAAGGTGACGTTATCGAGTTACCGACCGACTCCACTCCGATAGATTTTGCTTACGCCATTCACTCCGATATTGGCAATCAAGCGGTCGGAGCCTTGATCGACAATAAAATGGTCAGTCTGCACACCCCCCTTAAAAACCATGATATTGTAAAAATAAAAACCTCAAAAAAAACCCACCCCAATATCAAGTGGCTTGATTTCGTCAAAACCGGACTGGCTCGAAAACAGATTAAATCCTATCTCCAAAAAAATAACAATTCAAACGAGTACCACAAAACCTCGCGATAAGTTCGTTAGATCGAAAAATTTTTTATCGAGTAGAGATCATCCTCTTCGTCTTTTTTATCATCCTCGCCGGATCTATTCTCAGCTAAAGAATCGAGACTGCCATTGAAAGACCCTTGGTCGGTCGGCAAAGACCCGGAATCCGACAAATCACCCCGATCCGGTTGCTCTGTGTCACGTGGCAAATCAACCTTGCTCCGATCATTTAAACCGTCAAAATTTAGCCGACCCTCAACTCCGGGGCTTGGATTTGGAGTATCGGACTTTGACAAAGTTCTTGCCGGCAGAGATGTTATTTGAGAAAAATCAACACTAGCGGTATCCTCTTCTTGCTTTTTGGCCTCATTTTCCGGTTTTAAACTTTCATTCAGACGACCTTCGGGTGCCTCCTTTGAAGTGTCGTTATCCCCCGAACTGTCAATGGAATTAAATTTATCAGAAGAAGTAAAGTCAGCAGATGTTTCCGTTTCGACTTTATTCTGAATGAGATCCTCCTTTAAATCGGTCGGATTCGGATCAAGGTCTTCGGACATTCCACGATCAACTCCTGAAGCCCTCTCGGCGCCCCTTGACTCATCACTTAAATGATAATGATCCGGACTTACCGGTGTCTCTTCCTCTCGACCATCAGACCGAAGGTCGCGAGATAAGGGGTCAGACACTTCATTACCGATTAAATTCGAACTCACATCTTCCGGTTTTTTTTCCTTTAAAACCGAACCGGAGGCCTCCGCCAATGCGGCCTGATAATCCTTGTCCGGTCGTTCAGCCAAAGTCGCCCAGTGACCGGCATCTTTTTTGTCACCCAAAAGACCGAATATTTTTTCCAGATCTTTAGGTGAGAAAAAATCGATCGTTATCTGGCCACCGGCCCGACGACGTTCAACTTTTACTCTGGTACCGAATTTTTCAGCTAGTTTCTCCTCCAATTCAACCAAACCGGGATCGGTGAAAGTGTCCTTTTTCCTTACTTTGTTATAAGCGATCCGCCTGGCAATACTTTCTGTGTCTCGAACCGTCAGCCCTTTATTGATTATCTCCTGAAAAATGGTTTTTTGTTCCTCCGGTCTATCATTCAACATCAGCATCGGTCGGGTGTGACCTTCACTTATCTTCCCGGCCATCAAAGCGTCGAGTATCTCTTGAGGCAATCCCAAGACCCTAACACTATTGGCCACATACTCCCTACTCTTTCCGATCTTTTTAGCTATCTCCCCGTGCTTAAGATTGAATTCCGAACTTAACTTCGCAAACGCCTGAGCCCTATCCACCGGATTAAGATCTTCCCGTTGGAGATTTTCTATTATAGCCATCTCCAATTTCATCTTATCAGTCTGATCGCCACTTCGAATAATGGCCGGCACCTGATACAGGCCGGCTAACTTAGAGGCCCTCCAACGCCGCTCTCCGGCGATCAGTTCATACTCGACCCGCATACCGGAATCGTCTTCGATCTCTTTTCTCGTTACCACTAGTGGCTGAAGAACTCCATACTGACGAATAGAGTCGGCCAAGTCCCTCATCTTATCCTCATCAAACTCTTGACGAGGTTGATAAGGGTTGGGGTTTATTTTCGCTACTTCGATCCAAAAAATTGAATTATAGTCTGTCATCGCCATTATTGTAACACAAATCAACCAAGCTTATAAAACTCCGGGTTAAAAACTTATTTTCTATTCTGCCGACAAAAGAGCAGTTTTTTGGGTCTTCTACTCGCCTACTCCTCCACCTCTTCTTCACCTTCGTCTTCTTCTTCATCTTCCATATCCAGAATCTCGTCTTCCATCTCTGCATCGATTTCTTCTTCGGTCAATTCCGCCGGCAACCGCTCCTCCACCGGTAAACGACCGGCGGGCATAAGTTCTTCCACACCTCTTAACGGATCCGAGCCGCGTCGAACATTTTCCAGCATCTGACTCAATCTTTCATTACCGGGATGCCGTTCGGTCAATCTCTCCAAGATCTCTTGAGCACGATCTCTTTCACCAACATCAAAATAAGACAAAGCCAAGAAATACCAACCATTACTAAACTGAGGAGCCAGCATTATAGACACGTTAAAAGCTTCAACTGCCTGTTCGATCTGACCGATCTCTCGCTGCAAAAGCCCGAGCTGGAAATACAAACCGGGGTCAAAAGGAGAAATGTTGATCGCCTGTCTGACCGAATCCACCGCTTCCTCCATTTTTCCTTCAGCCAGATCTATTTGGGAAATAAAGAACACTGCATCAGCAAACCGACCCTCCATCTCTAAAGACCTTTCCGCATACCTTCTGGCTTCTTCTAAATTCCCGGCTGTAAATTCAAGCCTGGCCAGATCAAGCACTAAAGACGGATTATTCGGGGCCAAATCCAAAGCTTTATCATACTGACTCCGAGCCTCAGCATAGGCATCAAGATCAGTAAAATTAAACGGGATCAAAGTCTGATACACTTCTCCCGCTTGACGATAATTGCGATAATTATCAGGGAAAATATTAGTTGCCAGATTAGCTTGGATCAAAGCCCCTCGAAATTGACTTTGAACAAAATCCGACACGCGATCCAACTGACCCGTGTCCATTTCTTCAATCCCGGACACCTCGCTACTGATCCGCAATAAAAACAGTTCCGACCTTAACCGATGATAACGATCCTGGCGAGACAACTCGGAAGCCAGACTCAACCGAGAATCAGCCCTGTCTATATCTCCTTGATCATAGACCGCGGCTACGGCCTGGCGATAAAAAGCACTGGAAATAACACGCTGAAAAACAAAACCGGAAAAAAGGAAAATAGCCAGTAACACAAAAGCTAAGCCGGAAATCGATTTCAATTTTTTATCCTCGCCCGTCAACCTAACCCGGTGCGATTTTATTTGTTTACCCTTCATCAAAACAAACAAGAACAAAGCCAAAAAAACAAAGAACATCATGAATACACTCATTGGTTGATTAGCAAACACAAGGCTGACAAAGAAAAATACCGCCGAAAAACCCAAAACAATGAAAAGCACCCGGACAGAAGGATCAAGATCTTTGATCCGGAACATCCCTCTTGCCAACAGGAACAACAAAGACAAAAACAGGGCTAGCCACACAATAAACCCGATAGCCCCTACATCCAGAAAACCGGCTGTCAAATACCCGGACGGGGCGCTCGATACTATCAATTGCTGCCCACTTCTGTCATTTGCCCCGTACCTAAACCATTGAGACGGCAAATCCCGCGGCCCAGTTCCAAGCAAAAAACGTACCGGCTCATCAGAGAAAGCATTCCGGGTCATAGATGCGGCAGAAGAAAGATTTAGAGTTTCAGGTTCCCGAAAATTAACTCGACCGGATTCCGACACAATATTATCAATAAACCCACCGTAAAACACCATCACTAAAGCTATCAACACCACCGATACCGACAGAGCCGGCACCGAAAAACTCTTATTTTCCGAAATCCCGCCCGAGAACTGCCAGACAGCAAAAACCATCACCGAAAGGCCGATCAAAACCCATAACCAGGTTATGTTAAGAAAGATCAAAGCCAACATGGTTAAACCCGTCAGAATACTTAAAGTTAAATACAGGAACCGTTTCAACTTCATACTACCGAGTATAATGACACTGATCAGTAAACTTACCCCCAAAAAAGTCCCGACCCCCGACAAGGAACCGACCGGATTTTCGGCCAAGCCACGAAAAATACCAAAGGCCAAAAATTCCGGGCCCAAGAAAAAACGCAAAACCAAATAAAGAGATAGTATTCCGGACGAGAACAAAAAAGCAAAAAGCATCAAGTACACCTGAGCGGTTCGCCGTAAAAACATTATTATCCCGCTTGCCAACAAAAACCCGACCACTACGGCACCGGCAGTGTAAACTTCCAACTCATAACCAACCAAGGCCATAAAAAAACCTGACTCAGAAAATATGGCCGACAGTAAATACACCAGAGGTAGAGCCGACAAAAGATAAAAAAGATAATGTCTTGGCAAATCCAAATAACCTTGATTTAGCAACATCAAAAACCCTAAACCGAACATAATAACCAAAAAAGCTACCACCAAGGCACTTTTGGCAGCTGTCAAAGACAAAAAAGGAACGAAAAACAATGGTATCAAAAAAATCAACAACCCGAGCAAACCCCCTACCGCCACACCTAACTTATTAACTTTTGCTATACTGCCGATTTTTGTATTTAATTCTTCTGTCATAAAATATATTTTACCACCTATAATCACTTTCAATCTTCATCATATAATAAATGATTCAAAAAACAAACTTTGAGTTACGAGTTAAGATCATCGAAAAATAAAATTACTTTAATTATAAATTGCTCTAGTTCTAATACCAGACTCATCCCTCACCGAAACAAAACCCCGCCCCGGAGATGGGTCCCGCCGCGCAGGAGAGTGTC
>CAZVBR010000024.1:0-9485 GCA_964625755.1 uncultured Candidatus Saccharibacteria bacterium | reverse complement strand
GAGCATCTATCGGTTCCATGTCGTAGTTTCATTCTGGTTAATTCACCTTTTTCTCAAAGGCGGGGCTGGGCTCATTTTTGTAAATTAAGCCCGGAGAATACCAAATTAATTAGAAGTAATGTTGATACTGTGTCCGAGCCGTATTCCAGATCCGGGTGGTACAGAAATGAACTTGGTGTGAAAACCGTTGTCAAAGAGTTTTTTGGATTACGCATGAGCGAGATTTTAAACACGTCATGATCATGGCTTCGGCCGGAATCACCAGCATTTGTTCTCTTTAATGAAAGGGTTTGTTCTGGAAGGCCGTTTGAGTTATTTAAAGGTAAACTAAAAATGGAGATGTTTTAAGACGTGGTATGATCCGAGATCTTGATCTTACTCGAGCAATTTTTGAGAGGTGTTATTTTTGATATACTGATACAGAGCATGGGAAAATTATTTGAGCATCCTTCTGTTTTGGCGCTGGCAACTTTGATCGGAACTATTATTGGGGCGGGTATTTTTGGCCTGCCGTATGCAGTTCACCAAAGCGGGGTAGTCGTCGGTGTCTTGTATTTTTTGGGTTTAGGGGGAGTTGTTTTATTGCTCCATTTATTTTTTGGAGAGTTTGCTCTTCGGACTGAAGAGAAGCACCGATTACCCGGTTACGCCGAAGTGTATCTGGGCCGAACCGGAAAATATTTAGCCGTTTTGGCTATTGCCTTCAGTATCGGCGGCGCATTGTTGGCCTATATCATAATCGGGGGTGAGTTTTTGGCGCAGTTAACAGGGGAGTGGATCGATGTGCCGTTGCCTTTGATGTCGTTTGCTTTTTGGGCAATTATGTCCTTTTTTATTTTTCGAGGCATCAGATCGATCGCGGCGGCGGAACTGATAATGGTCTTATCATTATTTTTCATTATCGGGGTGGTCGTATTTTTTGCCTGGCCGCATATTGAAGTGGCCAATTTTTCCTTAACCGGAGAAGGGGGTGTCTTTTGGCCTTACGGGGTCGTTCTCTTTGCTTTAACCGGTTGGTCGGCAATACCCGAGATCGCTGAGCTGTTGAAAACCAAAAAAGAAAAAGGTCGCCTGGATAATATTATAGTTTACGGATCGGTTTTAACCGTTCTGCTTTATCTGGCTTTTACATTTGCGATCCTCGGAGTGGCCGGGTCAAGGGTGAGTGAAGATGCCTTAATCGGACTTGAGCCCTTTTTGGGGTCGGGGGTGGTTGCCTTGGGGGTATTTTTCGGTTTTTTGGCGGTGGCGGCGTCGTTTTTGGTTTTAGGTAATTATATGAAGAATTCACTTCGGTATGATTTTGGTCTGCCGTATTATCCATCGGCGATCTTGGCGACCTTTATTCCGCTTGCTCTTTACTTTCTGGGTTTTCGGAGTTTCTTGGCGGTGATAGATATTGTCGGGGCTCTGGCGTTAGGGGCGATCGAAGGCGTGTTAATAGTTTTAATATATCGTCAGGCGAAAATACACGGCGACCGGACACCGGAGTATCGTCTGTCGATACCGGATTTGGTTTTGTGGTTTATCATTGCACTTTTGGTATCGGGAGCCGTGGTGAAGGTGTTTTTTGGCTTAATCGGTTAGAAAAATATGGCCAGAGATTTTATAAAACGAAAAGAAGATTTCAAATGCTTGTTCTGTGGTCGTTTGGTGGTCGGTACCGGTTACACCAATCACTGCCCGGACTGTTTATATAGTTGTCATGTGGACCGAAAACCAGGGGATCGGAGTTTGGATTGCAAGGGGGCGATGAGGCCGATAAAGATCGAATATCTGTCCGGCCGTTTCGTTGTTACCCATAAGTGCTTAAAGTGTGGTGCGGTAGTTTCAAACCGGACCGCATCGGATGATAAGATTGGAGATTTTTTAGCTGACATGTTAGACTAAGACAGTCGTTATTAGAAATTAATGTCTTAAATGGAAATATGAAGCAAGTTGCAATATACACTACGCCTATCTGTCAGTATTGCCAGATGGCCAAAGATTTTTTTGAGGAAAACAATATTGAGTACACTGAACATAATGTTCAAACCGATGAAGATAAGAGGAATGAGATGATAGAGAAGTCCGGTCAGATGGGGGTGCCGGTTATTACGGTTGATAATGAGGTGGTTATCGGATTTGACAAAGAAAAGCTGCAAAATTTACTGGAATTACAGGGATAAATGATATAAACGGAAGGCAAAAGGCCGGGTGACGGTTCTTTTGCCTTGACCTCTCGTAGTTTAATGGATAGAACAAACCCCTCCTAAGGGTTAGATGCAGGTTCGATTCCTGCCGAGAGGACATTTTATAGTTTGGGGGCATTGGTCACTAAAAGATATCAAGAAAAGCGATGAATTTACCAAAACCTCTCGTTAGATTGTCGCGGAAGTGGTATAACCGGATAACTTCAATTATAATAAGATTATGGAGGAAAATAATGAGGAGGAGCTGAAAAAATTACTCAAAAAAAATTTAGAGTTGAGCACCGAGAACAATAAGATGCTCAAAAAACTCGTGGCTGCTCTGCGCTGGAGTTTGGTGTTTAATATTTTAAAGTTCTTGGTGGTTGTCGGAGTGGCGGCCGGAGCCTATTACTTTCTCCAGCCGATCGTGGAGCAAGCCGCATCTTTTTGGGGTGATACCTGGGACGGCACCAAAGAGGCATTGCCCTGGATTTCGGATAACGACTGATCTTTTGGGGTAAAAACGGGGCTTAGGCTAAGTTAGAGATCAAAGAAACTTTAAAGGCAAAGAGGACACCCCCTTTCGTTTGAAAGGGGGTGTCATGGTGCCTGGGGGCGGACTCGAACCGCCGACCCTTCGCTCTTCAGGCGAATGCTCTAGCCAACTGAGCTACCCAGGCGATTATATCTACCATTTTAAACTATTTTAACGGTTCAGACAAGTTTCAATTAACAGGTGAACTGAAACTCAGGTTGATTCACAACACTCTTCTTTTTTAGTAAAAGAAGAATTTTCATGATCTGTATTTATTGACTGATCAAATAGAAATCAATCGAGGTGTTACTGATTGCCGGTTCGGACTCTTAGTTTTTGGGTCCTGTCTTTGTCGACTTTCGGCATAACGATCGTTAACAAGCCGTGCTTTTCTATAGCGTCTGCTTCTTCGGTTTCCACTTCGGCCGGCAAAGAGATATTTCTGGCAAATGGTCCCCAGTAGAGCTCTTTGTGGAAGTAATCACCCGGGGAAGGTTCACCGGGTCGATCCCGTCGGCCTTTTATGGTAACCGACTCTCGAGAGATATTGATATCAAGGTCTTCCGGTCTGACACCGGCCACCATGGTTTGAATGATTATTTCGTTGGGGGTCTGATAAACATCAACGCTTAGCTCTCCCTCTTCATCATCTTCACTCTCACTTTCCTCTTCCGGGTCAAAGCCGTGTTCCCAGTCCTCTTCCTGATTGGTTTGGGGTTGTTGGTAGAAAAATTCTTCATCTTGGTCCTCGCTTACCGAAACTGATCCGGTTAATTTTTCAAAAAATGATCTTCGATCTTTGGGCATAATTATTTTAGTTAAATTTATAAAACTTACCTTATTAATATTTCAAACGTTTTACTTTTTCAAATAAAAGAATAATAATGATCGCTACCACCCATAAAGTCAGAAAGGTCAACCAGTGACTGTAGTTAGCTGATAAGTTCATTATAGAAAAGTTGAAAGCGGTGTGCAAGAAGGTGGCCAAGATCAAGCCGGCTCCGGTAGCTAGTAATTTTTGCCCGAAAGATCGATGCCAATTAAAAGCAATAAAAGCACCGATGATAGCCGAGCAGACCGTATGGAGAATCGTGGAACCTAGAAAGCGAATCGTTATTTGACTTAAAGACAGGAAGACCTCGTCCGGTAGGAAGAAGGAAAAGTAGAGGGCGTTTTCGAAAGCCGCAAACCCCAAGCCGGCCGTGATCAGGTAGATCATGGCGTCGATTGGTTCGTCAAAGAATCGACTCAGAAATGATGGGCCGGCGGCGATCAATTTAAGGGTTTCTTCAAAAAAAGCCCCGATGAGAAAGATCAAGACATAAAGGGTTGGAGTTATGCCGATGGCGACTTCTGGGTTCCGGAAATTTAGACTTCGGTCAAAGAAGATCTCGAGTTGCTCAAGATAGAAGCCGCTTAGCAGCCCGGCCGGAAAAGTAACCAAACCGCCCAGGATAAAAGTTAGAAGGATCATTTTTTTTGGTTCCGGCTGAGCTTGGTCTTGTTTCAGCCAAAACCAAAGCCAGATCAGGGCCGGAACTAGTCCGACTGCCAGAGTCAGAGTTAATTTCCAGATATCGGCATCTAATAAGGCCATGAAGTGATCATCAACATTTTTTCTTCATCTTTTTCTTGAGGGACCAGGGACCAAAGTTCTTCGGTGACAAAGGGCATAAAGGGATGGAGCATTTTTAAATTGGTTTTTAAAATAGTTATTAAGGTGTACTGACTCGAAGCTCTGTCTTCTTTGTCTTGACCGGATAGGCGAGGTTTGGCTTGCTCAATGATCTTATCCGCCAGGGTGTGCCAGAAGTATTGGTAGAGTTTTTCGGCCGCCAGATGAAGCCGGTGATTTTCGATGTCCGAGGTGACGTCTCGACCAAAAGTGTTTAGCTCATCTAAGTGTTTTATGTCCTCAGGGGAAAGTTCCGGCGGGTGCTTGTGGTCGATGTCAGAACAATTTTCCAGAATGAAACGGGAGGCGTTCCAGATCTTGTTGGCAAAATGTTTGTAAGCCTTGATTTTTTCATAAGAGATCAGAATATCGGTACCGGGGGTGTTGCCGACCAGCAACGCCATTCGGCCGGCGTCAGCGCCGTAGTGCTGGGCCACGTCGATCGGGTCCATGTTGTCGCCTCGAGATTTGGACATTTTTTGTCGGTTTTCGTCCTTAACGGTGCCGTGGATATAGACGTTTTTAAATGGGATCTGACCGAGGAAATAACCGGTCATCATGATCATTCTGGCTACCCAGAAGAAAAGTATTTCTTGACCGGTGTCTAGGAAATCGGTCGGGTGATAAAAATTCAAATCCGGGGTTTCTTCCGGCCAACCCAAAGTCGAAAAAGTCCACAGGGCCGACGAGAACCAGGTATCGAGAGTGTCTTCTTCTTGCTGCCAGCCGTCTTCTTGCGGGGGAGTAGTGTCACAGTATATTCTGTTTTCTTTGTACCACACCGGGATCCGGTGGCCGTACCAGATCTGCCTTGAGATGCACCAATCATCCAGTTTGTCGATCCAGTGAAAATAGGTTTTCTTGATGTAATCAGGGATGATGTTAATGTCGCCGTTTTCGACCGGTTGGCGCATTATGTCCTTTAGGGTGATATTTTCATTGGCGGACAGACCGGTGATCTTTAAGTGTTCGAGGGTGAATTTTTTGTTAACGTCAACAAACCACTGCAGTTTTGGTAGGGGTTCGATCAGGCCGCCGGTTCTTTCGGCAGTTGCTATGTTATGCTCTATTTCCTCTTCCTTGATGATCAGGTTCTGAGATCTTAGGCGGTCAACGATCATCTCTCGAGCGATGAGAGTTTTTTGACCTTGTAGATCTTGGTCGCCGACCGTGATCCGGGCCTTTTCGTTGATCACTTGAACCATCGGCAGGTCATGTTTTTTGGCGATCAGCCAGTCGGTGTAACTATGGGCCGGAGTAATACCCACGGCCCCGGTACCAAAATCGGGATCGATTTCCGGGTCAGCTACTACTTTTAGTTCCAGTTTGGTGCCGCAAAAGTCGACTTGGTATTTTTGACCAATGTATTTTTGGTATCTCTGGTCTTCCGGGTGAACGGCGATAGCCGTATCGCCAAGTTTGGTCTCCGGTCGAGTAGTAGAAATGGCTATCGGGATCTCCGGGCTGTAGTAGAAGGTGTAAAGGGTGGCCTTTTCGGTTTTGTAGATCACTTCGTCATCAGAGATCGTGGTTCCGCCCTTGGGGTCCCAGTTTACCACTCTGTTTCCTTGGTAGATCAAGCCGGCATCGTACATTTGCTTGAAGGCCTGATTGACGGCTTGATTTCTTTTTTCGTCTAAGGTGAAGGCTTCCCGGGACCAGTCACAGGAAGCACCCATGGTTTTGACTTGGGAAATTATGGTTTTTTGGCTGTCTGAGACAAAGCGATCGATCCGTTTCAAGAGCTCCTCTCGGCCAAGATCGTACCGGGACTTCTTTTCTTTGTTGGCGATCTGCTTTTCGACTTTTGATTGAGTGGCGATCGCGGCATGATCCGTACCCGGCAGAAACAAGGTTTTCCGGCCTTTCATTCTTTGGAAACGGATCACCGAGTCCTCAATCGCCAACATTAAACCATGGCCCATATGTAACACGCCGGTAGCATTTGGCGGCGGCATGATCACCGTAAAAGGGGTCCGGTGTCTTTGAGGTAAATTGTCCGGGTTAAAATAACCGGAAGCTTCCCACTGTTGATATATTTTTTGTTCGGTTTCTTGAGGCTGATAAGGTTTTTTCAGTTTAGCTATTTTTTCTGTCATGCTCCTTATAATAGCAGAATATTATTTTTTAGTCACTATAATTTAAGCCGGGGAAAAATTGAGTCTGTTTAACGGTTAATCTGTCTTTTATTTGACTAGAAACCGGATTTGTTTTTTGGTGTTGATTATCCCTTGACTTTTAGTGATCAGTTAATCAAAATAAAAGTAAGTATAAATTATCTAATTTAGTTAGTTGTTAATTCTTTAAAATTTAAAGTAGTTCTGATGAAGTAACTCTTTTACTAGTAAACAGGTGTGGTTGAAAAGCAAGAGGCGGTGTTTTTTGATGTTGTTTTACTCTGTTTTGTTATTGGTGATCTAGGTTAATAGTTAAGTCAATTTATAAGATCTAATAGTTATTATAAAAGGTATGAAAAAAATTATTTTTAGTTTGTCTATAATGACCTTGGTGGCGGTGGTGTTGGTGGGCGGTACCATGGCGGTATTTTCAGACTCAGAGCTAATCTCGGGCAACACAGTTGGAGCGGCGAGTGTGGTCTTGACTTTGGATGACTCGGCGGAGCTTTCTAAACCGATCGAGGCGGAGAATCTGCTTCCCGGGCAGAGGTCGGAGGTGTTTGAAGTGGAGGTGATAAATGACAGTACAGTACCGGCCAATGCTTATATGTATGTCGAGAATTTAAGTGGCGAAGCACCGGATAGCGAGGCGGATAATTCTTGTCAGGTAACTGATCTGGAAGTCTGGGTAGAAGATCGATCCGGGATCAAATATCACGGACCGGTAACCGGGGCAACGATCGATGACCGGATCCTTTTGGCAGAGAATTTAGAGGCCGGCGGTAATGGCCAAGTTACTGTGTATCAACAGGCAAGATTGAATCCCGAAGTGGGGGATGAGTATCAGGGATCATCCTGCGTTTGGGATGAAGTGTTTGTTTTGGAAGCCGGTTATGATGACGAAGATCCGGATAAGGAATTTACAGTAGAGGTGTTGAGGCATTTATATGAAGATGGCGGATTGAAAATGCAGTTGAGCCAGGCTGTTGACGAAGACGGTGATCTGTTAAACGGTGATTATGAAGTAGAAGTTTGGGGTTCCGGTTTCGGCTCTATGGTTGAAAAAATCGAAGATGTAACATTCTCTCAAGGGTCTGCTACTTGGGATACCGGGGTAACGTCCGGACCGCCAGAGCCGGAATTTGGTGGGCAAGTACCTCTGGAGGTTTCAGTTGAGGGGCAGGTTGCCAATACTTATTCGTGGAATATTGATCCCGAGCTTTAAGCAGTTGGTTGCTTCTGGGGAAATTAAATTGTTCAGTGATTGATTTCCGGTCGTCCGGTCCGAGGTGAGTTTAAGAAAGAGAAAAGTTTTGGCTCGAACTTTACTTCGAACCGGATAGGGTGAGTCGGGGACTTAAGAAGAGGTCAGATCTTTCGATTATGAAGCGTTATTTAAAGATCGGGTATAATTTGGGGTTAGGAGCGGGGTTGGTGCTCGTTGTTTTCCTAGGTTTAGTGTTGCTGGATGTCCCCGGTCTGGATCTTGATCTATTGGTGGTTAAGTCCGGCTCAATGGAGCCGGCCATAAGAACCGGGAGTCTCGTTCTGATCGATCAAGCCGGGTCTTATGAGGTCGGAGACATTGTTACTTACCAACGGAATAATTATGCTACCCCGGTGACCCATCGGATAATAGAAAAATCAGATGATGACCAAGGGGAGCCAATTTATATTACCAAAGGTGATGCTAACGAGACTCGAGATATTGAACCGGTCCCTAAGTCCATGATCCTTGGCCAAGTCAGATTCTCTGTTCCGTTTCTGGGTTACGTGGTTGGTTTTGCTCGAACGTGGTATGGTTTCGTCTTGCTCATAATTTTTCCGGCCTTGGTGATCGGTTTTGATGAGATCAGGAAATTGCGACAAGAAGTAAAGAATTTTCGTTCGACAGCTTGAAATTTAAAAAACACCATGAATAGACATCAAAAAATTTTTATATTCTTATGGTTAGCCGGCTTGTTGTCGGCCGGGTTAATAGGTGGTACAGATGCCGGTTTTGTTGATCATCAAAGCGTTAGCGGTAATTCAGTAGGTGTCGGTTACTGGGAGGACCGTGATCAAGAGAGTGACCGGGAAGAGACCCCTGAGGAGATCTTGATTATTTCGGCGGAGAAAGAAGGGGTCAGGTCTCTTGACGATGATCGTTTTGACCGGGAAGACGAATCAGAAAAAAATCTCTTAGATCGGGTGGACCGGGAAGGCAGTTTTGTTTTACCTGAGGAAAAAGGCCATGGAGAGGACGGATCACACACCGGAGAAGATGAAAAGTCAGAGGAAAGTGAGAGTGTCGACCGGCAAGATAGCAAGGAGAGCGATGATGGTGACTCAAGTGAGGATGGGGATGAGATAAAAGACAGTGGTCATCACGGTGATGGGTCGCAAGATGAATCAGAACTTGACAAAAGCAGTGCTGGTTTGCCGGACGGTGAAGATGACCCCGAGAAAGAACCCGGCTATCTCAGAGAGGAGGATGAAGAGGAAAAAAATGAACCTGAATCTGTGAAGGAAAAAGATGGCGATCAGAACCTAAAATCGGACCAAGATACCAAGGGGGACGACATCTCCGCTTATAAGGAGGAAGAGGATCGGGATACCGAGAACGGATCAGATGATAAGTAGCGCCGCCCTCCGGTTTTAAGAGACTACTAAATATTTTAGTGTGTAAGTAAATCAAGTGTTTTATTTAATTTATGATCTAGGTTGATTACAAGATAAAAATAGTTTGATTCCTTTTAAAAGAAAAAGGTCGAATTATTATAAGTTCTTAACAATTAACAAGTCATTAATTAAATAAAACATATGAAAAAAATGATCTTAGGTTTTGGAACCTTGATATTTATTGGGGTTTTGGTGATCGGAGCTACGGCGGCTTTCTTCTCTGATACCGAGACTTCGCGAGGAAATGTGTTTGCAGCCGGGGAGATAGATCTTTACGTTGGCAATGATAGTTATTTGGTCCGGAATGGTTTGGTTGAGATTCGAGA
>CAZVBR010000023.1:0-9755 GCA_964625755.1 uncultured Candidatus Saccharibacteria bacterium | reverse complement strand
ACCCTTGATCACATAAGGGCGAGGATTGAACTTGATACCAACATCTGGTATCGGCGGCCACTCCTGTGGCCTTTCATTGTAAGTGACTCCTTCTGTTTCTATGTGAGCACTTACAATTTTGATACCTTGAGGCTCCTGAGGGTCGGGATAGATCATGGCGATCACCAGATCATCACTTACAACCTCTACCACCTCAACCCCGGGCCGGAGTGAATGCTCGACAATTCGAAATTTGATCGACATGGCGTAAGACCTCCTTTGGTTTCGCCTAAAGACAGTTAAAATCTTTTCCGATTAAACCATACTCTGGGTTAAAAAACAATTCAAAACGGACTAATATTCAAACCACCTAATAAATTCAAATTAAATGGCCCCGACTCCTTTATCGGTTCAACCCAAAAACTCACCCGAGCAACACAAGTCAAAATTATTTACTCCGAACGCTCTTTGGTGGGCAAAAAAACAAACAGAGCAAACAGTCCGAACAAACTGAACAAGCTATAATTCCCTAACGGAATACCCAAAAGACCAATAAACCCCAAGAATCCAAAATAGCCAATATATTTTTTCATGTTTCTGATGATTTACCAAGAAATGATCTCAATTGAGTTACCCTCGAACCGACTCGAGATACCACGGAAATTAAAGACCATAAAAATTCCGGGCCTTCATTTCCGCCTCATTTTCCAGATGATCAATAACGGCCCGCTCATTGCTTCGGAAGTTCATAATTCGGTCTCGTAATCGATCCGGAAACTGTCCGATCACTTTTGAAAGATTGTCCTCCTCCATGATCAACGACCCTGTAACACCGTACTCATCCGTCAAAATGATCGCCGGTCCGGACCGTCCTTGGATCAGCTCAAGCTCGCCGTCACTCAAACGATACCGGGTCACTTGGGCCCATATATAAACATGGTTTCGGTCCCGACCCAATTTCTGATGAGACGCGAATATTTCACTGTCTTCACCGGGTTCTAAAACCTCTACCTCCAGATGATCATTGATAAGCGATTTCTCAATTACCGGCCAAGACTCTTCTTGAACCATTAAATTATCCCCGATTGGTCGCCCCTCGTAATTCTCAGAAATAATTGACTCGAAGAAGACTTCCGGCTGGACATTAAACATAAACCGACTAACCCCGAACAAACCAATAGCCGGGACCAACAACAAGATGATCAAAACCACCAGAAGTAGCAGTCGCCAAAACTTTTGCTCGCGCTCATTTGACCCTACCGAAACTTCACCTTGACCCTCTTCGGTCTCATCTTTCACCGGTATGATCAAAACGGCAACAATATAGACCACAAAAGCCCAGAAACCATTCCAAAACAAAAGAAAGACCCCGAGTACCCGCAACAGAACCGGATCAGTGTTAAAGTAATCCCCCAAGCCGCCAAAAAAACCGGCTATCACCCTATCTTTTTGACTGCGCTTCATTTTCTTGATCATATTTCAATATTAAAACTAATAAAATATCACTCAAAAACAATGCTCAAATAAATTTTACACTGTTTAAAACAAAAGACAATCCGCCCTGTTGCCGATTGCAACAGGACCATTTTTCCTTATTTGAAATTCTACCGGTGCGCCCTTGCAAACCCCCGAAAACCGAACTATCTCCGTCTTATTTTTAACCCCTAGATCTTCCCGAACACGTTATCTGACCGGCTCGGGTTTAACCCCTGCCAGATCCAACGAACAGACCTCGGTATTAGGATTTTGACTCGGATAATTTTTTAACTAATTCGATCTTTTGCCGAAGATTTTCAGTCACCGCCGGTATATCATCCGGGCACTGCTTCAAGTACTCATAGATCTCGATCAATCTTTCTGACCCCAATACTTGAGTTATTTCTCTCCAATTGTTTAACTCTTCCGGCTCCAAACCCCAAGACTCCAACCAGCTCAAAAACACTTTTTTGTTTATTTTTCGGGCGATCTTTATTGACATATTTATTTCTAAATTTTATTTTTAATCTTCTCTACCACTGCCAATGGTCAATACCTCCTTGACCATCAGCCCTCGGATAGATCAACAAATCAGTAGTGCCGTCGGTGTTTTCCGTCATAATGGTAACGCGCTTCCCATCCGGATGAGCCTTAAAAATAAGATGTTCCGTGGAATCATCTACAACTTCCCGCCCCTCAAGCACTATGCCATCCTCTTCAGTAATAGGCTCAGTAACAGGTTCAGATACCGGTTCCCTGGGAAAATAAAATTTATTTCCCTCCCAAAAGCCACCCAGGCTACTAAACCTCCCCAAAGCCGTCGGATCAAAATTTGCCGTAAAAGAATAACCTTCCATTGTTTCTTTTTGCACCTCAACGGTCTCCCCGGCCGCTTCCAAAAGCTGCCTAACCCGGACTTTGAATTCCTCTGAAGTAAACTTATCACCGGCCGACCTAATGACCCCGATGGGTTCAGTGTCTTGATCAACCGATACTGTCTTATAAATCCTAAACGCCTCCGCTTCTGACGGATCTTCTTCGGAAATATCTTTTAAACTAAGATCAGAGCGATTAGTCTCAGTGATCAGGTAAGCATAAAACCTTTCGTCTCTCGGAGGAGGGATCTGCACCCCTTTCTCAGTAAGCATCATTCTAACATCCTCTTTGAAATCTTCGCCATCACCCGACCATCCAGACATCCTATCACTTTCAACTTCGCCAACAGATTCACCGTTATGAAGAATCTCGACATAGATATTTGGACCTTCTTCCCGAATTTTCCCCCTTGACAGGCCAACGCCCATCGATTCAAGTATCTGGTCCCATCTTTTCGCCGGATTATACATATTTACAACATCAAGGGTACTCCTTAAATATTCTTCCCTTTCAGCCCTCTCCTCTTCCGTTTTATCCAACTCTTCCAATTCCTCCAATTCTTGCTTAATTTCCTCGGCTCGCTCAGATTGCAGTTCAATTCGTCCCATAGGATGAACTCTTCGAGCATCCGCCCCCTCCCCAAAAACACCTCCAATAAAAATAGAAGCCACCGTTAACGAACGGAGTAATCTTCTTTGGGCGTATTTAGGACCGGTTAGTTTAGGCTCCGTCTTCGAATCAAGAGCCGACAACTCCTCCACTTGATTTTGCAATTCTTCTTTTTCGGGCACTGGCGCTGTCTCCGTCTTCGGTGCTTCCGGTTCCGGAACAGAATTTCCCATTTTTTCAATACTCATAAAATTAGATATTATTACTAATGAATATATTGTAACTTATTTCCACTTTCTGAGAAAATCTCTTCAAAAACAATTTACTTGCAGTGAAACCCAAAATCGCAACCCGAAATCGCCAGCCGCTAATATTTTACTACCCCAAACTTCCGGTGGATAAAACCCGAGAACTCTTTAACTAACCTCTACTTTAACATCTAACTGTCGCTCCCGAAGGTAAAGGTAGAGCGGAAAAGCAAAAGCAATACCGACCAAAGGGATAGTGATGATCGGAACCCAGAAATACGGCACCCTGACCCGGGTTTGCTCAAAGAACACCCAGACCACAAAGGCCACACTAACCAAAATAGCATCGAGAAAAATAGCGGTTGATAAAGAGGTGGCCATGATCTCTTGGAGCATCAAGGCAATATCAAATCCGTGAACATTGCTCCAAGGAACAAAGAAGGCGTACAAGACCATGCCGTTTATAATAGCCAATGCCAGATAAATATTTTTCTTCATAAACTTAATTTAGATGATCCTGATAATCATTTATAAACTGCCGCATGTCTTCCATTAAAACCGCCTGAGGGTTGCATTTCAAGACCATGCCATCCAAATACATCAAACTCCTGATGATCGAGAACATACCTTGCTCAAAGGTCATCCCACGGCGCACCCCTAATTTGATGGTCTGCATCATCTTTCTAGTCAGTGAAACCTCTTCAACGGTGCTGCCTTTGAAATCTCGATACAACTCATTCAACTGCTGCCGGAAAATCTCAAAAGCCTCACCGGAGATCGAAGTCTCAGACATTTGATTTAGCCAATAAGCACAATCATCATAATCATAACTCGACAGGGTACGGAAGAAATTAAACAACCCGACTCTTAACTTGTCGGAAACTTGGCCAACAAAAGCCGTATCGACAAAATAAAATTTTTGTCCATCATAAAGAACATTGCCGGGGTGAATATCGCCATGAAAAGAGCCGGCGATAAAAATATAAAACCCTTGAATATAAAATAATTTGAGCATATCCTCATAACTGAAACGGCCCTCCATCAAAAGATCATTAACGCTTGGTGCTTTGATGTACTCCGAGACCAAAACATTTTCCCCGCTTAAATCCCGGTGCTGCTGAAAAAACCCAAGGGCTGAAAGGTCAAATTTCAGCCGGTACTTTTCATAAATGACTCGCAATTGGTCCTGGCCGGCCAGCTCATTCCTAAGATCAAGCTCACATAATGTGTAAGTTTCGATATCTTCCAGGATCCCGATCGGATTGCCAACCTGCCTTAATTTGGGATAGAAAAAAATAATTAATCGAAAAAATCGTTTAGCCTTAAGTAGATCATTCTTAAAACGAGTTTTGAAATCAGACCGCAACACTTTTATCACCACTTCCCGGCCATCAGTTAATTCGGCCCGGTAAACCTGTCCGACCGAGGCCGAGGCTAAGGGTTCTTTATCGAACCAAGCCACAGACCGGAGCAATTTTTGGCCGCTTTCATTCAAAGCGGTATCCAAAACCTCCCGGCCGGACGGCTGAGTGGTCTGATACAACTTAGCTAAATGGTCGCACTTATAAACCGGCAAAAAATCCAATCTTAGGGCATGGATCTGTCCGATCTTCACAGCTAATAGTCCCAGCTTTTCAATTCTCTTCAGATCCGGCAAGCCCCTTTTAAAATAGAGCTGATAGATCAACCAAATGATCTGAAAAGTATTCATGACCGTTTGTCAATTAACTCGGCCGTGATCCGAGCCGACTCTAAGATAGTCGGCAGGCCACTGCCGGGATGAGTCCCGCCCCCGGTCAAATACAGACCGTCAATACCCTGAAACCGGTTATGAGGACGAAGGTAAAGCATCTGATCAATTGAGTGAGCCAAATTAAAGACCGCTCCTTTGTAAACATTGATATCATTTTGCCAATTATCAGGTGTGACCACTCTCTCGGCCACGATTCGATCTTCCAGATCATCCAAACCGGCCCGCTTCTTTAATTTATCAATCACCAGATCACGATAACGATCCTTCTCCCGACTCCAGTCGGTTGAAGAATTTAAGTTTGAAACCGGAACCAGAACATAGAGAGTTGATCGGCCTTCCGGGGCCAGATTTGGATCGGTCACCGAGGCATTCTGAACATAAAAAGCCGGATCCTGGTCAAGCGGCTCATTATTAACCAAACCCTCGATATTCTTCTTGTAATTATCCGGAATAAAAATATTGTGATGAGGTATATCATAAAGAGTATCCAAACCCAAATAGATCATAAACGCCGAACAGGAGTATGATTTTTTCTCCAAAGCTCTCTTGTTCCATCTCTTGGGCTGAGCCTTCTCCGGAATAAGGCCCGACACGCCGGCGGCAAAATCGGCGTTCATTATTACCGTCTCACCTTGATCCACCTCCCCACCGGAAAGCTCTACCCCGGTGATCCGACCACCGGTTATCTGTATTTTCTCAACCGAAGAATCAAGATGGATGTGAACCCCTTTATCTCGGGCGATCTGGGCCATTTTCTCGCTTAACTGATGCAATCCGCCGATCGGGTGATAGATACCAAAAGCATGCTCGATATAAGGTAAAATGGTAAACGGCCCCGGGCACTGCCAAGGCGACATTCCCAGATATTTGGCCTGAAAGGTCATGGCCAATTTTATGTCTTCATTAATAAAATATCTGGATATCACTCCATAAACCGTAGACAGAACATCCATACTCGGCAGGGCTCTCAACAGCTTCAAGCGTAAATAATGAATCGGACTCATATACGGCACTTTTAGGCACGGATACATCCGATCAAATTTCTTCTTCTGAGTTTTCAAAAAATTATCGTAACCGACCTCATCCCCCGAAAACAGCCGAGCGATCTCGGTCTTTAATTTCTCCTTATCATCGTAGACCATAAAATCTCGGCCGTCACTGTAATTAATCCGGTAAAGTGGGTCCAATCGTTTTAACTCCAGATGGTCAGACAGTTTCTCACCCGCAAGCTCAAACACTTCCTCAAAGACCTCTTTTAGCATCAAGAACGTCGGCCCCAGATCAAAAGTAAAACCCTCGAACTCAAAAGCCGAGGTTCGACCCCCGACCCGACTTTGTTTCTCATAAATAACCACTTCATAACCTCGATGTGCCAAGATCATGGCCGACGCCAAACCTCCGGGTCCGGCCCCGATGATAATAACCTTTTTCTTCACCTGTGATTTTTTCATAAAATTTATTAAATTATTTTACCCATTATACCACCCAAAAAAACAAATAGAACCAAAACCGCCGGCTTTCAAATTCCGACGGCCTTGATCGGTATTAACTGCCGGAGAACATTACTTCTCCCGCTCTACCTCTGTTTCAACTCAAACCCAACAGTTACATTAACTTTGATCTCTTCTTCTCCCGGTTCGATCGGCACTTGAGGCCTGGTATCGTCAACACCCATAGCCTCCGTGGCCGACCGAGTCACAAAGGGGTGAATGGTGTCTTCCGAAAAACTTATCACTCGCCCCAGTTCAACCCCGAGATCATAAGCGATCTCCTCGGCTTTCTCTCGGGCCTCCCGTATCGCTTCTCGACGAGCTTCTTTTTTATACTCTTCCTCATCAGAGACCACTAAATCAAAGCGGGTAACTTCGTTAGCTCCGGCTTGCACCGCCCCGTCTGTTATCGTGCCGGCTTTCTCCATATCCGTGACCTTTACATCCACTCTGTTACTTACCAAATAACCGCTAATCACCCTCCTCCTTTCTCCGGTCTCAGAATCCGCCACCCAATCATGTACTGGCCGAACGCTGAATTCTCCGGTTTGAATATTCGCCTCTTCCACTCCTTGATCTTTCAAATAAGATACCACTTGCTCCATCTGACGATTATTCTCTTCCAAGGCCGCTTCCGATTCTTCTCCTTCGGTAATTACCGCTAAAGACATCTCCACCCGATCAGGTACAACTTGGGTCACCCCCTCACCCTGCAATCTCATAACCGGCAAGTTACCACTTTCCAAACCGATATAGGCGGTTCTGGTCATCTCATTCTTTATCAAAAAGAACATCAATACTGCCGCCAGGATCAAAAATATGATCCCGATCACCCCTAAAATATTTTTGTATTGATTTTTCATAATTTTTTATTGATGATTAATTTTATATCAGCATAGCATACTTAAAATTCAAGCCAAACACCTAATTAAACCTCAAATAAAAATGATCTACCGGAAAAACTACTCCCGATCTTGTCCTGAGAACAAAAACTCTTCCCAATACTCCTTTAACTGAACAAATTCATATCCTTTATCCCTCAGAGCCAGAATCCCGGCCAACAAACCTTCTTCGATCTCGGAGTTCGGATGGTTCATGTGAGCCAAAATTATCCCGCCCGGCTCAACCCCCAGAACCGCCTGCTCTATTTCCCGCTTACCGAGTGTCGCCCCTCCATCAGCCGCCACCGTAAAGCCGATCACCTCTTTGCCCAAGTCACGAGCGATCTTGACCGCCACCTCATCATAATAAGCGGTCCCTGAACGGAAATAGAAAGGGGTTTGCCCGATCACTTGATCGATCTGATCACTATTAGCCATAATTTCTTCGATCACCTGCTCGGGACTCTCTGTCCCCTTTTGCCCATAAACCTCCCGCCCGGTAACAGAAAGCGGTAAATGATCTTTTCCGTGCCCGGCAATATCAAAAAGCGGGTCTTGCCCCAAGGCCCTCAACTCTTCTTCATGGTCGACAAGCCAAGGGGATGCCACAAACAAAGTGGCGGGAATTTCTTCCTCTCGGAGACGGGTTATGAGCTTCCGATCATAATCACCATCACAGGCATCTAAAGTTAAGGCCAGTATTTTCTCTTCCGTATCAATACCCACAACCACCCCGGGTACACTTTCACCCCAGTAACGGGGTTCTTTTTGATCGTAAATCTCGACCAGGTTTTCGGGTGATTTTTGACTCTCGACCTCAAGTTCTCCAACCGGACCGTCTACTCGCTCCGGTGCCGTCTCAAAAGACTGCTCGGGAGACAAATTCATTCTTTCTGTCATCGGTTCTTTTTCCCGAAAAAAATAAAACCCTCCGAAGACAAACAGAACAAGTAATAATATCAAACCAAATTTTCCCATATCATCAGCACGAACCGATAAGTTCTACTTGGAATTTTCATGAGTCCAAAGATAGCGCCACCAGTCGGTGGGATTACGCTTTAAGATCTCTCGGCCTATTTCTTTGGCGGACTCGGTCTGGAGAAGTTCAAATTGCTTGTTACCCTCGCTTCCCTCTCTTTTCCCGCCTAACCAGGACCGGGCCTCTTCGTTACCGCCGTGAGAATACTCACGCAGGAGCAGGATCTGGTCAAGCAGATCGGCATCTTTGGCCACCAAGGATTCTTTGGTTTTTCGCTCCTCATACTCCTCGGACAATTCTTCCAGATCAGAAAAAGGCAAAGTCCTCAACTGTTCTTGTCGAATTTTATCTTCGTCAATCCGAATATATCGCTTATGCACCCAGTTATGGTCAGAAGTTCGGATCTCGCCGATATCATGAATAAGGCACATCTGGATCACTCGATCGGGATTAACTTTTTCCAGACGAGCCAAGACCCAACCGATCATCGCCACCCGGTAAGAATGGGAAGCGATATTATCGGACATATCGTCGGTCAAAAGTACCTGCCGGTGCATTCTCATTAACTTGCGCATGGTACCAAGCTCATAAAGAAAATCCGCGATCCGATCTCTGTCTTGTTTTTTCATATTTATTTTTTGTTTATCTTCCCCTCAACAACCTGCAACATACCCGGCCGTTTAATTTCTCAAAAGATTGTTTCCCGAACATTGCCAAAATAAAAAACTCCCGAAACTTCAATCATTAACTAACTACATTATAACAACATCACCGAAATTTCAAAAACAAGGGGGTAATAAGTTTTTTGTCCCTGATCATCTTTATCAAAAATAACCCTGGACAACAAAAATATTGTGAAAATGATCCTTCTGAAAATACAAAACAACTAGTCGAGTAATTCAAAACGAACCCCGATAACACCATACTTTTGCTCATCTTCGTCAGAGTAGAATTGTTTTATTTGATCTAAAAGAAAATCGCGACTTTCTTCACCGAACAAAGCGGGGTCATGATCTGCAAAAAGTTCTTGGAAAGTTTGGTAACACAGTAATCCCATCACTACAGTAGTAATACTATTTTCCGGCTTGCCATTTTCACTGAAAACAATCCGGTCACCAATAATAATTTGCTTACGCTTTTCATCAAAAAGACGTGACTCAATCACTTTCTTACCCGATGCAATATTGTTGAACGGCTCCGGCGCCAATTTCATTTGATGCTGTTGCATAGTTAATCTACTTATATCACAAAATGTAAATCAATCGAATTTCCGTACCTCGCGTTTTCCGGTTTCTCGTCGACAGGTAGAACTTCCTCTTCGCGTTTTGTGATGGCTTGATAATCCGCTTAAACTTCGCAAGCACCATAAACCAACCTTTCACCTTTGTTTGCGACACATGAAGTTACATTTGGCGGTACCTTTTGGTTGAAATTCTAACTTTTTTTGAACAGAACCCCGACTGA
>CAZVBR010000022.1:0-9940 GCA_964625755.1 uncultured Candidatus Saccharibacteria bacterium | reverse complement strand
GGGAATACGGATATGACCAAAAAAGAAGTTGAGCAGAGGATAAAGAAACTTCGGGCGGTGATAGATCATCACCGTTATTTGTATCATGTATTGGATCGTCAGGAGATAAGTGACGCTGCTTTGGATTCTTTGAAAAAAGAGCTTGCCGATCTGGAATCTCGTTACCCGGAACTTATCACCCCCGATTCGCCGACTCAGAGAGTGGCCGGAGAACCGCTTGAGAAATTTACCAAGGTGCGACACCGGGTTCCTCAGTGGTCTTTCAATGATGTTTTTACAGCCGAAGAGGTGCGGGAATTTGATAGTCGCGTGAAAAGAATGCTAAACGGAGCCAAACCCAGTTATACGGTGGAGTTGAAGATAGACGGTTTTAAGGTGGTTTTGATCTATCGACAGGGGCGACTTGAGACCGCCGCGACTCGGGGGGACGGAAAGGTGGGAGAGGACGTGACGGTCAATGTCCGGACCATAGAGGCGGTACCGTTGCAGTTGAAAGGCAGTTCGGCTGATCTGATCGCAGAAGGCGAAGTGTGGCTGTCGGTTAAGGATTTTGAGAACTTGAATCGCCGGCAGACCGAGGCCGGGCTGGCAACCTATGCCAACCCCCGGAACATCGCGGCCGGAACTATCCGGCAGTTGGATCCGGAAAAAGTGGCGGAACGGAAATTGTCGTCTTTTGTTTACGATCTGGCCTGGGCGGATCACGACCTGCCGGCGACTCAGGAGGAAGAACTGCAGTTGCTCCGGAGCCTGGGTTTTAAGGTTAATCCCCATTTTCGGCGTTGCGACAGTATCGAGGAAGTTATAGATTACTGGCGACACTGGGAGAGACAGAAAAACAAATTACCGTATATTGTTGACGGAGTGGTGGTCAAAGTAAATGAGCGACAGTACCAAGATCGGTTGGGTTATACCGGTAAGGCACCCCGTTTTGCGGCGGCCATTAAATTCCCTGCCGAACAGGCTACAACCGTGGTGAAGGATATTGTTATGCAGATCGGTCGGACCGGAGTAGTTACACCGGTTGCTATTTTGGAACCGGTCCTTTTGGCCGGGACGACGGTGTCCCGGGCCACTTTGCATAACGAGGATGAGATAAAAAGATTGGATGTTCGAATCGGGGACACGGTGATTCTGGAAAAAGCCGGGGATATTATTCCGGACATTAAAGGGGTGGTAGAAGACTTGCGGCCGGAGACGGCCCGACCATTTGAGTTCCCGGATCATCTGCCGGAGGTCGGCCGACTGATCCGCAAATCCGGCGAGGCGGCTCATAAGGTGGCCGATCAGAGCAATCTCCATCAGTTCCGACGCCGGCTGTATTATTTTGTCGGCAAATCAGCTTTTGATATTCCGGGTTTGGGGCCTAAGGTGATCGATCTTCTGTTGGACCATAATCTGATCTCGTCCCCGGCCGATATCTGGCGTTTGCGCTTTGAAGAGCTGGCCGATCTGCCCGGTTTTGGTGAGGTTTCGGCTCGGAAATTACTTGAGGCGATCGAAGGTCGCCGGGAGATCGAACTGCCTCGTTTTTTGGTCGCTTTATCTATTCCTCAGGTGGGAGTGGAGACCGCTTATGATCTGGCTCAGCATTTTGGGGATCTGGAGCGGGTCAGGAAAGCGACCGAAGAAGAACTGGCTTCGATCGAAGGAGTCGGACCGGTGGTCGCGGTTTCGATCAAGGGGTATTTCCAAGACCCTTACCGAACCGCTGAATTAGATGACCTTTTGCGGGAGGTGGTCGTGTTGTCGGTGACCCCGGCTTCCGGGGCTGGGTCGGAAGAGTCTGTTTTATCCGGTAAAACCGTAGTGATCACCGGCAGTTTGGGGTCTTTGAGTCGGCAGGAGGCCAAAGAGAAGATCAGGCAAGCCGGTGGCCGAGTGTCCGGTCAAGTGTCGGAAAAAACGGATCTGGTGGTGGCCGGAGAAAAGCCCGGGTCAAAATTGACCAAGGCCGAGGAGCTGGGGGTGAAGGTGATCGGGGAAGATGAATTCCGGAATTTGATCTCGGCTTGATGTTTTCTGGTCTTGTCCCTGAAATAGTGTTATACTGTCACCTATGATTACTCGAGAAGAAGTGGATAATTTGGCGGCCATGGCTCGTTTGGCTGTCAGTGAGGATGAGAAGAACTCCCTGCATCAGGATTTGGAGAATATACTGGGTTATGTGTCCGGACTGCCGGCTGATGTCGACGGGCAACCGAAGACAAAACCCGAGCGGTACAATGTCTTGAGGCCGGATGTTGACCCTCGAGAGCCGGGTTTGTATACCGAGACCTTACTGGAGGCTATGGCTGAGCGAAAGGGGCAGTATATGAAAGTTAAAAAAATAATTGATCGCGATCTATGAGTTTAGGTAATGATTTGACTGACCTGACCCTCGGTCAGGTATCGAAAATGTTGCAAGCCCGAGAAGTAACAGCCGAAGGTCTGGCCTCGGCTTATTTAACCAGGATCGAGAAAGAAAATCCCGATCTCAATGTCTATCTTGAGGTTTTTGATGATGTTCTCGAGCAGGCCAAAGCGGCTGACCGAAAGCTGGACCGGAAGGAAGGAGTCGGAGCGATGACCGGAGTACCGCTTGCGATCAAGGATAATATTTTGATCAAGGATCGACTGGTCAGTTCAGCTTCGTTGTTACTTGAAAATTACCGGGCCAGTTATGACGCTACGGTGATCGAGAAGCTAAAATCCGAAGGCGCGGTTTTTTTGGGTCGGACTAATATGGATGAATTTGCGATGGGCGGTTCGACCGAGAATTCAGCTTTCGGGCCGACCAAGAACCCGGTGGACCGAACGAAAGTACCCGGCGGATCATCCGGAGGATCAGCAGCGGCGGTGGCCGGAAATTTGGCGGCGGCGGCCTTGGGTTCCGATACCGGAGGTTCGATCCGGGAGCCGGCCAGTTTTTGCGGAGTGGTTGGTTTGAAGCCAACCTACGGAGCGGTATCTCGTTACGGGGTGATGGCCATGGCCTCGTCTCTTGACCAGATCGGTCCGTTGACCAGAAATGTTTCAGATGCCGAGGTTCTGTTTCGGGCTATAGCCGGAGAAGATCCGAATGATCCGACCAGTGCCCCCGAGCCGGAAATGGTAAAACCCGCTGGGAAGATGACCATCGGAGTCCCGTATGGTTTCTTTACTGAAGGATTGGGCCGGGAAGTGAAGGATAATTTCAAATACTCTCTTGAGCGACTGGAAGGGCTGGGGCATAAGGTGGTCGAGATCGAGATGCCTCATGTCGAGCATGCTTTGGCTTGTTACTATATTATTATGCCGGCCGAAGTTTCGGCCAATATGGCTCGGTTTGACGGTTTACGTTACGGGGTGCTTAGGTCCGGTGATGATCTCTTGGCAGATTACGAGAAAACCCGGGGAGAGGGCTTGGGGCGGGAAGTCAGGCGACGGATAATGTTGGGGACCTATGTTCTGTCGGCCGGGTATTACGATGCCTATTACGGTCGAGCGGCGGCTATGAGAGAGATGATCCGGCGTGATTTTGAAGAAGTTTTTGAGACCGGCTCGGGTTCCGGGGTGGATGTGGTGGCTATGCCGACCGCTCCCAGTCCGGCTTTTGGTCTGGGAGAAAAAGTAGACGATCCGATCCAGATGTATCTGGAAGACGTGTTTACGGTGCCGGCTAATCTGGCCGGGGTGCCGGCTATCTCGATCCCGTCCGGCAATACCGGTCAGGGGTTGCCTTTGGGTCTGGAATTGATCGCCCCGGCTTGGGGAGAAGACCGGCTTTTTGCGCTCGGCCGGCAGTTCAATAACGAGCCTAACGAGGAGTAGATATAATCGTGGAACCGGAAAATCCTTTCAGCCAGTTGTATAGTTTGATCGAGCCGGTGATCGAGCCGGTGGGGGTTTTTGTTCGTCAGTGGTTGCCGGTGGCCGCTTTGATCTGGTTCGGATTGATCGTGACTCTGTCGGCTTTTATAGTTATTGTCTTGCAGAGAATAAAGGGATTGAGAGAGGAGGATATTGCCGAGGAGGAGCAAGCTCTTGAGGTCACTAAAGAAGTCGAACCGGTCGAGGTGGAGGAATGGGAGAAGATCAAGCAGTATCTGGAATCGAGGAACGAATCCGATTGGAAACTGGCGATTCTGGAGGCGGATAAGATGCTTGATAAATTGGTTCAAAAAATGGGTTACCCGGGTAATAATTTGGGGGAGCGGCTAAAGGCGGTCGAGCCGAGTGACTTCCGGACTCTCAATTCGGCCTGGGAAGCACACAAGGTCAGAAACGCCATAGCTCATGATCAGGGCTACAAACTGACCAAGAGAAGTGCGGCTCGGGTGATCGGCTTGTACGAGCAGGTTTTTAAGGAGTTTCATTATATCTGATAACCGGGTTACGGCTGAAAATATCGTAGGGGTTTAGGTTTAAGTCTCTTGACAGGTTGGTTTTTTCCATATAAAATACTAGTTAACATCGCGGGGTGGAGCAGTCTGGTAGCTCGTCAGGCTCATAACCTGAAGGTCGCAGGTTCGAATCCTGCCCCCGCCACAAGGGAGAAACAAAAACCGGTTAAGTCCGGTTTTTGTTTTGGAGGTTCATTTTGACAGTCGGAGGGCATAAAAGGCTCTTTTTAGCGGGTTGATTTTTTTATTGTTTTTGGCCATAATTGGAGGTGAAACCCGGGGTAGCTCAGTTGGTTAGAGCGTAGGACTCATAAACCTAAGGTCGGCAGTTCAATTCTGCCCCCCGGGACAAATAATTTGTAAAGATAAAAAATGGAAACCGGACCACAAAAAAATAATTGGGAGAAAAAAGAGTCAGAAGAGCAAGATCAGACCGGAAAGGAGTATCGTCCTCGAGTCATCGATGATGGCTTAAGTTTTGATTGTGAGGTTTGTCAGGATCAAGGTTGCACGGAGTGCGGCTTTAGGCGGAATAAAAAGGCGACCTCAGCCGATCAATAAAGTCTTGTGCTTTTGGTTGTTTTTTGGTAAATTGTAGTAGTTTGAGGAAGTAGTTTATGCGGCCGTAGCTCAATTTGGTCAGAGCACTCGCCTGTCACGCGAGAGGTTGCCGGTTCAAGTCCGGTCGGCCGCGCCGGAAACCGCCACTTGGCGGTTTTTTTGTTTGGAAAATTTTCCGGGTCTTTGCCCTACTTGGCCGGATCGGGTGTCATTGGTGGCGGGGTTATTCGGGTTTAGGATTTTAGATTTGAAAAAAGCAAAAAAATATATTAGTATTTAAGAGTTGTTGTATCCGGCCAAGATAGCTCAGATGGTAGAGCACTCCCATGGTAAGGGAGAGGTCTCGGGTTCGAGTCCCGATCTTGGCTCCCGTAAAAAAATACCGAGTGTGAACGGCAGGGGCTGGTTTGCGATCGCCCGGTTGAAAAAATGCCGACCTAGCTCAATTGGTAGAGCAACGGTATCGTAAACCGTAGGTTCGGGGTTCAAGTCCCCGGGTCGGCTCCTTGAGAAGATCGATTGTGAAATTTCTTATCCGGTCCGGAGTTCGACCGGGAGATCAAAGAGCCGGTGTTTGACTAAAGTTAGGGGGCTGGAAGCGGTTAGGGTGAGTTTGCTCTGCCGGTATCGGCTTGATATAATACGACTTATGAATGAATTACAACAGGAGCTGGCTGAACTGGAAAATGATATGCAACAGCCGGATTTTTGGGAAGATAAAGAAAAAGCCCAGAAGGCGGTCCGTCGTTACGAAGAAGTGAAGGCGGAGTTGGCCGGAGAGAACAAGTATGACAAAGGCCCGGCGATCTTGACGATCTTGGCCGGGGCGGGAGGTGTTGACGCCGAGGATTTTGCCAAGATGTTGTATGAGATGTATGAAAAGTATGCCACCGCCCAAGGTTGGCGTTTGAGGGTGTTGCATGAAAATGTCAATGATCACGGTGGGTTGCGTAATATTACTTTTTTGATTGATGGCAAGAAGATCTATGGTACACTAAAGAACGAATCAGGGGTTCATCGGTTGGTCCGGGTGTCTCCTTTTAATGCCAAACAGCAACGCCACACATCTTTTGCTCTGGTGGAAGTAGTGCCGAAGTTCGATAAAGTAAAAGAGGTCAATCTGTCGGAAGATGATCTGAAAGTTGATTTTTTCCGTTCCAGCGGTCCGGGCGGTCAAAATGTCAACAAGCGGGACACGGCGGTTCGTATCACTCATGTGCCCACCGGGATAACGGCAACTTGTGATTCCGAGAGATCCCAGGCGGCCAACCGGGATCAGGCGTTGGAGATCTTGGAGGCCAAAATATACAACCGTTTGGAAGAAGAAAGACAAGCCAAGCAAGCCGGGCGTCAGATCAGCAAGACCACGGAAGTAGAATGGGGCAGTCAGATACGTTCTTATGTCTTACATCCGTATAAGATGGTCAAAGATCACCGGACCAAGGTTGAAGTTCAGGAGATAGACAAAGTACTCGAAGGAGAGCTGAGTCCTTTTATCGAAGCCGAGAAAAATTTATCCAATAATCAAACCTTATGATATATTTTGACAAAGTATCCAAGATCTATTTCGATGAGTTGGTAGCCTTGGATGAAGTTACTTTCGGAGTTGAACCGGGGGAGTTCGTGTCGGTGGTCGGCCACTCCGGGGCCGGAAAAAGCACTCTCTTGAAAATGGTCTTGGCCGAAGAGCAACCGACTCGAGGGAATGTTTTTTTTGAGTCCATTGACGTTCATTCGTTGGGCAAGCATTATGTTCCATTGTTGCGGAGGCGGATCGGCAGTGTGTTTCAGGATTTTCGTCTGTTGCCTCATAAGACCGCTTACGAGAATATTTCTTTTACCATGGAAGCGGCCGGACGGGCTGACCGGGAAATCGAGTCGGACGTGCCGTACGTGTTGGATCTGGTCGGGTTGCATGACAAGATGTGGCATTTTCCGTATGAGTTATCCGGCGGAGAGCGCCAGAGAGTGGCTATCGGCCGAGCGATCGTTAACCAGCCTGATCTTTTGGTGGCTGATGAGCCGACCGGTAATTTGGATCCGGTGACCGCCAATGATATTGTCAATATTTTTCGGAAGATAAATGAGCTGGGAACGACTGTGGTCTTGACCACTCACAACAAAGGGATCATTGACGCCCTCAATAAACGAGTGATCACCATTGAAGGCGGTCGAGTGGTCAGGGATGATAAAGAAGGCCGGTATATTATTTGATTAAATGATTTTAAATTATGCTTCCATCTTATATTAGACGAGTCTTAAAATCCGGATTTATCAGTTTCTGGCGTGATCGTTTTGTGGCTTCGGCTTCGATCCTGGTTTTGGTGGTTACTTTGTTTACGATCGGTTCTCTTTTTCTGGCTAACGCTTTTCTTGAGAACACCCTGGAGCAGGTGAAGGATCAGGTTGATATCAGCGTGGCTTTCCGAACCGATGCCTCGGAAGGGGAGATCTTGGAGTTAAAGCGCGACCTGGAATCTTTAGATGAGGTGCGGGAAGTGGAGTACTCTTCCCGGGAAGAAGAGCTGGCCAGTTTCCAGGAGAGGTACCGGGATGATGAGTTGATCATTCGGTCCTTGGAAGAGATCGGAAATCCGTTGGGGGCTCGGCTCCAGGTTACGGCGGTTGACCCCGATCATTACCCCTCGATCGCCGCTTTTTTGAATGACCGAGCCGGAGGAGGAGATGGGGCGATCATTGAGCGGGTTAATTTCAAACAGGATATTGTTGATCGATTGATGTCGATCATATCCACTTCTAGAACGGTCGGAGTAGCGATCGCCTTGCTTTTGATCTTTGTTTCGGTTCTGGTGACCTTCAATACCATTTCGCTTGCCATCTACGTGGCCCGGGATGAAATATCGGTTATGAGATTGGTGGGAGCCGGTAACTGGTATATCAGAGGGCCGTTTATGGTCAGTGGTATGCTCTCCGGAGTGATCGCTTCGCTGGTGGCTTTGATCCTCCTTTATCCGGCCACGATCTGGGTGACAGATACCACGGTCGGGGTTTACGGCGGAGTTAATTTGTTTGCCTATTATCAGGATCAGTTTGGGGTTTTGTTCCTGATCCTGTTGGGGTCGGGGATAGTGCTTGGTTTGATCTCAAGCTTCCTGGCTATTAGAAAGTATCTTAAGGTTTAATTTTGACAGTTACAATGAGTCAACACAAATATATTTTCGTTACAGGGGGAGTAATGTCGGGTGTCGGTAAGGGGGTGACGGTATCTTCGATCGCCAAGATCCTCCAGTCTCGCGGGTTTAAAGTAAATCCAATGAAGATCGATCCTTATTTGAATGTTGACGCCGGGACCATGAATCCGATCGAACACGGAGAGACCTTTGTTCTGGATTCGGGCCTGGAGTGCGATCAGGATATGGGTAATTATGAACGGTTTCTGGGTAAGTCTTTGCCCCGGGAAAGTTATATGACCAGCGGGATGGTTTATAAGTATGTGATCGACAAAGAACGGGCTCTGGGTTTTGGCGGTAAATGTGTTGACCCGGTACCGTATATCTCAAGTGAGATCTTGCGCCGGATCGATCAGGCGGTGAAAAAGACCAAGGCCGATATTACTATTGTTGAGATCGGGGGTACGGTCGGTGAGTATCAGAACGTGATGTTCATTGAAGCGGCCCGGATCCTCAAACTGAAACACCCGGAAGATGTCCGTTTCGTGTTGGTCAGTTATCTGCCGGTGCCGAATAAGGTGGGAGAGATGAAAACCAAACCGACCCAGTATGCGGTCCGGAGTCTCAATTCTTACGGAGTTCACCCCGATATTATTATTGCCAGGTCTGATCGCCCGCTTGATAAAAAACGGAAGGAAAAACTGGCTATGTCCTCGAACGTCGGTATTGAGGACATTATTTCCGCTCCGGATGTTGAGAGTATCTATGATATCCCGATCAATTTCGAGAAGGACGGTTTGACCGATACTTTGCTTGACTTGCTCCGCTTGGGGCCGGGAGAGAGGGATCTGCAGGAGTGGCGAAAGATGGTTGAGCGAGGGTCAAAAGCCAAAAAAGAGGTCAACATCGCTTTGGTCGGCAAGTATTTCAAGACCGGTGACTATGTTCTCTCAGACGTCTATATCTCGGTGATCGAAGCCTTAAAGCACGCGGCCAATAAAGCCGGAAAAAAGATCAATATTCACTGGCTTGATTCGGTGGATTACGAATCGGGAGACCGAGAGCCGGAGAGTTTGAGTGCCTATGACGGGATCTTGGTGCCCGGGGGCTTCGGGGAAAGAGGGATCGAGGGGAAGATCAAGGTGATCAAGTATGCCAGAGAAAACCGTATTCCTTATTTTGGATTGTGCTACGGTATGCAGTTGGCGGTGGTAGATTTTGCCCGGCATGTGGCCGGGATCGAGAAAGCTCAAACCACCGAGATCGATCCGGAAACCACCGAGCCGGTGATCGATGTTTTGCCTGACCAGCGGTCGAAGATAACGGACAAGAACTTTGGCGGAACCATGAGACTCGGAGCTTATCCGGCTCGAGTTAAAAAAGGTACTTTTGCTTATCGGGCGTACGGTACGACTGAGATAAGCGAGAGGCATCGCCATCGCTTTGAGGTTAATCCCGAATATCTTGCCAAACTGGAAGAAGCCGGTTTGGTTTTTTCCGGTACTTCGCCGGATAATCGCTTGATGGAGATCGCGGAGCTGCCGAAAAAAACTCATCCGTTTTTTGTGGCCACTCAGTTTCATCCTGAATTTAAATCCGCTCCACTTGCGCCTCACCCGTTGTTTCTGTCGTTTGTCAAAGCGGCGGCGTCTGTGGCGTCCGAGAGAGAAAAGGCCGAGGCTGGGAAGTAAAAATACTTATTCGGGTGCGTCTGGTCAACAAAAGGCTTTTTTGATAGATTGGTTAGGATCATTGCCGGGTCGTCTAATGGTAGGACACATGACTCTGGATCATGTAATCTAGGTTCGAATCCTAGCCCGGCAGCAGAGTAGTGAGACCGACCGTGTCTCCTAAAATCGCTATAATTTGTAACATATTTTCAGA
>CAZVBR010000021.1:0-10216 GCA_964625755.1 uncultured Candidatus Saccharibacteria bacterium | reverse complement strand
CCCTCAGACCACAAACCATCACCATCTAAACACACCCTGTTACCGTCCACTGTCGAACAGATCTCACCGACCACCTCAAGTCGAGCTTGTGGATCCGTGGTTCCCAGACCGACTCCGGTTTCGTTGGCATAGATCAAAGGATCTCTTCCCGGAGCCACTCCTAAAAGCATCTCATTGATAGAACCAACATTATAACTATGACCAGTTCTTGTAGACCCGATAAACAGTTGGTGACGGCCAGTTGTTTCAGCTCCGGAACCTAAGGCAATCGAACCTTGGTGTACGGCTCTAGATTTATGACCCAGAGCGGTAGAAATACGACCATGAGCATAAGAGGAATTACCGACAGAAGTGGAATAAAACCCTAAAGCTTGAGCATTGCGGCCAACAGCAACACTACGAGGCCCACCAGCCTGAGCGCTTGCACCTAAAGCAATAGTATCATTGGAAGAAGCGGAAGCATTATAACCTAAAGCAGTACCTCTGAGGCGAGAAGCAGTAGCTCCACGACCAATAGCAGTAGTCAAATGATCAGAAGCAGAAGAATCAAGACCGATAGCAATCAAACCATCACGGTTATTATCATGGCTAGCTTGAGCACTAGCACCAGACCCGATCGCAATATGAGATTCATCTGTTCCGGTGCCTTCATTGCCAGTGACCGCCCCGGAACCGATTACAATATGAGAGTCGGGAGTTGTCGAATTGGGAATCGATGCACCGCCGGCCAACCGAGCCGCTCCTGAAAAGAGCACTTCCTCCGCTCTTATGCCACCGACAACATCAAGCTCGTGCTGAGGGGAAGTGGTCCCTAAGCCCAACCGGTTTTCAATATAAGCTGATCCGGTAACGGCCAGCCCGAACTCCGCCCCTCTAGTGTTCAACAGTAATCCCCCGGCCTTTGACTGACTAAAGGCACTTGTATTTAAAGGTGAGTGGCAAGCGGGATTATTCGAAGGGCAATTTGGCGGGCTGACATTACCGGGTGGCGGATTATAATTCTCAACCGCCATAACCCCGCCCGCTGAAAAAAGCAACGCTCCGATCAAAAAACCAAACAAGGAATATTTCGTATAGATCATAAAAATTACATTCTTAATAATAATTAATTTTCCGCATCTTCAGGTGCGGAAAGTAGTTCCATTAATTCGCTTCGTTTCTCATCCGGCAACTCTTCCCCTTCTTCATCAGAGGAGAAAATAAGATCCTCTACCTCGCTTCTTTCCCGATTCTCACCCTCTTCAACACTTTCCGGCTCCTCTTTTGATTCTTCGTCTAACATCTCAGAGTCAAAAAATACAAACCAAGACAACAAAATCAAAACCCCGATAACCACCAACCCAATTACTACCACCACCCATCTTTTCAATCGATGGGTTTTCTTCTGTTTTGACCCGAGATCAGCCAAACTGGGAATTGATTCAGAATCATTCATATCTTTTTTTATTATAACATTTTACTTTATAACAACAAGAAGAAACCCCTTAAAGCACGACCCTGAAACTACCGATCTCGATTTGGTTACTCAGCCGATTTTTATGCTAAGATGAAATCTATGATCAAAAAAACAGAAAACGCGAATACGAAAAAATGGGATGTTATCGTAATAGGAGGAGGTCCGGCCGGCATGATGGCCGCCGGTCAAGCCGCCAAAAGAGGCGGAGAAGTACTTCTTCTGGAAAAGAACAAGCATTTGGGCAGGAAGCTATCGATAACCGGTGGAGGTCGGTGCAATATTTTCAACGCCGAGACTGATCTCCAAAAACTGCTTGACTACTACCAAAAAAGTAAGAAATTCCTTTTTTCCCCGTTTACTCAACACGGGCCGGATGAAACCCGTTCCTTTTTTGAGAATCTGGGCCTGCCGATAACTATCGAGGCCAGGAAACGGGCCTTCCCGGCCTCTCAAAAAGCCGAAAACGTAGTTTCGGTTTTGAAAAAATATCTGCGCCGCAACCGGGTAATGATCCGAACCGAGACCACGGTCAAAAACATTCTCACCAAAAAAGAAAATATCTCCAGAATAGACACCGATGCCGGCTCTTTTACGGCTCGATCATACATCATAGCCACCGGCGGCACTTCCCACCCCGAAACCGGCTCGACCGGAGAGGGTCTTAGGTGGTTAAAAAAACTGGGCCACACCATCTCACCTTCCAACCCCGACCTCGTCCCACTTGTCGTCGAAGAAAACTGGGTAAAGGAACTGTCGGGCTTGAGTCTGTCTTTTGCCAAAATAACTTTCGGCAGCGACCGAACAAAAAAACAAGGTAAATTCTCTAAGACCGGCAAAATCCTCTTCACTCATTTCGGCCTTTCCGGTCCTTTGATCTTAAATGCCTCCGGAGAGGTCAAAAAACTACTCAGCTCCAGTCCCGTGCCAAGCTCGATCGACCTTTACCCCGACACCGACCTTAAAACCGTCAGGCAAAGGATCTTGAAAACCTTTGAACAGAATCCCAACAAATCTCTGAAAAATGTCCTGCCCCTGTCCACCCCGGTCGGTTTGACCGAAGCTATACTAAATCAAACCCCGCATGATATTTCAGAAAAAAAGGTCCACAACATCACCAAACCGGAAAGGGAATTTTTAGCTGACACCATGAAAAACTTGCCTCTTACCGTGACCGGCACCATGGGCTTGGAATGGGCCATCACCTCGGACGGCGGAGTAGAATTAACCGAAGTAAACACCAAAACCATGCAATCAAAACTCCACCCCGAACTTTACTTGACCGGTGACGTGCTCAATATAAATCGGCCCAGTGGCGGTTACTCTCTTCAGTTATGCTGGACCACCGGCTGGGTAGCCGGTAATTCAGTTCCACTTGATCACCGCCGGTCGTAAGCATCCGCAGACAAATATCATTCTTCTTTCCCGTCTTTACTCAAATCAGGGTCGGGGTTTTCCGGTCTGAGTAGAGGAAACAGGACAACATCCCGAAGATTATTCTTACCCAGAAGCAAGGCCGTCAATCGGTCTACCCCCAAACCAAAACCGGAAATCGGGGGCATACCATAGGACATGGTCTTGATGTAATCATGATCTATCTCCATCACTTCCTCCTCGCCTTTTTCTTTGCTTTTTGCCTGCTCTGTAAACCGCTCCTCCTGCTCGACCGGATCAACTAACTCACTATAGGCCTTGACCACTTCCCAGCCTCGTATCACTAACTGAAATTGATCGACCATGGTCGGATCTTGATCGTTACGCCGAGCTAAGGGCTGTGTGTGCGCCGGATAGCCGTACAGAAATACCGGGTTGATCAATTTTGGTCGAACCACTTTTTTATATAAATTATCGATCAAGCCCGGGGCCGACATGTCTTCCGCACCGTCTAAACTAATTCCTTTCTCCCTTAATTTAGCTCGCAAGCTTTCCGCCTCGGAATAACTAGCCACGTCGATCCCGGTCTTTTCTTTCATTAATTCCACAAAATTAACTCGAGGCCACGGAAAACTCATATCGATCCTAACTCCGTCCTCCATCTCAATGACGCCGGGTAATTCCAACTCTTCCACCAAATACCGGAACATCTTTTCCGTAAAATCCATATTATCTTCGTAATTCCAGTAAGCAACGTAATGCTCAAGATGAGTATGTTCCGGCAGATGAGAAACATCGATCCCCTCATTACGAAAAGCTTTTCCTAACTCAAAAATCCTCTCAAACCCCCCGGTGATCAAGTTTTTAAGGGGTAACTCATGTGATATCCGCAAATACAGATCAAGATCCAGAGCATCATGGTGAGTGACATAAGGTTTAGCCACCGCTCCGGTAGCCTTATGCATTAATGTCGGGGTCTCGACTTCCTGAAAATCATGTTCCCAGTAAAACTCTCTTAATTTACGAATAAGATCGCTCCGAAACAAAAAAGTTTTCATGGAATTTGGGTTAGCGATCAGGTCAAGGTGTCTTTGCCGGTACTTTGTTTCCTGATCCTTGACCCCGGACCATTTTTCCGGCATACCCAATAAAGCCTTCCCTAAAAAAGTAGGTTCTTTTATTAAAATGGTTTTCTCCCCTGTTTTAGTCAAAAAGATCTCTCCCTTTACTCCCAAGAAGTCCCCGACATCGAAAGTTTTCAGAAACCACGAATACGATTCCTCCCCCACGACATCCCGTTTTATCGCCACCTGCATGCGACCGGAGAAATCCTGAAGATGAGCAAAAGTAATTTTGCCGATCGTTCGCAACAAAACCACCCGACCGGCAGTTTCCACTTCTTGCCCGGGTTCCAGTTCGGCCACTTTATTAATATCGATCTGTTTATTGAATTTCTCTGGATAAGGATTTATCCCCGCTTCTCGGAGTTGCTCCACCACCTTTTTAGCCTCCTCTCTTTTTTCATTATAATTTGTATCCATATATTAAAAATGCTTTCCTTATTTTAATTTATTATTAAAATCAATGGTAACAAACTTCTTGAAAAAATAAAGCTTGGTCTATAGCTTCCAGTAGAACAGCTCATGCCCCCGTCCGGGGTACATGAGCTGTTTTTCTTGTCTTCCTGTCAAAGATCGACGGTCGACAACTCTGCAAGGGTATACATGACCGCCCTGTAAGGATCTCGGGCCGTAGTTATCGGCCTACCGACCACGACTCTATCGGCCCCAGACTTAATGGCCTGCCCCGGCGTCACGACCCTAGCCTGATCGTCACCCGGCACCATCGCCCACTTAGGACGAATCCCCGGGGTGTTCAGGGTCAAAGACGGGAACTTGGCCCGTAGAGCCTCAACCTCCAGACCGGAGGCGACAAGCCCATCCACCCCGGCTTCGGCTCCGATTTTGGCAAATTGAAGAACCGCTTCTTGACTAGACCGCGAAGTCATTTCCTTGACCTCGGCCTCATTTAAACTCGTGAGTACCGTAACTCCCAAAATCTCGGTCTCCGGCAACTCAGCCCGAAGGGCTTTGATTGACGACCGCCCAACACCGCAAACAGTCGTGAGAATTTCCGGTGCTTCCTCCAGGGCAAGTAGTCTTCCGTCGATTTTGAGAGTCGCGCTAATATCAAAGAGCTTGAGGTCCGCGAACACTCGCAAACCCTGCGACTTGATCTCGTCGATCAAACCATAACCGTCAAGCCTCAAGGCGGAGTTCACTTTGATGTAAACCCCGGTTCCCTTTAGGGCCTTGGTCAGCGACAAAACTTTTGCCTTGACCTGCTCCCTTCCTCCATCGCCGGGATCATAGTCCGCAGCAACTATCAAACGATCCTGTGGTTTCAGTGCCATTGTCTCTTTCTCCTTTCTTGCTCTACTTTCGTCCAACCAAAAGATCCCAGTTGTCTTTCGGTCGAACCGGTTCAGACTTCATTTGACAGAGCGGGCACTCCGAGGGGTCCCAGATGGGCATCGATCGATCGATCAAAGAGATGATCTTCCGACCATCCAACTCTTGAACCCCAGACCGATTAACGAGCGTCAAGACAAGCGGACAGACCTCTCCCCCGGCACGAATCACGGCCTCAGCGGCTAAACGAACGCTCCCGCCGGTAGTGATCACGTCCTCACAGAGCAGGATTGACCTACCGGACAAAAGCTCCATATGTTCTTCACTGAACACCATTTCTTTCCGACCCCACTTCTCTTCTTTGGCCGGAGAAGCCGAAAAACACGGTCTTCCGGTTGAATATGTTATCTCGATACTTAACAATTGCGCTAACCGAACAGCGCCGGTTTGAGGCCCAACTACTCCTTGAACCCCTAAAAAAACACCGGTCGGCGTATTCACAAGAAGTTTCTCCATCAAATCTGAGACTGACTCAGACAAGAGATCATCACCCAACTTCCGGCTATTGAAATAACCGCTTGAGTGCCCCCCGGAAGTCAACAGCGCATGTGGGTCCTCCCACTTTCCGCTATGAATCCAGAGTGCATCCCTCATCTTAAACTCTTCGATCCAACCATCTTGTGTTCTATACATTGCCTTTCTCCTTTTTAAGGTGCCTATGTGCGTCGTCCAGCGACTCTGAATAGAACTCTACCAAAAAACCGAGAAAAAACAACCTTATCAAAATCCGATTTTATTCATGTCAGATAGAACGGTTTCCAAATGATCTTTTATTTTAGCCTCATCAATATCACTTTGAACACCGGAGACATTGACCGCACTATGAGCTAATCTGAAATTTACGGTATGAAGTAGGTCTTTCAATTTTTCAACCGCTCTTACGCCACCATATTGACCCTTCGACACTCCGACCACTCCAGCCACTTTACCTTTGTATTCATGATAAAGGGAATCTATTAATATTTTCAATTCACCGGGATAAGAATGATTATACTCCGGTGTAATAAAAATCACCCCTTCAACTTCATTAATTACCTCAGCCCATTTTTTAACAGATTCATTACCGGAAGATACCGTTTTACCAAATAAATGATCCGAGATATCGACATATTCCGTCTGAAAATTTTTCTCTTGTAAAGTATCATTAACGATTCTGGCCACTTTTTGAGAAAAATTATTTTCCCGAGCGGTACCTAAAACGACTGCTATATTGGTCATAATTTAAAGAAATTAAAGATAATGTAACTATTATTGTATCAAACCAAGAAGAGCGAACAAATTTCAAGAATCTTTAAACACCCGGCTTTCTTTATTTAATAAGCGACAGATCACCATTTATTATGATCGGTTTCATTGCCTCAATTTCAGACTTATAAAACAAAATATCAGGTACGGGGTTTAAGAGAAAGATCTTTTGATCAAGCACGTGAGCAAAGCCGATCTCTAAAAAAGTATTCCCCCCAATATAATTCTCTATCCCGTGCTTATCTAGATTCAACACCAAAACCGCATCCGCACCCTGCATAGCGTTCCAAAACTCTTTAATGGCATCCAGATTATTTTTCTGGTGAATATTGATCTTCTCCTTCTCTTCCGGAGATTTTCCCACCAAATCTTTATGCAGATCTGTGACGAATGCGTCATGACCAAGAGCCTTTAATTTTTCTACCATCTCAAGCATCTGTTCTACAAACTGCAAACTTCCGATAATTCCAATTTTCATACTCTAATAGTAACAAAAAACCGAATTTAAAACACCCGGACCCTCTCTTGTCGACAATAGAACTCGATTTCAATCGAACACTAAAATACGCCCGTTTAAGAAATATTTTGACGGATACTCCCCCTCACGTGACCCTTACCGACTTCAGATCTCAGGACCCATAAATTGCTCTTTGATCCAAAGACCTCATTCCTTTAACCTTACAGTACCAGACGGTCTTCTGAGGTACACTTCCTCTCGGCTTTTTAATTTACACCACCGGACTCAAACGAGACCCTGACAAAGCAATTCTTTACTCGCCCACCTTAATATTCACCGTACTCAGATCGCTTTTCGGGGCCCACCTCATTTCGTTATCCTCGGTCGTTTTTCCGCGAACACCATGGGCCGGAACATGGACATTGATCATATTATGAGGCGGATTTGAATCTGGCCCTTCAGCCTCTAAATGAAAGGTCTTTCCCTTGTTAGCTGATATGGTTACAGGGTCAATACTGAACCTGGCTCGTAAAGCCCCGTCGACAAACTGATAATCTTCCCGATCACTAACTTCGGCGATCTTCACCTCATCACCTCTTTTGACTTGAATCAAGTTAAGTCTGTCAAAATACAACCACGGCCAATCATCAAAATAAAAATCGATTCTTGCAACCTCCAGATCGGAACCACCGGCCCAAATGTTTAAACCGTTGATCAATTCACTCTGCCCGGAATCAAGAGAAATATCCGAATACTCAATTTGAGTAACTTCAAAATCACGCCGAGGGATCTTTTCCCCTATGATCTCCTCGATTTCACCCTCTGAAACCGAGATCTCGAATTCTTCACTGCGTCCAAATTCCCCGGTTCCTGTATTCTCGATTCTGATATAATAAGAACCTTCCGGAACTAAAGACATCGCGTCTCGTTCAAAACAACTAACACCAGACGAGGGCTCATGGCGCAACCGGCAACTTTCATCACCGATCAAGCCAACCACCCATTCAATGGATCCGTGAGCAAAAGGCGGGATTCTGCCAACAGTTTTATACCCCTCTTCCGGGCAGTATTTTTCCAGATAAGCTTTAATGGTGCCATTTCGAAAAACCGACTCGAAATCTGTCGGAGCTCCCGACCACTCAATGTTTTTCCAGTACGGTTCAAAATTACTGATCGTGTCAGTAAGCCCCGGACTACGAGCCCAAACATCCCCTTCAGCCGGGGAAGTCACCTTGATCGGAGATTCTTTTGTTAACTCGTATCCCGTCGGCTCAAGTTCAACATCCTCCTCTAACTCTAAAGGCTTAAGCTCGACCTCCTCTATAATTTCTTCATTTACCGGCGCCTGATCGGTCTCTTTTGGTTTCTCTTGAGTTGGGCCTGAGGATTTAATTGAAGATAACCGCTCTTCAAGCTCTCTCACTCGAAGTTTTAATTGTATATTTCTGATTATTAATCGCAGCCGACTGTCACTAACACTCAACCCTCGATCAACCGAGCCGTGAGAGGAACCATAAGAAACCGCCGGTTCCGGATTAATTAACCAAATTGAACCGACCCCCAAGAAAGCTATCATAAATAAAATTAACACTTTTGCTTTATGAGTAAAGATCATTTTTCTCATTTTATTATTTGCGAAATTAAATTATTAAAACCAATAAACAATACTCAAAGTATTCTAAAATAGTAAAATATTCCCAAAAAAAATCAACCAGAAAACAACAAAAAGGACGGGGGGTTTCTTGATCCCCGGAAACCAAAATTCGAAACCGATCAAAATTCCAAGCGGTCTGAGAATTCAAGACCCGACATCTTTCTTGAAATTTACTTAATTAACCCCAAATCATTTCACTCATTTTTCCTCCCAGTCCTGATACAGAGCTTCAACAGACTCTAAATTGGCAATGTACGGTATGCCACCGGTGGGATACCGAAAGTAGTTATAGCTACTGATAGTCACCTCAGCGGCCAGCTCTTGGCCGAGTTCTATATACTGTTTAGCCTTATCTTGATTTGAAAAACAAAAATCGTTTCTGGAATCATCAGAATCCAATCTAGGTAACCGACCATGACTTTCATCATCCGGATCAAAGCAAACCGTATCGATACTACTTAAATAGATATTGCCATCGTCTTCCCTCCTAAACATCACCCCGGTGATAACCTCCTTCCCAGTGAAATTCACTAGGAAATCAGATTCGTCCATCTCCCCGGCCTCCATGCCGGTTAAACCTTCGCTAAAAGGACCAGCCTCTTGAACCTCCCAGTTACCAACCCGGTTGCCAAATTCCAAAATATCATGAAATTCAAAAGTCAGTCTATCAAAATCTTGACTACGCTTAATGACAGGGACTGATTCATCGTCAGGCTCATAGTTTTCCCCTCTTTCCATCTCTTGATCGTTCCTTTCCACGGCTATCCCTTCGTCTAATTTCCGATCAACGCAATAATCCAAACAACTTTCCTTGCTACCAAATTCCCTATCAAGATATTTCCAGATCTCATTACCCGACTCATCTATAACCGATTCTCCGCAATTTATCTCAAGAGAACAGAGACCTTCATATACTCTCTCATGTCTTTGCTCTGTCAACTTACCGCTATCAAAGAAAGCCATGGCCGCCCCTTTAACCACAACCACCACCAAAAATAATATGATTAATACATAACCTAATTTAGACAAAACAGAACCGGACTGTTCGACTTTGACCAGTAACCCTCTAGCTTTGACAAAATAATAAAGCAGCCCCATGAGCACCAAAAAACTAAAAGTTAATTTTACCCCGAGACCGATCGGGTCTACCTCAAACCAGTCATCCAATCCAACCATCAGTTCCAGTACCACAAAGTAAACCATCGATAATGATAAAATAAACCAACCCAAACCCCGAGACCAAGTTTCAGCCCGTCTTAATCCGACCGCCAAAATATTATAAACTGCAATGACCAGAATCGGCCCCACCACTGAAGAGACAGCCAGAACATACAAAGACCAGCTGTTCTCTTTTTCAGCCAACCGCCAAAAATTACCCACCATTAAAGTATTAAGCAGCCAACCTATAAATAACAAAATGGAAGCGGCCCGAAAGGCTCTGGCGGAATTTTTTAACTTTTTACTGATACCGGTCGAACGACCTGCGGTCTGATCTTTAACATCTGAAATTTGAACCATAGCTTCCGTTACGTCCTCGTCGGCCCAACCGGCCTGAAGCAGAG
>CAZVBR010000020.1:0-10249 GCA_964625755.1 uncultured Candidatus Saccharibacteria bacterium | reverse complement strand
TCCCTTCGTCGCGCATTCATCTCCGCAGCCAAGCTGCGGAGAATTCTGCGCTAGAGCAAAGTTAGGATCTTCTTATTCGTCGATCCCGAATCGCTTGTACTCGTAGATCGGCATCTCCCCGAACCAGTACTTTATCTCATGCTCCGCTTCTTCCACGGTTTCTGAGGCATGAACCAAATTCATTACCGCTCGCTTCTCTTTATTGGCTAAAGCCGGTGAATCGGCCGAGAAATCACCCCGAATGGTACCCATATCCGCCTGGTACGGCATGGTCGGGCCGGCGATCTTGCGAACCATATCTATGGCGTGAACCCCTTGGATGACCATCCGAACCATCGGAGCCGAGGTCATGTAATCAACCAACCAACCACGAACCATCTTGCCAATTTCCCCTTTATCAGCAGTCCCCAACTCGGTTACCGGATCAAATCCGTACTTTTCGTAAGTAGCCAAAGTTTTTTCTCCCAGACGCGAGATCCAGGTCTCATCTTTCGGGTAATGATTGTCTATCTGCTCTCTGGTCGGCTGAAACATATCCAAGGCTATCACCTTCAAGTCTCGCTGTTCGACCCGCTTGATAACCTCACCGATCAGACCTTTCCTGACTCCGTCCGGTTTGATCATTAAATAAGTCTTCTCTTCTTTTGGATTCATATCTACTTATTGATTAACTTGAGTAATAACTTCTACACCGGCGTCAGTGACGATCACCGTGTGTTCAAAATGTGCACTAATACTACCATCTTTCGTGGCGAATGTGAAACCGTCCGGCCGGACCTTTATGTCGCCGCCCCCCAAAGTCGCCATCGGCTCGATAGCCATCACTAATCCGGGTTTTAATTTGGGGCTGGGGCCGGCCATCTTAAAGTTAGGCACCATCGGCTCTTCATGCACCTTATAACCCACCCCGTGACCGGATAATTCTTTAACCAGACCAAACCCGGTCGAGTGGACCTTACTCTCGATCGCCGCCCCGATATCGTTTACTCTGACCCCGGGACGAACGGCCTTGATCCCGGCCCAGAGAGCCGCTCGGGTCTCAGTCAAGAGTCGGGTCACCTCCGGATCGACCGGAGGCAACGCCACGGTCACTGCCATATCGGTGATCAACCCCTCCAAGTTCAACCCCAGATCAAGAGTGACCACATCCCCGGCCTGAAACGGCCGAGAATCAGGTATACCGTGAACAATATCTTCATTAACCGAAACACACAAAGCCGCCGGATACCCGTGACGGTAACCGGGGGGTTTGTAATTCAAAAAGGCCGGTTCGCCACCGAGGTCCTTGATCTTAACTCGGGCTTGCTCGTCTAAATCTACCGGCAGAACCCCCGGCCGCACTTCTCGGCTCAAGGCCCCGATGATCCCGGCCAGCTGCCGACCACTCTCTCTTAAACGCTCGAGATCTTTGTCATTTTTGATCAGACTCATAATTTTGAAATTATCTCTTCGTGGATGGCATCAATATCTCGACTGCCGTCGACCGTTAAAACCTCGTAATTTTCATGCTCTTGATACCAATCCAAAGCCGGCTTGACTTCCGATAAAAACCAACGGAGTCGGCGATCGACCTCGGCTTCGGTCTTGTCATCACTCCGCCCCCTGGCCTTTAACCGCGCCCGGGCGGTCTCGGGCGAAAGATCAAGATTCAAAACATACCTTTTCCCGAAGCCGTAAAAATCAAGCGCCCCGTTTAGAACCCGGGCCTCACTTAAAGAACGAGGTGAACCGTCAAACACCAGATCTTGCCGGCCGGTAAACTCCGAGATCAAAACATTGGACCAAAAACTGATCGCCAGAAAAGACGGAGGGAGGTGATCGGATTCTCTGATCACCCGGTCAGCCAAGGTGGCGGTGTGATTATCCTGCTTCACGAAATGACGAAAACCCTGACCGGTTTCCAGATACAGAACTGAGCGGTCCGGGTGGTGTTGCTTTAAATAATCAATTAACAATTTCGCTTGGGTACCTTTGCCGCACCCCGAGCGGCCGATGAAAATATAACAAGCTAAAGGATCGATCATATTTGAACTTAATATTAAAATTAATTACCAACCGTCAAAACAAAATAACGCCCCGCACTCAGGACATTATATTATAACACTAAACCGACACCTGAGAAACACGGCATTTTAAGACTAGTATTCTTTCATGGTGATCTGAGCGTCGATCTTCTTGACCAGATCAAGGACGACTACCACCACGATCAAAAGACTGGTTCCGCCGATGGCAAAAGCCGGGTTACCGGTTATGCCCTGCATCAGCATTGGCATGAGGGCCACCAGACCCAAAAACACCGCTCCGACCAAAGTTAACCGGGTTAAGATCTTGGACAGATGAAGGGCGGTCGGGTGACCGGGTCGGACTCCGGGCACAAAAGCTCCGCTTTTCTGAAGGTTGGTAGCTATCGATTTTGGATCAAAAGTTACCGCTGAGTAGAAGTATGTAAATCCGAAAACCAGCAAGAAATACACTGACCCGTAAACCCAAGGATTCTCAATAAAGGCTGACAGTCCGAATCGGCCGTCAATAATGACGTTAACGATCGAGTGATCTATCTCCCCTAAAAAGTTGATGATCATCTGAGGGAACAACAAGATCGCCAATGCAAAAATGATCGGCATTACTCCGGCGTTGTTTATCCTTATCGGCAAATAAGTGGAAATACCGCCGTACTGCTTCATACCCCGCACCCGCTTAGCGTAAGTGACCGGTACCGGCCGTTCACCCTCGGTCATCACCACCACCGCTCCGACGATCACCACCGCGGCCGCCACAAAAGCCACATAAGTCGGAATATCAGCGACATCAAAAGTCAGAAGCAGCTCACCCAAAGTGGTCGGTAAATTGGCCACAATACCGGCAAAGATCAAAAGCGATACTCCGTTGCCGATACCGTACTCGTTTATCAATTCTCCCATCCACATCAAAAGAACCGAGCCGGCCGCCACCACAACGACACTCACCACCCGATCCATCAGACTCAGATCAAGAAGAATTCCCTCGCTCTCTAAAAGAGACAAAAGACCGAAAGCCTGGATCGCCGCCAACGGAACCGTCAGATACCGAGCATACTGAGACACTTTTCTCCGACCGACCATACCCTCTTCGTGATACATCTGCTTAAGGCGAGGGGACATAAGGGTCAACAGCTGCATGATAATGGAGGCCGTAATAAACGGACCGACTCCCAGCATCATGATCGACAAATTGGACAAACCGCCTCCGGCAAAAATATCAAGCAAGCCGAAAAACTGATGCTGTCGGAAAAACTGATCCAGAGCGGCCATATCCACCGCCGGCAACGGAATAGAAGCCCCCATACGAAACAAAGCCAGAATGATCACGATGAACAAGATCCGCCACCGGAGATTCTCGTCCTGTGCGATCAGCTTTAATTTTTGAAGGAGGGTATCCATGATCACAAATACTAATTAACACTAACGGACCCGCCGGCCGCTTCGATCTTTTCAGCCGCGGATTTAGACACCTGACAACCGGAGACCTTCAGAGCTCGTGTCAGCTCGCCGACACCCAGGATCTTGACTCCGCCTTTTTTGATCTTGGTCTGAGTTGTGAATTTATTGACCACCAAGTTAGCCGGGGTCACGGTTATCTCCTGGTCGGGCCACTTTTTCTCGAGAGTCGACAAGTTGATCCCGATCGGCTTTAGAGTCTGTCGAACACCGGAGACTTTATAGCCCCGCTTTTTCGGCAACCTCATAATATCATCTTTGATATTCGGCCGGATCTTATGCCCGGCTCTGGCCTTTTGACCTTTGGTTCCCCGACCGGCAGTTGTTCCGCGCTTGCCACCTCGCCCGATCAATTTCGCTCTCCGTCGAGTGGCTGGTTTTTTTAGCTCATGTATTTGCATATTACTTTCTAGAATTTAATTTGGGATAAAGCACTGACCGTAGCCTTGGCGTTATTAAGTTTGTTCTTGGTTCGGGAGAGTAATTTGGCATTCACATCCGTGATCCCGGCATACTCAAGCACCAGACGAACCGATGAACCGGCCACCAAGCCCCGGCCGCTGGCTGGCTTGATCAAGACCCGAGAAGCATCGAACTTAGCTTCCACTTCATGCGGGATCGACTGAGGAGCCTGCCCCAAATTCAAAGTCAAAAGATTCTTCTGAGCGTCTTTAATGGCCTTGTCGATCGCCCCGGCAGTATCTCGGGATTTACCGAGACCTACTCCCACTCGGCCTTTCCGATCACCGATCACTACGGTAGCCGAAAAACTAAACCTCCGACCACCGGCAACTACTCGAGTCACTCGCCGAATATTTACCACCTGATGATCGAATTCCGGAGCCGTCCGCTGATCTCGTTCTCTCCCGCGCCCTCGACCTCGTTTGAACCGATCTTTATTGTCCTGAGTATTTTTATTTAAAGTAGCATTAGTCATAATTGCAAGTTAAAATTCTAAACCGGCCGATCTGGAACCTTCAGCCAAAGCTTTCACTCGACCATGATAATGGTAACCGCTTCGATCAAAGACCACTTTGGTGATCTTGAGAGATTTGGCCTTTTGGGCCAGCTCTTCTCCGACCGCGTGAGCCAGGTCCTTCGGCTTCTGATCCTTTTTCTTCTCGGCTTTCAAACTGGAAGCCGAGACCAAGGTCTTACCGGCCTGATCATCAACCAAAAACCCGTACACGGCGTTATTTGACCGATATACCCCCAACCGTGGCCGACTTGCGGTCCCGGCGATCCGAGCCCGACTCCGACGGTGGCGTTTCATTCGATTAAAATATTTGTCCTGTGTGGTTTTCATATTATACGACTTACTACCAATCTTTAGTATTATGACGAGGTCTTCTTACCTTGCTTGCGCAGAACAACTTCGCCTTCATATCGAATACCTTTACCTTTATACGGCTCGGTCTTCTTAAACGACCTGATCCGGGCGGCCAACTTACCTACCGCCTCCTTGTCTATTCCGCTGATCGTGACCACGTTCTTCTCAACCGTGACACTCAAACCCTCCGGAATATCAACGATCACCGAATGAGAGAACCCCAGATCCAAGACCAATTTGTCTGACCCCTGGAGAGAGGCTTTAAAACCGATACCCTCGATGATTAATTTTTTCTCAAACCCGTGAGTCACTCCGGTAACCATATTCTTAAGGTGTGACGCGTAAGTCCCCCACAGTGATCGGTGTTTAACCGAATCCCCTTCGGGGTGACAGGTGACCGTATTATCCGAGATCTCAAACGAGACTTCCGGCAGAAAACCCCGCACCAAAGTCCCTTTCGGTCCATTAACCGTCACTTGGCCATTTTCTTGCTCGACAGATACTCCGGACGGAATTTCAATTATTTGTTTTCCTATTCGTGACATAAAATATATCTATTTACCAAATTTCGCACAATAGTTCACCTCCTTGCCAGTCTTTTTTAGCTTCTCGAGTGGTCTTAATGCCGGCCGAAGTGGAAATAATCGCAAGCCCGGTCCCACCACGCACTGACCGGAGATCATCAGCTCGACAGTACACCCGGCGTGAAGGTTTTGATATTCTCTTTACCTCACTCAACCGGGCTCGGCCGTTGTCTTTATAGATCAACTCTGCGAACACCACCGGCTTACCTTTGCGCTGTCGCTTACTGACATTTTTTAAATAGCCATTATCTTCCAGAACTTTCAAAACCGAGAACTTTAACTTCGAAAACGGCGTAGTTATCTGCCTTCTTTCAACCAAGGCGGCATTTTTTAACTGACTTAACAAGTCTGCGATCGGATCGTTTACCATGATGATTTCTTTACACCCGGGATCTTCCCGTCATTAGCAAATTCTCTAAAACAAATTCGACACAAATGAAAATCTCTCATAAATCCTCTTTTCCGGCCACACCGAAAACAGCGATTCACCTGGCGACAGGAAAATTTGGGTTTTTTTAATGCTCTGGCAACTACTGATTTTCTAGCCATAAATAAAATTAAACTGCCATGATCCCATGACCTAATTAAACAAGTAAACTTGTCAGACTCTTAAATGAGCCGTTCCTATCCTAGCAGTAATGATCAAAATAGTCAAATAATAAAAACCGCCTCACTCACACAGAAAGAGCAATCATCCGAGACCCGGTCACTCTTCCGGGGACAGAAAAAGAATTTGACCTGCCCCGGAGCTGAAACACTCAAAAACTTACCCGGATGACATTAACGCGCCTCAATAACAAAACCGACGTCCCGGACGCCGGTTTTAATTTTTAGGATGACACTTAAAACACTCAAGAAAAACAACCGCCCGAAAACACAAAAAAGACCTCCGACCGGCTATTCTTCACTTTAAAAACCGCCGTTATCGAGCTTCTTTACTGATCTCGAAACGGAAAACCAATGGCATCAAATAGTGCTTCGGCTTCCTTTCGATTTCGGGCCGAAGTTGTGATCGTAACCGACAGGCCAAAAACATCCCGGTTGTCCTCATCAGCCGTTTCCGGAAACGCAATATGTTCTTTGATGCCGACCGTCAAATTCCCCATTTCATCGATCGAATTTCGATCAAAACCCCGAAAATCCCGGATCCGAGGAATAACCGCATTGAGCAGACGGTCCAAGAAATCATACATTCGCCCCCGGCGCAGGGTAACACTCTGACCGATCACATCCCCTTCTCGTAACTTATAAGACGCGATGGATTTTTTCGCCGGCCGAGGTGAAGATTTCTGACCGGTGATCTTGGCCAAACGGTCCGCCACCAATTCATTCTTGTCCCGATTCCGGCCGGTGCCAACTGAAACCACCACCTTCTGGATCCGAGGCAGAGCCAGATCATTCGTCGCCTCTAATTTTTCTCTTAGAACGCTTTTTTGCTCCTGTATTTTATCCTTAACTAATGACATAATAAATATATTATTCTAAATTTTGGCCTGACATTTGGCGCATAATTTTATCTTTTGATCGCCCGAGACATCGAATCGAACCCGGACCCCTTTTTTGCACTTATCACACCACGGTAATACCCGAGCTTGATGAACCGGCAAGTTCTTTTGCACCAGCTGACCTTTTTGCCCCGACCGCCTGGCTCGAACCCGTCGGGTCTGAGTATTGGCGCCTTCCACTACCACCCTGTCTTCATCCGAGATAACCCGGGTCACCTTTCCGCGATGACCTTTATCGAGGCCGGAAATTATTATTACATTGTCTCCCGTTTTGAATCTTTTCATATCGTTATATTACCTCAGCTGCTAATGATGCGATCTTTCCGTATCCTCGTTCGGTCATCTCTCTCGGGATCGGACCAAAGATCCGGTTCCCGCGCGGGTCCTTTTTGCCTTTTTCGATCACGACCACCGCATTATCATCAAACCTTAGATAAGATCCGTCTCTACGGCGCCAAGGCTGCCTCTGTCTGACCACGACCGCCTGGACAACATCTTTCTTCTTTAGAGGTTTCCGGGGTTCGGCCAATTGAACCGACAGGACTACCACATCACCGATCCGAGCATACCGCCGGCGACTACCACCCAGAACCTTAAACACCTTCCCGACCTTAGCTCCGGTATTATCAACTATTTTTACTACAGATTCAGCTTGGATCATAAAACAATAAAGGTCTTATCTTTTGACAGTGGCCGACTTTCTTTGATCGTGACCGTATCTCCTTCCCGATACTGATTGGTCTCATCATGAGCCTTGTAGCGTTTTGCGGTCCGGACTTTTTTGTCAAACCCCGGATGAGTCACCAATCTCGTCACTTCCACCACCACGGTCTTGTCCATCTTGTCAGACACCACCACTCCTTTTAATTTTCGAGCCTTCGACTGATTCATATTTTGATCTTGAGTATTATCTTTGGTCATATTATTTTTATTGCCTTACCCCCGCCTGCTTGAGTTGTTTCCTTTGATTTAAAATGGTCAAGATCCGAGCTATCTCGCGCCTCAACTGCCTGCCTTCTTTGACCTTGGTTACCTGACCACCGGCAAGATTAAACCAAAACTGCCTCAACCGCGTCCGCCGTTCAGCTAACATTTTCTCAAGATCTTTATCTGATTTTTCGTGCCAGGAATGTGCCATATTTCTTTTATATTTCTCGACTGATAATCTTGGTTTTGACCGGTAATTTCGCTCCCGCTTTTCTCAAGGCCTCCCGTCCGATCTCATCCGGCAAACCGTCCAGCTCAAATATTATCCGGCCCGGCCAGACCTGTACCTCATAACCGGAAATATCACCTTTTCCTTTACCCATCCCGACTTCCGCCGGCTTGCGGGTAAACGGTCGGTCCGGGAATATTCTGATCCACAACTTTCCTCTTTTCTGCATCTGTCGGGCAACGGTCTTTCTGGCAGCTTCGATCTGATTGGATTTGATCCGACCCGGAGTTTCGGCCTTTAGACCCAACGACCCAAAATCAAGGGTTATGCCTCGTCCGGACATCTTGTTTTTCGCCGGATTGACCCGCTTGGTCTGCCACTTTCTGAATTTTACTTTCTTGGGAAATAAAACCATAATATATTACTCTTTATTTTCTTGACCGTCAAAAACTTCACCCAGATATACCCAAACCTTTATCCCGATCACACCGTAGGTCAGGTAAGCTTTTTCACGGGCAAAATCAACATCCGCCCGGAGGGTTTGCAATGGGATACGACCTTCTTTCTGGGTTTCTTTCCGACTCATATCAGCTCCACCCAATCGTCCGGACAAATTGATCTTCACTCCCTGAACATTCTTGCTCCCCATGGCCTTTTCCACGGTTTGCTTCATTACTCGCCTGAACGGCAACCGCCTCTCTAGACCCTCAGCGATCATGTAAGCCAGGATCGAGGCCTCGGATTCCGGATCTTTTACTTCTTCAATATCGATCTTAACATTCTTCGGCACCTGAGTGGTGATCTTTTTTAATTGCTTCAGAACGTCCTGCTTCAATCGGGTAGTGCCCTCACCGCTCCGGCCGATCACCATTCCCGGCCGAGAGGTTTTAACGATGATCCGGTAATCATTCTTGGTTCGCTCCATCTCCAGATCGGCCACATAAAAACCGCGAAGTCTTTTTTCCAAATACTCACGCAACAAAATATCAGTTTTCAAAAATTCCTGATACTGGCCGGAAGTACCGCCACCAAACCAACGAGATTTCCAATCTCGCAAAACTCCTAAACGATGGGCATATGGATGAACTGTGTGTGTCATAAAAATTACTTACTACTATTAGAAACTTTCGCTGAAGACTCCGACCGCTTCGGCTCCTCAGAACCCTTCTGTGACTCAGCAACCGGCACCTCGGCCTCCTTCTTGCTGGCTGCCACCGGTCTTGAGATCAAATCAACCGCGATATGACTTCTCTGATGTCTGATCCTTACCGCCCGACCACGAGCAGCCGCTCTCATCCGCTTCAACATCAAACCTTTATCCACCCTGATATCCTCAACCAACAACTCATCGTCAGAGGTAAAATCAAAATTATTTTTGGCATTGGCCGCCGCTGAAGCGATCAATCTCTTCAAAGCCGGCCCGGACTTTTTCGGCACCAGATCGAGACGCGCCAGAGCTTCCGAGACACTCAACCCCTTCAGCCAATTGGCTACCGGCCTGATCTTCCTGGGTGATTGATTGCAATTGGTTAATTTCGCTTTCATGATAATTTATACTATTTTGCGGCTTTGGCGGCTTTGGCAGCTGCGATCTCGGCCTCTTTTTTCTTCTGCTCTATTTCTTTCTGCATTTTACCACCGTGCCTTATAAATTTACGGGTCGGCGAAAACTCTCCGAAACGATGGCCCACCATGTCCTCAGTCACCGTAACCTCTATATGCTCTCGTCCGTTATGTACCCCAAAAGTAAAGCCCACCATCTCCGGGCTTATCTGACTTCCTCGTGACCAGGTTTTTATTACCCCGACACTGTCGGGTTTCTGTCCGGCTATTTTCTTTAACAGCTTAGGGTCAACCTGGGGTCCTTTTTTAAGTGATCGCGGCATATAACAGTAATTTAGTACATCCAACGCGACAACAGTAAGTAACTGTGTCAGCGTCAATACAGACTATTAATAACTAATTAAACAAGCTCAAATAGCTTAACAAATAAGCTATCGTTTGTCAAAAATAAATACTTAAAGACCAAAACCTGCTTTATCTGTGCCGGAGGGGAGACTCGAACTCCCACAGGTTTCCCTACACGATTTTGAGTCGTGCGCGTCTACCAATTCCGCCACTCCGGCTCATTTAATGTATTTTAACAGAAAAGTACCGAAAATCAATCCTGTTGTCTCAAAAGAACCTGTTCGGACAAA
>CAZVBR010000019.1:0-10592 GCA_964625755.1 uncultured Candidatus Saccharibacteria bacterium | reverse complement strand
CACCACTAAACGTAGCGGTAATTTGATAAGTCGAACCTTCTTCAATATTAAATTCACATTCAGAATCTCCATATTTGCAACCATCAGTTCCATACCCACTCCAAGAAACATCGCTCTGGTTTTCACCATGAGCCTCTAATTTAACTTCACTACCATGTTGAATATCATCATCAAAACTGACAAATCCGCCGTCATCGGACCGAACTTCTTGTTCTTCATCATTGCCCACCGAGACACTTACATAATTATCATTATCAAATTCATCTACCACCCTTACACTCAACTCAGGGGGAACATCTCCCTCATAAAGTCTAACACCACTAAAATCAACCCAACCAACAACCAAATCCCCCCAAGCCCAGCCTTCTAATGGCTGGTATTTATGATTACCTTCTTCCACGAATTCAGATGACACATTTACGTCGTGCATCCTGATCCACCCGCTCCAACCCCCGCGCTCTCGTTCGTCTTTTAGTGGCAAGGTGCAATCGGTAGCATAAACCGAACACGCCCGGGCCCAACCGGCAATTTTACTATCATCATTATCATCATTATCATACCTTACGCTATACCCCGGACTACTCGGTGTACCCCCTGCCGGATCCATATTGATCCAACCAACGGCATCACTCCAGGCATAACCGGTCACATTCCCGTCAGACTCCACCTTTACACACGAATGCCCATTGGGATTCAAATCGATCCGACCGATATTCCCACTCCGGGCATAACCACCAAAACATCTCTCGTCATCTGACACCTCGGCCCTTATGGTCTCACTTGAATCAAAAGAAAAACTGATCAACGCCAAAAAGGCGATGACCACCGGGATCCCCAAATATTTATATTTATTTATCATAATATTTTAAACTTAACCTAAACCATTTAATTTAACTTTATTTTACCACAACTTCTCTAAAACCCTAAACTACCCGAGCAGATAAAGATTGAGAGACAGCAGGTCAATAAAAGACCACCCGAAAACAAAAACCAAAAGTGTCCCCAGGATCAGAAACGGCGCAAACGGCAACTCGGTTTTCAAGGTCAGATCCTTGCTCGCATAACGTGATAATCGGTTAAACGCCAAAAGCCCGACCCCCACTACGGCGCCGATAACAAAGGCCAGCATAACAGCCAAAAGACTCTCCTGGACCGGATACAACAAAAAGCCGATGCCGATCACCAATTTGGCATCCCCAAACCCCATCCAGCGCCCGCCGGAAAAAGCCCACAACGACCAAAAGAATCCAAACAGTAGCAGAGCACCCGCCAAGCCCGAGAGCATCGGAAAGACCAATCCGGTCAAGTTGGCAAATACTGTCGGCGACAAAAACGGTTCGGTGGACAGGATCGGACTGAGTAACGACAAGCCGATAAAAGTGTAAACCAGTTCGTCAGGGATGATCAGGTGATAGAGATCGTAAACCAAGATAGCCATCAGAACCGAAAAAATAGCCCAGAATACCAGCAACGAAAAGAAAGTGTTCAGCCAAACCATAAAATCAGCGGTCATAACATCGATCCCGGACATCACCGGCCAAGCGATCAACGCGAACAACAGACCGGTCCCGGCCTCTACCACCGGATACTGCCAAGAGATCCGGCTTCCGCATTTACGGCATTTACCGCGCTGGAATATAAAACTGAACAACGGAATCAACTCCGAAGCGCTAAGCGTCCGGTCACAGTTGAAACAATGCGACCGACCGGTTAATTTCTCACCGGTGTGAAGTCTCAAGATAACAACATTCAAAAAACTGCCGATCGCCACCCCTAACAAAAAGAAGATAATATAAAAAAGATAGATCATAAAAATTACTTATCTGAATATGTTTTAATTATACAACAACAGGCCAAAAAACAAAACCGCCACCTTCTTCAGGTGCCGGTTTTGTTGTTTTAGCAAAACAAATTGCGTAAACTCTTATCGGTCTTATTATTGTTATTGATTGACAGAAGAGCTTCCGGAAGTTGCACACCCGTTCATATCACAATTAATAAACTCTGGATTTGTAGCGTCACCATCTGTAGCCGAAAACGTAAAATCCATTTCACTTGATCTTTCTACTCCTACATATGTCCAATTGGAACCACCGCCAAATGTTGGCCAAGACGCACCTGTTATATTATCATTGACACAAACATCCCCACCTTCTGCAGGATCATTAATTTGCGAATCCCCATCAATACACATCACCGCGGCCGGCAAAACACCGGACAAACTGGCTTGAGCAGCTGCTTTGTGAGCCTGCTCTCGGGCATCGCCCAAGGAGGTCAAAACAATACCGGCCAAAATACCGATGATCGCAATAACCACCAAAAGCTCGATCAAGGTAAAACCTTTATCTGCTTTAGTTGAATAACTCATAAATTTATTTTATCAACTTATTAACTAATAATCGGATCGTATTTCCGATTATTTTTTATAAAGCGACAACCTCGACTGATCACCGCTTAAAATAATCGACCTTTATAATACAAATCCCTTCTTTATTATAATACATTTAGCCACCAAGGACAATTTTTGTGGATAACTCAAACAACCTAGAAACTCCCGGCAATGTTGTAGATCGGCATCAAGACCGAGACCAGCAAAATTCCGACGAACAACCCGAGCATCAAGATCATGACCGGCTCGATCATACCCACCAAAGTGTTGACCTGATCTTCCACTTCTCGGTGATAAAAACCGGACAAGGTGTCTAAGATATACCCCATACGGCCGGATTCTTCCCCCACCTTAACCATCTGAACCATGATCCCGGGCATCTCGTCATACTTGGCAAAAACATCCGAAACCGAAGACCCGCCCCGGACCGACTCGGCGGTATCCTCGAGGATCTTTTTGTAAACATAATTGTCAACGATCTCGGCCGTGATCTCGATCGAACGGACCACCGCCACGCCGCTGGTCGTCAAAGTGTTGAGATTATCGGCGATCCGGGCCAGATACAGCTTCTTGTACAGACGGCCGACATACGGGATATACAACTGAGCCTGGGAAAGCAAGCGTCGCCCGTCGGGGGTTTTCAGGTACTTCATCAGATAAATCCCGCCCAGGATCAAAAGCGCAAGGACCACGATCCCGTAGGTGACAAAAAAGTCACTAACCGCCATGACCGCCATGGTGTAAACCGGCAACTCCTGCCCGGTCTCAAGAAGCATTTCACTTAACTGAGGCACCACGAAGGTCATCATCAGGATCATAACAATAGCAAAGGTACAGATAATAAAGGCCGGGTAGATCAAGGCGTTTTTGGCTTTACTGGTCAAGGCGTAAGCACGCTCCAGATGATCGGCTAGGTAACTGAAAGTCTCGGACAGCTTCCCGGACTCCTCCCCGCTTTTGACCATGTTGACGTAGAAATTAGAGAAAACCTTGGGGTGCTTGGCCAGGGCGTTTGAGATCGAGACTCCGCTTTTTATGTCATCGGTAACCGAGATCAGGGCCTCTCGCAAGGCCGGATTGGAAACATCGCCGGCCAAAAGACGAAAAGACGCCAACACCGACACCTTAGCCTCGAACAGAGTCGATATCTGGCGGGATAGAATGACAATATCCCGGGTCTGAACCCGATTGAATAACGGTATTTGTTTCTGCCACCACGGTGGCTCGGACTCCGGATTGATCGACAGAACGACCAAGCCTCGTTTTTGTAAGGCGGTTATGGCCAGGTCCATATTGGGGGCATCAATGCTCCCGGCTTGTTCCTGTCCTTCTTGATTGGCGACCCGATAATTAAAAAGCATATGACTGATAGTGATTTAATTTATAATAAACGATCGTGACCTAATATGTTAATGAAACTACAATAACCGATCCAAACTATCCGGTTTCAAGCTGTACCGTCGGGCATTTTCCGATGTGATCTCCCCTTGGCGAACCAGCTCGGCCAAAGAATGATTCAGATCGATCATACCGGACTCCGAACCGGTCTCGAGAACAACATCGATCTCCGGAGTTCGGCCTTCCCGGATCAAGTTCGCCACCGCGTTGTTGTTGGCCAGAAGTTCATAAGCCGGGATCAATCCGCCCGAAACTCGCGGCACCAATCGCTGAGAAAAGACCCCCAACAAGCTGCTGGCCAACTGGACCCGGATCTGACGCTGCTGATCGGGCGGGAAGGAGTCAATGATCCGGTCCACGGTCTGGGAGGCACTGTTGGTGTGGAGGGTCGAAAACACCAAGTGCCCGGTCTCGGCCGCCGTAACCGCGGTGCTGATCGTCTCGGAACTTCTCATCTCCCCAACCATGGCAACATTCACGTCCTGACGGAACATAGATTTAATAGCTGTGGCAAAACTCCGAGTATCGAACCGAACCTCCCGTTGATCGATGATCGAACGGTCATTTACAAAAAGATACTCGATCGGGTCCTCGATGGTCACGATGTGCTCGGTCCGCTCGGCGTTGATCAGCTCGATCATAGCCGCCAGGGTGGTCGACTTACCATGCCCGACCGGACCAACCACCAGGAAAAACCCCTGCTTGGCCCGGGCAAAATCCTTCAGCCTTTCCGGTAAACTGAGCTCTTCCATGCTTTTTATATCAGTCGGTATCAGACGCAAGGCGATCGCCACCGCTCCCCGCTGAAAAAAAGCGTTACCCCGGAACCGAACCTCCCCGTCAGGACTCCAAGAAAAGTCAACTTCTCTCTGTTCCAGAAGGATCTTTTGGTTGGCTTCATTTAAGATCTCGGTGGCAATTCCCATGGTATCGTCAGCTGACAGTTCGTTTCGTTTAACAAGCGGGATAAGCTCGCCGGAGGAGCGAATTGTCGGGTAAGTACCGGCGGTGATCAACAGATCGGAAGCCCCTTCTTTGGTTACTATCGATACCAGATCCTGGATCTCTCTTAAATGATCGGCCATAATTACGTGTTTTGATTATTAGTGATAATACTGCGCACTTTCTCCACCACCTCAGACGGAGTGGCATTGGCTTTTACCAAGTACCCGTCGGCCCCGCTTTTCAGGCCCTTTTCGATGTCCTCTTTTTGACCGAGATTCGATAAGATAATAAGAGAGGTCTGGGCTAAAGAATTATTCTCTCTCATTCTCCGGACCACCTCAAAGCCGTCCATTGCCGGCATTATAACATCAACCAAGCACAACTCCGGCTTGAACCCCTGCTCGATCTTCTGCAAGGCCTCCTCGCCGGAAAAAGCCGACATTACTTCAAACCCTTGCTCGGAGAACTTGGTCGAATAAATATCTATTAAAAATTTATCATCATCAACGATCAAGATCTTGGGTGATTCATCGTGACGAGTCTCAACTTCATCTGACATATTTTTATTATATTATATTTTTACAACTTATTCACCTCTTCAAAAGAGATCAGGCCCTGAAACGATTTTAACATAGCATCCTCCTTTAGGGTAAGGAATCCTCGTTGGCGCAAAAATTCATAGATCTGAACTTCGTTCGGATTATCTAAAACCAAAGACTCAAGCTCCTGATCCATGGTAAAGATCTCAAACACTCCGATCCGACCCTTGGTCCCACTGGAAGACGACGGAATTGATTTGGCCCGATTGATCACATCCGGGATCTCGATCGCCTGCCGATGCTCTTCCGGTAAGTCTTTGAACTGCTCCTCGATCATCAGCCGAACACTTTCCTCCATCGGTAGCTCTTCCCGGGCCTCAGGTATGATCTGAGGAGTCAGCCTCTGGGCAATGACCATGCTCAAAGTTGGCGGGATCAGATACGGATCGATCCCCATATCGATCAAACGCGGGATCACCCCGATGGCATTATTGGTATGCAAAGTCGAAAACACTAAATGCCCGGTCAGAGAAGCCTGGATCGCGAGCCTGGCCGTCTCACCGTCTCGGATCTCCCCCAACATAATAACATCCGGGTCTTGACGCAAAATACTCCGTAACCCGCTGGCAAAAGTGTAATCGATCTCCGGCCGGACCTGGGATTGACTGACTCCGGCAATATCATACTCGATCGGGTCCTCCAAGCTGACTGTATTCAAACGTTCTTTGTCGATCTCGTTTAACATCGAGTACAGACTGGTGGTCTTTCCTGAACCGGTCGGCCCGGTCAAAAGGATCAACCCGTAAGGCTTGACCACTCCTTCCTTGATTTTCTCGGCATGATTTTCCCGAAATCCCAAGGAATGCAAGTCGACGATCTTCTTTTCCGGATCTAAGATCCGCAGAACGATCTTTTCCCCGTAATCGGTCGGAAAAGTAGAGACCCGGAAATCGACTTTCCGTCCTTCGATCTTGGCCGAAAACCGCCCGTCCTGGGGTTTTCGCTTCTCGTCAAGTTTCATATTGGTCAAGATCTTGATCCTGGCCACCACCGCATCGGTTACCTTCTGAGGCAGGATCAAACTGGTATGTAAAGTTCCGTCCACCCGAAACCGAACCCGGATCTTGTCCGTCAACGGCTCAATGTGAATATCGGAGGCATTCCCGCCGACGGCGTGCTGCAAGATCACGCCCACGATCTTGGTGACCGGCGCTTCCTCGACAATGTTCGGACTTTTCTCGCCTTCGTCTTTGACGATCTCAACCCCTTCAACCTCCTCATCATCAGGCCCCCCTCCTTCTGATTTCTTTTTAATATCAAAATCGCTCAAGGCCCGACCGATCTCCGACGGTAAGTTCTCATACTTTTTCAAGGCCTCCTCGAAATCCTCCTCCGAAGTGACAAAGATCTTGAAAGGCATCCCCTCTTTGGATGCGATAAACTGCAAAGCATCCCGGGCCTCGATATCATCCGGATTCACCATTGCCACCTCAAGCACTCCATCGACTACTCCGACCGGGATGAATCGGTAGTACTCGGCCGAGTCAAAAGGGACATGGCGTAACACCTCAGCCGGAATATCCTCACCCGCCAACTTTTTTTCCGGCAATTGTTCATCCGCCATAACAATAAAAATTATTACTCCTTAACATAAAGACCGACTAGAAATCGAGGTCCATAAGATCCGAAGCATCCAGGCCTTCCGGCAGATCTTCTTCCGGATCATCATCCCGGTCACTGGAAGCCCGCATCAGATAAAACGGATTGGACCGACCGGAACTCACTTGCTCAAAACTCGGCAACTCCACCGAATCAACCCCTCTCAACTCCGACAACACCCCGACTCGCAGGTGAATACCTTGAAGCTCATTTAACAGATCAATGAATTCCACCCGATCCTCGTCTTCGGTGGTGGCGGTCACGGTTACCACTTCAGAGGCCGGATCAACATCACGCCCGAAGTACAGATAAGCAAAAGCGATGGCCAAGAGAAAAAGTATGAGGACCAAAACGTTCACGAAATTATTATTCATAATAGATTAGTTTGACCTAAATTGATAAGTGCGTACCGTAAAATCGACATCGTACTCCGTTTCCGGCAGGCCGGTGTCACTATCCGTGCCAACCGAAAAACTCAACTCGGTAACATCAAGCGGCCGACGCATGGCAGCCAAACGATTCAAAAACTCTTCCAGTTCGACATAATCAGCCGTCACCGAACCGGAAACCCGGGTCTCAGAGATCCCGGCCGGCAGACCGGCTACCTCGTCATCCGAGACGGAATAACTGGTGCCGTGGAGCTTCAAGCCGGTATCAGATGCGATCTTGTCCAGATCGACCAAGACCGACATCGGGTCATCCTCGGCCGGAATAAAAGTCTCCAGGCGATCCCGGTCCGCCGCCGAGATCGAGGCCACCTGAGACTGCAACTCGTTGATCCTTTCATTTAGGGCGTCGGCGTTGTCGAGGGCCTCGTTAAGGCCGGCACGCTGATCGAGAAGAGAAAAGATCCCTCCGGACTCCACCCGATCATCCTGATCAACCACCAACGGATCCCGGACCAAAGGATCAACCAAAAACATAAAGACCGCCCCGGCGCCCAGCAGTAAGATGATCGAAAAAATTAATCTAGTCATAATTGAAAATTAGCTGTTATCGTATGATAATAATTCCGGAGCTACTTCTAATTGAGCCCGAAAATTGACCCGGTCATCCCCGGACCCGCGATTGGCACTCTCGATCACCGCCCGCCTTATCCGCTCATCCTCACTCCAGGCTCTGGCCTGAATCGCAACATCGATATAGTCCCGGCCAACTCCGTCTAAAACCACCGTTCGATCCTCAAGTGAAAAATCATCGAACTGGATATTGTCCAGAGTGATCTCGTTTAACATCTCAAACACCGGCCACGCTCTCCGGCTCCGATCAACCAGAGTACTGACCGTTCCCAGTTTGACATCCAGATCCCGGATCTCGGACAACTCCTCAGGCGACAGTTCGGCTTGATACCTTTCAAGCTCCGCTAAAAGTCCGCAACCGGAAGAACCCGGATCATCTTCCGGACACTGACGATTGATTTGATCTTGGAGATAAGTATTGTACCCAAAAGCTACCCCCCAAAACAACAATGAGAACCCTAACACGACCAAAGAGGCCACGATCAAAATATTTGACGCCGGTTTTTCCCACGATCGCACGGTCGTATTGGAACTCTTGGGAATGAATGAACCGCGCTGTTCATTATTAGCCATAATAATATTAAATTAACTTAATAAACTTTTAATTCTCTAAACCTCGTAAAGCCAAACCAATGGCCACCGCAAACTCCGGACCGATCTGCTTAAACACATCATCTAAAAATGCCGGGGCTTCCAATCTGTTAAACGGAGCTCCCAAGACCACCGGGGCTTCCAGATTATCTTTCGCGACCCCGTACATTCCTTTCAGTAAAGATCCGCCTCCGGTCAGAATAACTTGCTCCATAGCCCGGGAGTGCTTCTTCTGATAGTCTACCACAATTTTGGAAACTTCAGAAAAAATATACTCCACGATCGGACTGATCACTTTCTGGGAATCTTCAGCCTCGACCTCATCGATCAGGCCGACCTTTCGCTTGATCTCCTCGGCTTTGGCAAACGATATTCCCCGAGCCTTTGAGACAGCGACCGAAATATCCTGCGACCCTTTATTGATGGTATGGGAAGTCCGGATCACCCCTTGATCAACGATCGAAACCTTGGTCGTAGACGCCCCCAGATCAACCAGTACCACCGAGTCATACCCTTGCTCCAAAACCGAACGCAAGATACTAAAAGTCTCGATCTCAAAGAACTGATAGTTAAGACCGGTCAACTTGAATATTTTTTCGTACTGCCCGAGAGCGTTCTGATGAATGGCGGCCAACATGATATTGACCTTTGAATGACCTCCTCCGGCACCGTCGCCTTTCCCTCCTCCGATCTCCGGTATCTCCCACCAATCCAAAGCCACCTCCGAGATCGGAACCGGAATATATTTGCGGGCCTCGATCGACACCGCCTGCTCGAGATTTTTAGTCGCGATCTGTGGCAACTCTATTGTCACCAACAGACTGTGGCGCATCGCGATGGACATCGAGGCCACCTGGCTGGTAACGTTGGCCTCAGAGAACAGATCGCCGATCAGGGTTTTTATTTTCTCAGGCGACAGATCAGCCGACTGGCCGACCGATCGCTCAGCATACGGCCCGACCGACAGAACTCCGTAGGTCTCGAGCACCGCCCGGCCTTTGTCGTTTTTTACCTGGACTACTTTGACCGAAGAGGTGCCAATGTCTACCCCCAAAACACTTTCCTGCGATTGATGAACAAAGTTCCGAAACAGTGAGAAGTTATTTAACCAATTACTCATAACTTTTATTTTGATATTATAGTTATAATTATATCATAAAAAACCAAAAACCATTAATGATAACCAAGATCTTCCAGTTCGGACTCGACCTTCTCTTCCCGGACCGCTGTGCCGGGTGTCAAAAATGGCATACCGTACTATGCCCCGACTGTGCCGACCGCCTACCCCGAGCCGAAAGAGCCGATCTGCCGGAAAATACTCTGGCGTGTTTAAGTTACAACCACCCGACCACCAAACGCCTTGTCTACCTTTTGAAAAACCGCGGATCCCAAGCGGTCGCCGAGGTTGCCGCCCGCTTGATGTTGCCTTGGCTGTCGGAGCTTTCCCCCGCCGGCCAGCCGATCTACCTCATCCCGACCCCGGCCACCTCGGCCAAGATCCGGCGCCGAGGCTACAACCAGGCCCTCATCCTGAGCGAAGCTCTGAGGAGAATGAATACCGACCGGCAGAGACCGATCGAGATAAAAACCGATTGGGTGAAAAAAACAAGATCGACCAAAGATCAGACCGAGACCAAAAACAGATACGAAAGATCGAGAAACCTAAATAACGCTTTCATAACCACCTCTCGATTCCAACCGAACCCGGACGCGGTCTTGATAGTGATCGACGATGTCATCACTACCGGCTCTACTTTCCGGGAGATATCCCGGACCCTCAAAAAGGCCGGCGGAAGAAACATTGCTGGCCTGGCCTTCTGCCACTGATAAACAGCAAAGTTGAGGTTGACTTGCGACTGTGTTACAATCCTTGGCATGGCTCACTTAGAGGTCACAAAGTAGGCCAAATAAGTGGATCCGGAGAGGTGCCAGAGCGGTCGAATGGGACGGATTGCTAATCCGTTGTACGGTTTTCCGTACCGAGGGTTCGAATCCCTCCCTCTCCGCCAATTTTCACTTTTGCCCGAAACGGCAGGAGCGAGCGTGTCGCGA
>CAZVBR010000018.1:5207-11615 GCA_964625755.1 uncultured Candidatus Saccharibacteria bacterium | reverse complement strand
AGGGGTTCTCAAAATAAAATACCTCGTCAGCTTGCTGCGAGGTAGTTTATTCTTTCCGGTCTTACCGTTTTCGGTGAGGCCGGTTTTGAGTTATAAGGGACGAGGATCGTGAAAATTTAACCCCTTGTTGTCGGTGGAAGATGAAAATGAAATAAATTGACCCGGAAAATGGTAATATTTAGTAAGAGATCGGGTTCCCCGCCTTTATCATGAACAACAAAACAGACGAAGAGTTAGCGATAGCGGTTCAAGACCAAAGAACGGACCTTTTTGAGGTTTTGGTTTTAAGATATGAGAAAAAATTACTTCGGTACGGTCGGAAATTTTTATTTGATCACGAAAAAGTCCGGGAGGCCACACAAGAGGTGTTCATTAAAGCCTTTGTTAATCTGAAGAGTTTTGATCCGGGGCAAAAATTTTCTTCTTGGATCTACCGGATCGCTCATAATGAATTTATTAATATTATTAAAAAAGAAAAACACGAACCATTTTCTTTGTTCGAGCCGGATATTATTTTTAGTCTGTCGGCGCCCGATGATGTTTTGGGGGAGGCTGAAAAAAAGGAAGAAGGGCAGGAAGTGAGACGGTATCTGGAAAAATTACCGGCCAAGTATCGGGAACCGGTAGTGCTGTATTATTTTGAAGAAAAAGACTATCGGGAGATCTCGGATATTATGAATATCCCGATCTCGACGGTCGGGGTGCGATTGAAAAGGGCCCGGGTTAAGATAAAAAAATATTATGAAAAATAATGATCGTAAACAATCAATCAGCCGTAGGGTCTCGGATGCAATTCGACAAGGTGACATAAAGATGCACTCCCGCTCCTATTTTTGGGCTAAAGGGATGTTGTTCTTCGGGGTTTTAGTGTTGCTTGTAAGCTTGATCCTGTACTTGGGCAGTTTACTGGTTTTTGTGCTCCGGGCTAACAGTATCTTGGTATTACCCGGTTTGGGGCTGTACGGGTTGAGGGCCATTCTGCTTTCTTTCCCTTGGTTTATTCTGGCGTTAACTGTTGTTTTGGTCGGCATTTTGGAGTGGACGGCAAAGAGATTTGCTGTGGTCTATCGTCGCCCTCTTATTTACTCTCTGTTGATCATAATGGTTTTGGTGGCTACCGGGAGTATCTTGATGGAGAATCTCTCTTTTCACCGTTTCGTTTCCGGGTTGGCCAAAGAACGTCAGTTGCCGGCGGTCGGGCGGATGTATCGGCATTTAAGTGATCTTGAGATGGACAATGTGTATTTCGGAGTTATCTCCGAGAAAGAAGTTGATCACTGGAAGCTTAAACTAAATGACGGAAGTGAGATCGTTTTGGATCTTGAAAATTTGGTTCAGGGCCGCAGGTTGCAGGACCGGCTGGCGGTCGGCAGTGAGGTGGTCGTGATCGGGGAGGAGGTCCGGCCGGACGTAGTGTCGGTTGTCAGATTCCGGCGACTGGGAGATAAGCCGGATTTTTGAAATAAAAGGGCCGCCAAATTGTAATAAAGAGCAGAAAAGGTCGATTTTAGCAGCTGTTAATTTCTTTAAGATCATGAAAACCAAGATCTTTGTCGGGATGTTTCTGTTGGCGGCCGTTATTTTGCCGGTAGCCGGGTCAGTTTCGGCCATGGAGTCCGGAGGCGCCCCGTGGCAGGAGGTCGGGCAGTTCCGAGGCGGAGGATCGCCGAGTGCCCAAGAACTTGATATGAACAAAGAAGAGTTTTTGAGGTGGCGGGGCCAGGCGCGAGAGGAACACCGAGCTTTTCGGTGGCAGATGAGAGAGGATCGCTTGCAGGAGGCCGTCAGCCGAGGTTGTTTGACCGAGGAGGAGATGGCCGAGCGTTTAGACCAAAGAAAGTCACGTTTTAGACTCGACTAACGTGCTTGATCGACCTTAAGCACTCGATGCTTAAGGTCGATCTTTGGTCTTGGGGTCCCGGGGGCAATTTTCTCGGCCTCTTGATAAAATAAATCAAAGAGTTATAATGACCGCAGAGCTGTTTGGGGTATTATCTAGATCAAATAGTTTTCCTGGGGAGCCCTAAATTGCCGTAAGTAGATGAGCATTCATTTGTTCTGACATTTACCGGTTGCGGGCACCCACTTGAAGGTAGACTAGGGTATAAGCCTCAGACGGCTCGACACAGACACCGCCGGAACCGGCGGTATTTGTGTCTCGGAAGGATTTTGACTACAATGATTTTATGTATATAAAGCAGCCTATATTTTGGCTTTGCTTGGTTCTGTTAGCGCTTTTGGCGGTACTCAATAACCTGGCTTTTAATTACTATCTTTACTGGCGTTGGTTTTGGTTTGATAAATTAATGCATTTCTTGGCCGGATTACTCATCGCCTGGTGTGCCTTGTGGCTGTACTTTACTTTTTTCCGTCCCGAGGCCGCGGTTACCTGGAAAAACACTTTATTGGTCGGTCTGATAAGCACTTTGGTAATCGGTGGCGTATGGGAGTTGCTTGAGTTCGGGGTTGACAGTTATTTCACCGCTAATATTGGCTTGCGTTCTTTGGCCGAACTTGAGTCGAGGTTTATTTATTCGGTTAAAGATTTACTGGCCGATGCCGTCGGTGGTTTGTTGGGGGTGGTTGCCTTCAAAACCCAGAGCTGGTTGCAGGCCTGAACAATATGTCCGAGTCTTCCAATCTATCATTGATCTTTCACGGCGGAGTCGGTTCGGTGACCGGGTCCAATTTTGAGCTGTCTGATCCGGAGTCGAACGGAAAGAGGGTTTTGGTTGATTGCGGTTTGGTTCAAGGGTCTCAGGTGGACCCGGAGGAAAACCATAAGCCCTTTGTGTATGATCCGTCCGAGATAGATGCTCTGTTTGTAACTCATGCCCATCTGGATCATATCGGCCGGATCCCGAAATTGGTCCGGGACGGCTTTCGGGGGGAGATATACTCAACTCCGCCGACTCGCAAGATGTCGGAACTGTCTCTGTTTGACAGTTTGGGGGTGATGTCAAAAGAGGCACGATCTTCGAACCGGGAGCTTTTGTATCAGGAGGCGGACGTCAAGCAAGCTCTTAATCAGTGGCAAGTAATAGATTATCATAGTCCGGTGAATGTCGGGCGCCTGGCCTTTCATCTGTCTAATGCCGGCCATATTCTGGGTTCGGCGACCGTTACAGCCAAAGGCAAGGGCCGGAATGTTGTGTTGACCGGTGATCTGGGCAATGACCCCTCGGTTCTCCTGCCGGCCCCGGAAGCCGTAACCGAAGCTGATTACATGGTGATCGAAAGTGTCTACGGTGACCGGGAGCACGAAGGCCAAGACCAGCGACGTTTTCATTTGCAGCGGATCATATCCGAGACCATGAAAGCCGGCGGGACTTTGATGATCCCGGCTTTTTCCATCGAGAGAACTCAAGAGGTGCTGTTGACTATTGAGGAGCTGATGGACAGATCCGAGATCCCTCTGGTTCCGGTGTATCTTGATTCACCGCTTGCTATCGGAATGACGGAGATCTATTCTGAGTACTCTGACTACTTCAGGCACCAGGTTAGACAGAAGGCCGACGGTGGCTCGGATATTTTCGCTTTCCCGCAACTTATCAAAACCGAAACGACCGAAGAATCAAAATTTATAGCCGGAGCCCCCGCCCGGAAGATCGTGATCGCCGGTTCCGGGATGTCAAACGGCGGCCGGATACTTCATCACGAAAAGAACTATTTGCCGGATCCAAAGAGCACTTTGTTGCTGGTCGGTTATCAGTCTCCCGGCAGTTTGGGGCGAATGCTCGAGGACGGGGCCAAAACGGTCAAGATCATGGGGGAGACCGTCCCGGTCCGGGCTAAAATAGAAAGGATCAGTGGTTACTCGGCCCATATGGATAGCCCTTCGTTGCTGGATTATGTCGCCGAAAGCGAAAAGACCCTTCGGAAGGTGTTTGTGGCTATGGGTGAACCGAAGTCGTCACTGTTCTTGGTCCAGCGGATCAGGGATTATCTGGGGGTTGAGGCTATCATGCCGCGTTTGGGTCACGAAGAGAAGCTAAAATAAGATCTTGCGGGGCGACTGCCTATCGTAAAAAATCCCGTTCGGAGCGACCATTGACTTTTGGCCGGTGATAAAGTAAGATAATAGGGCTTTAAGTGTGGCTTTTTGTCGACACTTGATGTAAGCGTGTTAAAAGATATAATTTTATCCAGATTTGAGCAAAACTGTCCGAATAAATGAACAGATCACATCCCCGGAGGTCAGGGTTATTGATGATAAGGCCGGTAATTTGGGTGTGATGACAAAAGAAGAGGCTTTGGCGAAAGCCAAAGAGCGGGAGCTTGATCTGATAGAAATATCTCCGACCGCTGTGCCACCGGTGGCCAAGATAATGGATTACGGTAAGTACCAGTATCAGCAAAAACAAAAAGCCAAGGAGGCAAAATCCAAAAGCCATCAAACCGAGACCAAGTCCATTCAAATAAAGATCGGCACCAGTCAGCAGGACATGAAGATGAAAGCCGATAAGATAACCAAATTTTTGGCCGACGGTCACAGGGTAAAGGTTGAGTTGTTTTTACCCGGACGGTCAAAGTATCTCGGAGATGAATTTTTGCGCGAGAGGTTGGATCGATTTTTGGGTATTATCCCGGTTGATTTCAAGGTCTCAGAAGGTGTGAAAAAGAGTCCTAAGGGTTTGGTTTTGATCATAGAAAAAGATTTGATCGGTAACAAATAAAAGATTTAATATTATGAAAAACAGCAAAACCTATAGTCAACGAATAAAGATCACAAAGAACGGCAAGACCTTGGTCCGTCGGCCGGGTTTGAATCACTTTCGATCCCGCAAGACTCGAAATGATCAGTTGCGCCGGAAAAGTTGGCGACAGACCATCCTGGTTCAAAAAATAAAGGATCGATTTTTACCTAAAGAAAATAAACCAGAGTAATTATGCCAAGAGTAAAACGAGGAGTCATATCAATGAAAAGACGCCGGAAGGTTTTGAAACAAACCAAAGGCTATACGTTTGGACGAAGCACTAAAGAGCGGGAGGCTAAGCAGGCGATTCTGCGGGCCGGCAGTCATGCTTATGCTCACCGACGTGACAAGAAAAATGATTTTCGTCGGCTGTGGCAAATGAGGATCAGCGCCGCCGTCAAACCGTTTGAGCTTTCTTATAGTCGGTTTGCCGGATTGCTTCGTGAGAAGAATATTGGCTTGAATCGAAAGATGCTGTCGGAGTTGGCTCATGACGAACCGGAAGTGTTTTCGGCGGTAGTAGAAAAAGCCAAATCTTAATAAGTCCGATCAGTAATAAAATTGCCGGCCTTGTTGCTGGCGATCAAACCACATGGCTGATCTTATCAAGAACAAAAAGGCCGGCTTGGATTATTTTTTTCTGGATCACTACGAAGCCGGGGTGGAGCTTTTGGGTACTGAAGTAAAATCGATCAAGAACCACCAAGGGTCTCTTTTGGGAGCTCGGGTGGTGATCCGAGGCGGTGAGGCTTACTTGTTGGGGGCCAATATCCCACCCTTTCAGCCCGCTAATGCCCCGCTGGATTACGACCCGGAAAGAACCCGTCGGCTGTTGTTGACCGAAAAACAGCTCGGTACTTTGGTTGGCCTCGAAGCCAAGCCGGGCTTGACACTTATCCCAATTTCACTGCATAATAAAGGTAAGTTGATCAAACTTAAATTCGCGGTTGCGAAAGGAAAAAAGAAGGTTGACAAGCGGGAAGATCTGAAAAAAAGAGAAGCCAAGCGAGAGATCGAGCGGTCTTTGAAAAATAAATATCGTTAAAAAGTGTCAAAACCAGTTTTAGTTTCGGTTTTTCAGAGATTCACCGGAATGTATTTTGGGGAATATTACTATGGGGATGATCGGCTTTGACAAGGTTTTTGACTTAAAAGTGCGGACCGAGGTCGCCTGACAACTCGCTAAACTCAGGCAAACCAATAAGTGCAAACGAATCTGCACAAGCAGAGTCGGTGGCTTCACCGTACTATGCTCCCGCTTTCGCTTTAGCGTAAGTGGGCGTTCGAACAACCGGCTGTCCGGTCCGTTGTTTCGAGTGTTATAATAACCGGGCTAGGGTCTTGGTAAGTTTCGGCCAAGTTTCCGAACCATAGAAACTAGGATCCGGTCGGGTTTGGTCAGTTTTAGACCGATCTGATCCGAATTGCTTAAAGCTGACTACGTTCGTAGAGTCTTTTGAGTCAAGTCCTTGCACCCGGGTTCGATTCCCGGCATCTCCACCAAACAAGCCTTAGGCTCTCCCGACTTTTGGGGTCAAACAGCACTTCGATCACTTTCAAGAATCGAACGGGAAAGGGGTCGGGAAAACACCTGTTTTCCCGTGACGGAAGGCAGGCCGGGCCGTCGGAAACCGTGGGTTTCCGATCTGTGAGATATCCCGGCATCTCCACCAAACAAGCCTTAGGCTCTCCCGACTTTTGGGGTCAAACA
>CAZVBR010000018.1:0-5107 GCA_964625755.1 uncultured Candidatus Saccharibacteria bacterium | reverse complement strand
GCACTTCGATCACTTTCAAGAATCGAACGGGAAAGGGGTCGGGAAAACTCTAAAGCTGGTCCTTAAGTGTGACAGAAAATTCAAAGCGGGTTATGATGGTTAAAGAATTTAATTACAAGTAAAAAAATACTTTATGGAAAAACCAAAAATGCCGGAGAGTAAAGAGGTTCGTTCGGAAGTCATGAGTACTCCGGAGATCGTTGTCCAAGAAGAGAAGGGGTTACAGCTCTTTTCTTTACTCCAGAAAGCCCGGAATCCGGACTGGGGAAAGAAAAAGGGTTCTCTGGTGGAAAAAACAACCCAATATTTTAAAGATAATCCGGTCGATCCGGAAATCCTGAAGACCTTGGAGGAACTTTGCGAACAAGGAGCAGACGAAGAGTCTTTGTGTAACGCCGCTTTAACCTATCAGCACCCGGAGAGAGGTATTGACCAGATCCTGGAAATGGCGGCTAAGTATAAGCCGTGGCTGAAAGACCCTGAGGGAGCTTTTCGAAAATTTCTGAGCGTTTTGGAGCAGTTTGACCGGGATTTTTCGGGCTCCCCGTTGGCGGCGGAGTTTGATGATCATATAAAGCAGGATATGAACAAATGGCGGGAAAAAGAAGCGAGCACCAGAGAGATGGTCGAAGAAGTGATAGCTTTTTTCAGGCCGGATCCCAATACCACCAATGTAGACAGGTTGATTTTTGCTCCCACTGATCCGCTTGTTGAAAAAACTTCCGGCAGAACTTTTACCGGATTTCAGGGTGAGCAAGTGATCGCTTCACACGTAGATAATGAACATAATCAAGTCCATGAATTTTGCCACAGTATCATTAATCCGGTCATTGAAAAACTGGTCTTGAGATTGACGGATGAACAGTTGGAAAAAGTACCTCAGCTTGCCAGTGAGACATTGATAGAAGAAGGTTACCAAGGGCCTTTTAATCTGCTCTGTGAGGAGTTTGTGAGAACTTACAACGACAAGCCGGTCACTTATGAGGGTATGATCAAGACCATTTCCGATTTGACCGAAGAAGACTTTCAAGAGATTCTGAAAATTCAAAAAGGAAAGCTCAAATCCAGATGCGAACAATTGGGAATAGAAACACTCGACGATCTCAAAAGCAAATCTCGAGAATACTTCGATCGTTTTTTGAGAAATCGATTACATGAACTGATCCTTGAACTCTATCAAGAGTATAAAGATCGACCGAACCCGGAGGCTGAGAATTTTGAGCAATTTGTTTTAAGAAATTTTCCGGCCAAATTGTAAACTCGAGGCGGGGTCGGTTTCTCGGGGTAACTGAAAAGCAATTTCTTGATCGGTGTGATTTATTTAGATAATAAGGGGTCGAATGTTCGGTGGGAATTATAAAATAATTTTACTACTATGATAAAAAAAATTGGTTTGTTGGGGCTGGGTTTGGGTTTGGTGCTTTTGGTGGCGGGGGTGATATATTTATTAAATGAAAGAGAAGTAGTGGTTGATGACTCGAACTCTTCTGAGGAATTAATTGCCCGGGAGGTCGGTTTTGATTTTTGGGAAAACTTTCTGATGCTGGCTCCGCCGGCTGAAGATGCCGAGGCGGGGGAAAGACTCCTGGATCTGCTTTCCGACCGAGCTCGGGAGGAGGTGACTAGGGAGACCTTGAGTCGGGATGTGGCGCTTTTCATCGGAGTTCAGGATGTTCCGGATCAAGGAGTGGAGTTTGAGGAGGTGAATATGAAAGCTGACGGGAGTGCAGTTTTACCTATCAACCTGAATTACTCCGGCGGTGTTACAAAAAGATATATTCAGTTAGTAAAAGAAGACGGAGAGTGGAAAGTGGACGGAGTCCAGTCGGAGGAGTCGTAGATTAGTCCGGCGCCGAATGAGCTCTCTGTAAAGTTCGAGACTGATTTTGGTTGACTGATTTTGATAAAGTTGTATAATAATAATGGCTGTTGTGAAGTGGTCCTGAGTAATTTGAAAGGGGGGTGCCTATGGGGAAACTCTTCTTTCTCTGGACGTGCCGGGGAGAGAAAATAGGGTCGAACAATGGGGAGAACCAAAAGATGTTAAAACTGTCTGAGGTAGAGGTACTCCGGTACCTCTACCTGTTCGGGGCACCGAAGAATTTGGTGCCCCAGCAAGACACCCCTCGCGGCAGCGCTAAAGCTGCTGCGAAATAAGCCACGCGCCCCGAAGACTTGCGCTTCGGGGCGCTCAGTACGTTTTAATTTATGCTTTATTTGTGTATAATGCACACTGACCTATGAAAAATGATATGAAAAAAATGCTTGGCTCTTCCGGCCCGGGCCCGGGTTCTAAGTCGATCTGGGGGAAGTTCGGGGGGCAATTACTGATAACCCTACTTATCTTCATCGTTTTGATCGCTCTGTACTCGGCTTTTTTAGAACAGCAAGAGGCGATTGAAGATATTACTCTGACCCGTCTGGCGACGGATATTAAGGCTGGAGAAGTGGCCGAAGTGGTGGTCCAGGGGGATACCGTGAAAGTCACTTACGAAGATGGCAGTTTGGCTGAAACCAGACGAGAGCCGGATACTTCACTTACTCAGACTTTGGTGGCCTACGGGGTCAGTCCGGAGACCCTAAGTGAGCTACCACTTACTTTTGAACGTGAAGGCGGGTTGGCTTTTTGGGCTTTGAATATTCTTCCCTTTTTGTTGCCGGTTTTGTTTATTATATTCTTGTTCTGGATGATCACCCGGCAGATGAAGGGGTCGTCTATGCAGGCGTTTTCGTTTGGTCAATCGAAAGCCCGGGTGATCGACCCGAATGACCAGAAACAGAGAGTGACCTTTAAAGATGTGGCCGGAGCCAAGGAAGTAAAGGCGGAGTTATGGGAGGTAGTTGATTTTCTCCGGCATCCGAAAAAATTCCTGGATATCGGGGCCAGGATCCCGAAAGGGGTTCTCATGATGGGGCCTCCCGGCTCCGGTAAGACCTTACTTGCCCGGGCGGTTGCCGGTGAAGCCCAGGTGCCTTTCTTCTATCTGTCCGGTTCGGAGTTTGTGGAGATGTTTGTCGGAGTAGGAGCCAGTCGGGTTCGGGATCTGTTCAAGATGGCCAAAAAAGCCGCCCCGGCGATCATCTTTATTGATGAGATCGATGCCATCGGCCGTCATCGCGGTTCCGGTATGGGCGGCGGCAACGACGAACGAGAGCAAACCCTAAATCAGATCCTGGTTGAAATGGACGGCTTTGAGCCGAATGAGAAATTGATCGTGATGGCGGCCACCAACCGACCGGATGTTCTAGATCCGGCTCTGTTGCGTCCCGGGCGTTTTGACCGGCGGGCGATCTTGGACCAACCGGATATTAAAGATCGGGAAGAGATACTCACGATCAATACCAAAAACAAAGTCCTGGACGAAGACGTTGTTCTGTCTGTGGTTGCGGCCCGGACACCCGGTTTTTCCGGGGCGGATCTGGCCAACGCCGTGAACGAAGCCGCTATTTTGGCAGCCAGAGAGAACCGAAAAAAGATCGCTCAAAAAGATTTCTTGCGAAGCGTTGAGAAAGTAATGATGGGGCCGGAGAGAAAAAGTCATGTTCTGTCAGAAAGAGAAAAGAAGATCACCGCCTATCACGAAATGGGTCACGCCTTGACCGCTTCACTGCTACCGAACTGTGACCCGGTTCATAAAGTTTCGATCGTTTCTCGGGGTCAAGCCGCCGGATATACTCTGAAACTACCGTTTGAGGACAAGCGGTTGAATTCCAGAAAAGAATTTCTGGATGATATGGTTATGGCGCTCGGGGGTTACGCCGCGGAGTTGCTGACGTTCGGCGATGTTACCACCGGAGCTTCTAACGACCTTCAGGTTTCAAGTGATCTGGCCCGGAACATGGTGACCCGTTACGGTATGAGTGACAAAGTGGGCCCGGTCTCTTTCTCCGGCAACGGTAGCCGAATTACCGGTGAAGGCTCGGCCAGTCGCAGTGCTTCTGAGTCTATGAGATCACTGATCGACCAGGAGGTTAGCCGGATCGTCTCCGAGGCTCTCGAGCAAGCCAAGAAGTTACTGGAAGACAACAAGGATATCCTAGACGCTATGACCGATGAACTGATCAAGGTTGAGACCCTGGAGCGGGAGGATTTTGAGAAAATATTGCGCGAGCACGGAATTGAACCTAAGCAACCTTACTCGGATAAAAAAACCCAAGATGACGCCTCGGGGGAGTCTTCCGGTGATGAGAGTCCGGCGGAAGAAAACTAAAGTTGTATTTTATGGCACAAGATCAAGTGGTGGCGGTTTACAAACCCGAGGGTCTAACTCCGCTTGAGGCTCTGACTCGATTCCGCGACATCTATCCGGTTTACCGAAAAGAGAAGTTGAGTTACGCCGGACGCTTAGATCCGCTGGCCGAAGGAGTGATGCCGGTTTTGGTCGGGGAGGCGGTAAAAAGACCGGAAGAATCAAGGGGCTGGGACAAGGAGTATCTGGTCGAGATCCTGTTCGGGGCGTCTACCGATACCGGGGATGTTATGGGTTTGGCAGAGGAGGTGGCCCTGCCCGGGCGAATCCTTGAGGCTGATCTTTCTCGGGTCGCGATTTCTTTGTTCGGAACTCGATCTCAGACAGCTCCGAAATTCTCCTCACCCGGTCTTTCCGGGAAGAATTTCAAGCGGGAAGTGACGATTTTTGAACTGACCTTCAAAGGAGTTCGCCGGCTTGCAGTCAGGGAGTTTGTAGACCGGACAGCCGATCGCTTGGCTCGGGTGTCCGGGGATTTTCGTCAGACCGAGATCTTAACCCGGTGGTTTAAGTATCTGCCTGGCAGGGGGGAGTTTCAGGTGGCTTCCTTCTTGGTTTCTTGTTCGGCCGGTACCTATCTCCGGGTTCTCGGTCCCGAGATCGGCCGGGAGTTGGGTAAACCGGCTTTGGTGTATACGATCCAAAGAACTAGGGTCGGGCCGTACGTTAGACAAGACTGTTTTGAGATTGCCTGATCGGTCTTTTTCCTTTATATTAACAATAGAGAATCGGCGCGTGTAGCTCAGTTGGTAGAGCGCGGAGCTTATACCTCCGTGGTCCCAGGTTCGAGTCCTGGCACGCGCACCAATATCTGACTTTTCGGTTTTTCATCAACCATTCGGAGGGCGACACGAAGT
>CAZVBR010000017.1:0-12433 GCA_964625755.1 uncultured Candidatus Saccharibacteria bacterium | reverse complement strand
GAGAACTTAAGATATAATTATCTTTAATGGAAGAGTTGTTTTTTAGTGACTGGGAAGTGGTGATCCGCTTGTTTATGGCTGTTGTCTTGGGAGGTTTTTTGGGTTTGGAGAGAACTATAGCCGGCAAGGTGGCCGGGGTTCGGACTTATGCTTTGGTTGGAATGGGAGCGGCTTTGTTCGTGGTCGTGTCTCAGTTGATGGTGACACGGTATTGGTTGGCGGGGGTTGTTGATTTTGACCCTCTTCGGGTGGCATCTCAGGTGGTGATGGGGATCGGTTTTCTCGGTGCCGGTTTGATAATTTTTCGAAAAAATGACGTTGCCGGCTTGACGACCGCAGCCGGTTTGTGGGTTTCGGTCGGTGTTGGCTTGGCTTCCGGTTTCGGTCTGTATTCCGTGGCAGTAATAGCTACCGCTATAACTTTGTTTATTTTTACAGTTATGTGGTTTATTGAGCGCTGGGTCAAAAAAAGTTTTGATCGAGTATAAATCGAGTGAGGGGTATTTATTAAAAACCTTAAAATGATCTATGTCCGACCTGATTCAAGGCGACCTGAGACCCGAGGGGTCGAGAGAAAAAGAGATGACTCGGATAAAAAAGGAGGTGTCGGAGTTGACCGATTCTCCGCTTTATGATCACCGGAAAAGTAATGGTTATTACCCGGTGATCGGAGAGGGGAGTTTGAATGCGGATATTGTGTTGATCGGCGAGGCGCCCGGCCGGACGGAAGCGGAAACTTCGAGACCGTTTTGTGGCCGGGCCGGGAAGTTTTTAGATCAATTGCTGGATTCGATTGGGCTTGATCGAGAGTCTGTTTACATTACCAATATCATAAAGGACCGGCCGAAGGAAAATCGGGATCCGAGCGACCGGGAAATTGCCGTCTACGGACCTTTCTTGGATCGCCAGATAGAAATAATCCAGCCCAAGGTAATAGTTACACTGGGTCGATTTGCGGCTGAATATATTTTAACCCGTTACGGACTGAGTTCTAAGTGGCAGTCGATCGGTCTGATTCACGGACAGTGTTTTTCCGCTTTGACTTGGTACGGGTCAGTAACGATTATACCTTTATATCATCCGGCGGCGGCTATTTATGACCAAAAATTAAAGCAAGTTCAGTTTTCAGATATTAAAATTTTAAGATCATTTATTTCCCGATGATTTGACCTTTGTCACTTGGTCGGGTAGGAAGAGATATTTCCAATTATGTTGTTTATTTTTCATGGTTCCGATAGACAGTCAAGTTTCCGAGCTTTTCGGTCTTTGTTGCGGTCTCTGTCCAGTAAGCGTCCGGAGGCCTCGGTCTTTTGGTTTGATGATCTGGATTTTGATCCTGAGAAGTTTCGGGAGATACTGGTCAGCCGTTCCTTGTTTTACGGCCAACATTTAGTGGCCGGGCGTCGCTTGTTGGCTGATCCGGAGATTCGGGCTTTTCTGCTTGAGAATCGTCAGACCCTGAAAGAATCCGAGCATATTTTTTTGCTCTGGGAAGAAGATCTTAAAACCGAGAAAGTTGGCGACCTGTTGGAAGTGGCCGAACAAGTTAAGGATCATTCTTTGCCGAGGCAGATAAAAAGGGAGGAGTTCAATGTTTTCAGTTTAAGTGACGCTTTAGGGTCCAGAGATCGAAAAAAATTATGGCTTCTTTTGGTTGAAGCTAAGTTAAATGGTCTTCCGGCGGAAAAAATTTACTGGCGCTTGTTTGATCAAGTTAAAAAGATGATCTTGATAAAGAGTGGCTCCGATCCGGGGTTTTTAACTAAACCACCCTTTGGTTTCAAACCTTTTTTTGTAAAAAAACTAAAAACCTCAGCTGATAATTATGATTTAAGAGAGCTTCAAGAGTTGGCGGCGGAATTGTTTCGGATCTTTTGTCTGGCTCGGGAAGGGAGAAAAGATCTATTTGTCGGTTTGGAGTCTGTGGTTATGCGGTTGTAGTGAAGCGGTTTGATACGGGGTCCTGGAAAACGGGTAACTTCAAAAGATACTCACTTGAAATAACGATCTTGCGGAGTTTAGTTTAAAGCAGAAAAGTTTTTGGTCCGCCCAGTAGGATTCGAACCTACGACCATCAGCTTAAAAGGCTGCTGCTCTACCAACTGAGCTATGGGCGGATGTCTGACTAACTACACCATATTAACCAAAAAAGACTTGATTTGGCAAATTTATACCGGCAGGTCCAGTGACCACCAGCCGGGACCGGAAAGGGTGAGGGAAAAGGCGGTGATCGCCAAAAGCCAAAAGAATTCCGGAGAAAGCAGGAAATAGTCTTGTTTTTTAGAGCCCCAAGTGATGAAAAAAAGTGACAAACCCGAGATGACCAAAGCCGCCATCTGAGTAAAAAGACCTAAGAACAAAAAAACACTCATTGAAGCATAGCCCAGTAAAGGAAGTCCGAATAACCACGGGCCACTCCGGCCCCATTTTTCCGGTGAGGTCTGCCAGTAAGAAAGTATCTTTCCGACCGCCAGTAGGGTAAACACTCCGACTCCTACCCGCACCAAAACCGGGGCGGCTAATTGATAAACCAGTAATTCTGGAAAAAGACTCGGCATTTTGTTATTTTAACATGAATGGATAAAAGGCCGAATGAATTAAGCTTGGTTCTGTATAATTTACGCAGTGCCTATAACACCGGGGCGATCTTTCGTACCGCTGACGGGGCCGGTGTTTCCCGGATTTATTTGATCGGGACCACCCCCAGACCGGTTGATCGGTTTGGCCGGATCAACGAGAAGATCGCCAAGACGGCTCTCGGGGCTGAAAAGGTGATCGATTGGCGGTACGGTAAAACGATCAATCCATTTTTGAAGAAATGGACCGAGGAAGGAAAGCGGGTTTGGGCTTTGGAGCAGACCAAGGATTCGGTTGATTACAGAGAGGTCAAAATTGACCCCTCGGCGGTTTTGGTTTTGGGAGAAGAGAAAAAAGGGTTACCGAAATCGGTGCTTGATAAATGCCATCAGGTAATCGAGATTCCGATGGCAGGGAGAAAAGAATCTTTGAATGTCGCGGTGGCGGCCGGGGTAGCGGTATTTCGATTGCTCGAAGATTAGTTTTTGTTGCCGGTTTTTGAGTTGGCTATTTTTGGCAATAAGGGCAGAAATGGGTTCCTCGGTTGGCGATCACGGTTTTGGTGATAGGCTGTCGGCATTTAAGACAGGGTTTACCTGATCGACCGTAAACCTTAAGGTACGGAACGAAACCGCCGGTTTCTCCGGTTGATCGAACATAATTTCGAAACGAGGTCCCTTTCTTTTTTATCGCTAGTCGAAGGATCTTCTTTATGGCTCGGTAGAGAGTTTGAGCTTCCGGGGTGGGGATATTTTTCACCGTTCGGTTTGGTTTAATGCCGGCTACAAACAGACTTTCGTCGGTGTAAATATTACCCAGTCCGGCGATCAGGGTTTGGTCTAAGAGTAAATGTTTGATGTTTCTGTTGGGGTAACGGTTTAAAATGTTCTTAAAAACTGAAAAAGTGAATTCCCGGCTTAAGGGCTCCGGTCCGCTTTTTTTGATGCCGGGTTCTTGTTTTAAGTCTGCTTGATAGTGAAGCCAGCCGAATTTTCTCAGGTCATTGAAGTAAAGATAGCTGCCGTCGGTGAAGGTAAGATACAAGCGGGTGTATCTGTTCGGTAATTGATCCAAGCCACCGGGTTGCGGGTGACCGCCGGAGATCATCGGTCCGTGTGGTGGTCGGTAGATGAGCTGCCCGGTCATTTTCAGATGTATAGTTAGAAAGCCGCCTTTTTTAAGGGTAATGATAAGTATTTTTGCTTTTCGGTCTAAACCTGAGATCTCTTGACCGGTTAATGTTCGGTTTAAGGTTCGAGGCTTCATCGGGGCGATGGTCTTGGGCTCCCGGACGACAAAAGACCGGATCGTTTTACCGATCAAGACATCTTTTAAATCATTTTTTATGGTCTCAACTTCCGGTAATTCCGGCATATGACATATGTTAACGCAGGGTGGTAAAATTTTTTGACGGGCGGTTTAAGAAGAACGAGTTAGAAGATCGTCGAGCTCTTCCTGGGTTACTTTTGCGTCGTTCCAAGGGGTTTTCCGGCCATTTTTTTCCATAATATACGGATCGGTGCCTTTGCCAGTGATCAATACGACCGCCGGTTTTTCGGGGTAGTGAGAGGCTTTTTCAAGGGCTTTTCGGATAGCTTTTCGGCGGTCTAAAATTATTTCATAAGGGGTGTCGGTTATGGCCTCCGCCATGGCCGAAACTATGGTTCTCGGGTTTTCATCGTAAGGATCTTCGTTGGTGAGGAATATTTGGTCGCAGTGTTCGTTGGCGATCTTGCCCATCACCGGTCTTTTCCATTTATCTCGACCACCTCCGGTGTTTCCCAAAACACAGACTCGGTGGTAGGTGTTAAAAGTTTTGTAAATTTCGGTTAGTGACTCCGGGGTGTGAGCGTAATCTACCACCACTGTCATGGGTTGCCGGTGGGTGGTGGTGGTTTTGACATACTCGAATCGTCCCGGGATCTTGGTGATATTCTCCAAGCCTTTCTTGATGGTTTGGGGCGGGATGTCAAGTTCCCGGGCCAGAGTGGCGGCGGCTAAGGCATTGAGTAAATTAAAAGACCCTCCCAGAGGCAGGGTTAGATCCTCGCCTTGCCAGGAGAATTGACAGTGGTCTTCAGTTACGGTGTAGGGTTTTGCTTGTTCGAGGGCAAATTCGGCGGAGCGGGGCGGGCCGATCGCTAAAAAATCTTCACTGGCCGGGTCGTCGTCGTTGGTGACCAGTAAAGTGTCGGTTTTCTTAGAGTCGACCAAGCGTCGGGCGATAGCCAGTTTGGCTTTTTTGTAATTCTCAAAGGAGCCGTGAGACTCGATGTGTTCCGGGGTCAGGTTGGTAAATACCAAGGCGTCCAGATCAATAAAACGGTGCCGCCACAGCTTCGCTCCCTCCGAGGTCATCTCCAAGATGGCATGAGTGCTTTTCTGTTTTACGGCTTGGGCTAAGGTTTTTTGGAGGAAAAAACGTCCTGGCATGGTCATTTTCAGGCGATTGGGTCGATCATCTTCATTTACTTTGAATCTGATGGTTGAAACAAGGGTGGTCCGGCGTCCGTCAGCCTCCAGGATCGAATTTACCATCTCAGAGACCGTTGATTTTCCTTTGGTGCCTGTTATCCCGATGACATGGAGTTTTCGGCTTGGGAAGCCGTACCAAACAGCGGCCAGGCCGGCCAAGGTAAAGTGATACCAGCCGACCAGTTTTTCGGGGGTAAATTTTCTAACGAAGTTTTTTACCATAATCGGTTATTTTCTTAAGGGTTAAAAATGAATAATATTTTGTCTTTTGAATCGGGAAGTCATAACTCGGGCTGTATTTTATTGTTTGGCCGGGAAACTTTTTTTTGAATTTGGTTAACCCTTCCCAGCTAGGCCGTGGCTCGCTTTCGGTGGATATGCCACCTTGGTTATACCATTTAAAGTTCCTGGCCTTGGCTTCCGTTAAAGACACCCATTGGGCCCAGTAAGAAGGGTTGAGATTTCCAGGGATTCGTTTTGAGCCACCAAAAAGATACAAAGCGGTTTGACCGTAACCGATAATTAAGTTGACCGCTGCCGGTTGACCGTGGTACCGGATCAAGACCATGAAATCATCATCGTGCTTGGTTATTTGCTCTAAGATCCGGGAATAGTACTCTTGAGAGTGAAGGGTAAATTTGTTTCTTTGAGCGGTGATGTTCATTAGTTGATAAAAAATCTCAAAATATTTTACCGTCTCATGGTCGATTATTTCGGTGGTTATTCCCGGAGTTTTGTTCTTTCGGATATCGTAACGGGTTGAACCGGGTAATTTCTGCCAGATATCGTTTATTGACCCGGTCAGATCTATGACCCATTCCCGGGCCGGTTGGGAAAAATGCATCTTTTTGATCACTTCAGGGGTTCTGTTTCCCAGCTCGGTCCAGACCGGATCGTTGACTGTCGGCGGAAGAGGATCGCACCGAAGCAGGAAAGCGGAGTACTCCTGGCTGAGAGATGACAGATCTTTAATGATAGTTTTTACCAGTTCTGGGTTCCGGTCTTTGAGTAACACCGGACCGTGAGGGAGGTGCAGGACTTTCTGATTTAATTTCAAGTTGTAGATAAGGGCTTGAGCGAAGGCTCTCGGCTCTTTTTTTTCGTTTTGCCACATTAGTCTGAACACCTTCCGGCCAACCGCTCTGTTCCAGTGGGCATATTTTAAGCTTTGAGTGAGTGGGGCGCCGGCCCGGGCGACCTGATCGTCTATTTGATCCGGTTGATCGGGCAGACTTAATTGGCATAAAGAGAAAGAAGGAGACATATGTTTTTAACGGCTTAATTTTTGCAACGCTGCTTTGATCTTTTCTTCCGAGGTGGTGATACCTTCCGGGAGCTGCTGAATCGTCTCACGGGCTTGTTTTGTGGTGTAGCCAAGGGCTTGCAGAGCCTCTATTGCTTCTGCGTTTGATCTTAGGTCGTGTTGCTGGCCGGTTCTGGTTTCCAGTTTGTCTTTTAATTCCATAACTATTTTTTGAGCGTTCTTTCGGCCGATACCGGAGATTTTGGTCAGATAAACACTGTCACCCTCGGCTACGGCTTGCCTGAGAGTGTCCGGTCCGGCCAAAGACAGGATAGCCAAAGCACTTTTTGGTCCGATTCCGGAAATGCCGGTGAGCAAGGTGAATATTTTCAAGCTCTCTTTTTCGATGAACCCGAAAAGTTCCAGAGATTCGCTTCTGACAATGGTTTGGATCCAGACAGAGATCTCTTGCCCGACGTGCAATTGGCCAACATCCGGTTCAGTGAATGATATCAGATAGCCAACTCCTTGGACATCAAGAATAGCCGTCTGCCCGTCGATTTCGTTTATGGTCCCGGTTAATTTACCGATCATGACCTTTATCATAACTTAAATTAAGGTCGGCCTCAATTGACCCAAGAGAGTGTTTGTGGTGGCCGCACGGCCTTCAGGGTTGCATTTTTATGATTTTTTAGTATTATACCGAGGTATGCCAATAATTAAATCAGCAAAAAAGGCTTTGAAGCAATCAAAAAGAAATCGGGTTTTTAACGATGCCCGAAAACTGGAAATGAGAAAATCAGTCAAGCAAGTTCGAAAACTTTTGGCCGAGGAGAAGGTTTCGGAAGCCGAAGAACTTATCCCGGAGACCTACAAAGCCATAGACAAAGCCGCCAAGCGGGGAGTGATAAAAAGTAATACCGCCGATCGAAAAAAATCCCGACTGATGGCCGCCGTAAAAAAGAGTAAAAAATAAAACCTTTACTCTGGTGATCGGTGACTTAAAGACCGGGTTTTTCCGATCGGGTTTTAAAAAATAATATCTCTCTTATTATGACTAAAAACGAATCCCGGGCGGAGCAAATAAAACACGCGTGGAGTATTTTGAGCCGAAGTAGTTCCACTGATCACGACACGAAAGTAGTTTCTTTTTTTAATGTTTTGGAGCGGGTAAATCTAAACGCTACCCGGATGGCCGAGGCTCGCCGGCAACAAGACAAGGAGTACGTAAACGTTCCTTTTGGTTTTGAGTTGACCAGTTTATGGTGGCGTGAAGAAGGGGGAGTGGATGTTAAGGCCGGTTTTAAGATCGGTTTGGTGGACCCCGATGAGAGGGTTTTGTATATTAAAGAGTATCCTCTGACATTTGACCAAGATAAAAAACGGATCAGGATCCGAGTTAAAATAAACGACCTTCAAGTCGGACCGGGCGGAATTTATCGTTTCCGGGTGTATTTCAAGGGTGTGAATAAAGACCGGTTTCAGACCGTAGCTGAATTACCTCTTGAGGTGGCGCTGGTCGAGCCAAAACCAGTTGATCAAAATTGATTTTTCAAGAAATCTTGTCCTCCCGCCAGGACTCGAACCTGGAGTACCGGCTCCGCAAGCCGGAGTTTTATCCCTTAAACTACGGGAGGATAATTTTATTATAGGAGCAACGAGTCAAGAAAGCAAAAATATTCGGTCTACTTAAAAAAATCCGTCTAAAATTTTATCAGCTCCATTATTTTTTCGGTTAAAGATTCTTCGTACTCGACTTCCGGTAGATATCGACCCAAAAGACTCCTGACTTGTTCCGGAGAAATTTGCTCCAGGGGTAGATAAACGGCGGGGGCAAATAATCGGGAAGTGTAAACAAGTAATCTAGCCGGTTCGTCCTGATCGACAGCAAAAGAGTTGAGGTTAGCAAACGGGAAGAAAGAGTTTTTGACCCGGATCCCTTTGTTTGAGATCGAGACGGTTATTTTTTCCGGGGGTCGCTTGGCCAAGAGTATTACCGAGAAAGCCCCCAGCAGAATAATGACGGTCAAGAGGAAGTTTGTCAACGCCAAGGAGATAATAACTCCCAGGACAGCCAGGAGTCCGACCAGCCAGTACCAGTCTTTGCTCCGTTGATAATGAGTGTACTCGTAAGTTTGCCAGGTTAATTCACCGGGGGCGGTATTTTGGGGGGTTGGGTCTGACTGATTGTTTTTGGGGGTCATTTTGGTTTAAAATTCTTCGGCAAGCCAAGATTTGGGTAACAAAGTGTTTAAGTTACTTAACAAGGTGGACGGTTTGGGTCGGGAATGCCATCTCGATATTTTCTGCTTCGAAGGCTTCTTTTATACCGAAATTTATCGCTTGTTGAGTGTCCATATAATCATTGTATTCCGCCGATAGGGTATAGTAGACGACTTCGAATTCAAGTGCGTACTGCCCGAATTTATTGAAATGAACTCGATCCAGCTCGGCCAGTTCTATTTTTTCTATTACTCCGTTGATGATCTCTGGTATTTGTTTTAATTTTTCGGTCGGGGTTCGGTACACCACTCCAAAATTAAATATTGCTCGCCGGGACTCCATTTTTTTGAAATTTTGGATCTGAGCCGAAGTCAGTTCCTGGTTGGAGATGACCAGCTCTTCGCCTTGAAGTGCCCTGAGTCGGGAGGTTTTGACCCCGATTCGCTCGACCGTGCCCATTTTGTCACCGATGATAATAAAGTCGCCGACCAAAAAAGGTTTATCAAAATGGATCGAAAAAGAAGAAAAAAGATCATTTAAGATATTTTGTAACGCTAAAGCCACGGCAATACCGCCGATTCCCAGACCGGCCATGGCTGAAGTTACGTTGACTCCCAGATTGGATAAGATAAACAGTACTGCCAGAACCCATAAAGAGGCTTTGGCGATATTGTTCAGGGTTCGAAGGGCTTCTTTTGTTCCGAGTTCCAGTTTTGGTAATTTTTGAGTGAAGATGTAATCCAGGATCACATGACCGGCCATGACAACCAAATAACCAACCCAGATGATCAGGATCCAGGTGATTATTTGGGTGGCAGTCTCGGGAAGGGTTAGAGTTTGAAGGGTGATGTAGAAGGCCAGAAATACATAAAACCCGGGTCGGACCTTGTTGATAACATTTAAGATGGTGTTGTCGATATCGGTCGGTGTTTTTTCAGCCAAGCGGCGAAGTTTCTTCAAAATATGTCTTTGGAGGAGATAAAAGAACACTAAAAGAGCTAAAAATACCCCCAAGGCGATCAAGTACTCATTTACAGTATTTCCCCACCACTCGGTAGTTAAAAAATTTTCCATCATAATGATCTGATTTGTTATTTGGTTATAGTTTAACTATAACATTGCTTATGGTCGATAACAATAAATCGGGGTTTTTAAAAATTTCGGTTTTTATTATAATACTCTATTATGACCTTTTCTCAAGATAAATTAACTGAAAAAAGTGCCGAGGCCATAAATGAAGCCGTGAATCTGGCCTCCCAAGCTCGTCAGGCCGAATTGAAGCCCGGCCACTTACTAAAAGCCTTGGTGTCTCGGTCTGACACAGCGGTTTTGCCACTACTTGAGACAAGCGGGGTTGAAGTTGACAAATTAAATAATAAATTAGATAATTTTATCAAAAATTACCCGGTCCTGGGTGATTCTAAAACCCCGTATGTTAGCCGAGATCTGGCTTATGTGTTTGAGCGGGCCGACAAAGAAAGGGAAGAGTTAAATGACGGATATATCTCTACTGAGCATCTGTTGTTGTCTCTGGTTTATGATTCGGAAGTGTCTTCTTTGTTTTTAGATCAAGGGTGTGACCGGGAAAAATTAAAAGCAAACTTAAATAAAGTTAGAGGAAATATGACGATCAATGATCCTAATCCGGAAGATAAATATCAAGTATTAGAAAAATATGGTCAGGATTTTTCCGCTTTGGCGGCCAGTGGCCAGTTGGACCCGGTGATCGGTCGAGACGAAGAGATCCGGCGAGTGATGCAGGTGTTGTCGCGTCGGACTAAAAATAATCCCGTATTGATCGGGGAGCCGGGGGTCGGGAAGACCGCGATCGTTGAAGGTTTGGCTCAACGGATCGAAAGCCAAGATGTCCCTGATACTTTGAAAAACAAACGGTTGATCGGTCTGGAGATCGCTTCTTTGTTGGCTGGTGCTAAGCATCGGGGGGAATTCGAGGAAAGATTGAAATCGGTTCTTAAAGAAGTGGAAGACGCGGCCGGCCGGATAATTTTGTTTGTTGATGAACTCCACACAATTGCCGGGGCCGGGGCGGCGGAAGGGGCGGTTGATGCAGCCAATATGCTGAAACCTCTTTTGGCTCGAGGGAAATTGCATATGATCGGGGCAACCACGTTGATGGAGTATCGAAAATACATCGAAAAAGACGCCGCTCTTGAGAGGCGATTTCAGCCGGTCATGGTGGCAGAGCCGACTCAGGAGGCGGCGATCGCTATTTTGCGGGGCTTAAAAGAGAAATACGAACTTCACCACGGGGTCCGGATCACGGATGCCGCTTTGGTGGCGGCGGTTGAATTGTCGCAACGTTATATTACTGATCGATTTCTCCCCGATAAAGCGGTTGATTTGGTGGATGAGGCCACGTCTTCTCTTAAGATGGAGATCGACAGTTTACCGACAGAGCTTGATCAGTTAAAGCGACGATTGCGCCAGTTGGAAGTGGAAGCTGAAGCTTTGAAAAAAGAGAAAGGGGAAAAAAGCAAAGAACGCTATCAGGATATTCAAAAACAGATCGCCGATCTGAAAGAGCGTGAATCGGCTCTCGAGAGCCAATGGCAGGAAGAAAAGCAACTAATTGAGACCAGTCGTAATGTTGTCGGACAAATTGAAGAGCTGAAGATCAAGCAAGATCGGGCAGAGCGAGAAAATGATTACGAGCAAGCGGCGGAAATAAAATATGACACTATCCCCAAACTGGAAAAAGAGGCGAAAGAAGCTCGAGAAAAATTAAATCAGATCCCTGTCGAGCGCCGTCTTTTGCGGGAAGAGGTGACCGAAGAAGATGTGGCCCAAGTGGTTGCCAAGTGGACCGGCATCCCGGTTACTCGTCTGGTGGCCAGTGAAGCGGATAAGTTATCAGGTCTAGAGGAGGAGCTTAAAGAACGGGTGGTCGGGCAAGACGAAGCCATTTCCAGTGTTGCACGGGCTGTTCGTCGGGCTCGAGCCGGTTTGCGGTCCCCGGATCGTCCGGTGGGATCCTTTCTGTTTTTGGGTCCGACCGGAGTAGGGAAAACAGAACTGTCCAAGGCTTTGGCTTTTGCCCTGTTCAATGATGATCAGGCGATGGTCCGGTTGGATATGAGTGAGTATATGGAGCGCCACAGTGTTGCTCGGTTGATCGGGTCACCTCCGGGGTATGTGGGATTTGAAGAGGGAGGACAGTTGACCGAGCTGGTGCGTCGCCGACCTTACAGTGTGATTTTGTTGGATGAAATAGAAAAGGCTCATACAGATGTATTCAATATCTTGCTTCAGGTCTTAGACGACGGGCGTTTGACTGACGGTCAGGGTCGGACGGTTAATTTCTCTAATACGATCATTATAATGACCTCTAATTTAGGGAGTGAGATAATTTCCCGGGCGACTGAGTCGTCATCTTCTTCTGGTCAAGCCGAAGGTGAAGAGAGTGTTCGACGAGAAGTTATGGAAGTGGTTCGATCTCATTTCCGGCCGGAATTTCTAAATCGTCTAGATGATCTGATCATCTTTCGGCGTATCACCGAAGATCATTTGGTTCAAATAATTGATATTCAGATGAAAGAAGTGTTTGAGCAACTTAAGTTAAAGCAGATAGAGTTGGAGGTCGATCAAACCGTTAAGGATCAGTTGATCAAAGTCGGTTACGATCCGGTTTTTGGAGCTCGACCACTGAAAAGAGCCATTCAAAATCAATTGTTGGATGAACTGGCCCTGAAGCTGATCGACGGCGAGATCAAGGAAGGGGATAAGGTTAAGGCTTTGGTCGGTAAAAAGGGCGGGATCGAGTTTGAGCGACAGACTAAATAAGATCTTACTTATATCAGATAGTCCGCAAAGCTGTGATTGCGAATTCGTTTCGGCGGAGTTAATTCGGTGTGAGACCGGGTGGTCAACTTGTGTTTGCAATTTTTTTTCTGGCGG
>CAZVBR010000016.1:0-12904 GCA_964625755.1 uncultured Candidatus Saccharibacteria bacterium | reverse complement strand
CTAAGTGTTGTTGGGGGTTAAAGATGATCACTACCGAGATGGCAATGATCGCAATAATCGCGATGGTGATCAGGAGTTCGATCAGGGTGAAACCACCGTTTGAAGATCGCCGGGTACTGGCAGACTTGAAATTGAATATGGAAAGCATAGAAAAAAGATTAAAGACCGATAATGTTTGACTTACAGTTTATTATATCAAAAGGAGAAATGAAAGGGAAGGAAATGGATGTGGATAACTTTTATAAAGCAGTGCTAAACTTTCTTGACCGTACAAAAGTTCTTTAGTGTCAAAAAATCGTAATTGCAAAGATTTAAATTTCAAATTATTATAAATACTTAGGCATAAAATCATCTTTAGCATTTTGAAAATCATCCCTTTCAATGCTTAGCCTGATCTGACTCACCAGATCATTCATAAAATACAAATTATGAATTGAGGCTAAAATACTCGCCAGCATCTCTTGAGCCCGAAATAGATGAGAAAGATAGGCTTTACTAAAATTTTTGCAAGTATAGCATTTACAACCCTCATCTACCGGGCCGTTGTCAGTCTGAAATTTGGCGTTATGCATATTTATCTTACCCGACCAGGTATACAAGCGCCCGTTCCTGGCTTCACGAGTCGGGATCACACAATCAAAGGTGTCTATCCCTTGCTCAACTCCATGCCAAAGATCAACCGGATCCCCTATTCCCAGCAAATGACGAGGTTTATCAACCGGCAAAATATCTGTCACCCAGCCAACCGCAGTGACAAGATCTTCTTTGACAAAAGACCCCCCTATACCAAAACCGGCCAGATCAAGCCCGCTTAAGAAACGGGCCGATTCCATTCGCAGATCAGAAAATCTTCCTCCTTGAACAATACCGAATAAACCTTGACGCTGATCGGCTCCGACTTTTTTGTGATAGGCCAAACAGCGCTCAAGCCAAGCATGGGTACGGATCAGAGCTTTTTTTTGATAATCATAATTTGCCAGAGGCGAAGTGCATTCATCAAAGGCCATTATAATATCAGCTCCCAATTGATGCTGAATTTTCATTGAACCTTCCGGAGTTAAACGGTGCAAAGAGCCATCCAAATGAGATCGGAAATTCACCCCGTCTTCATCAACCGTCGCCAGCGAAGAAACATCTTTTTGATCCTGATCAAGATCGTTGTCGCCTTTGGCAACTTTGCTAACCCCGCCTTTACCAAAAGCCGCTCCAAGAGAAAACACCTGAAATCCACCGGAATCAGTAATGATCGGGCCGGACCAATTCATAAATTGATGCAAACCACCCAAAGAAGCAATTAACTCTGCTCCGGGTTGTAACATTAAGTGGTAAGTATTAGCTAACACCACTTGCGACCCGCAATCTTTAACTTGATCCAAAGTAAGCCCCTTGACGGTCGCCTTAGTGCCAACAGTGACAAAGGCCGGGGTTTTAATGGGGCCATGAAGTGTCTCGATCACACCAGTTCTTGCCTTATGATGAGAACTCGATCTTTCGAGAAAAAATTTAACCGGTAACATATAAACAACCTAACACATACCGCCCGAAAAAGCATCGGGATAAAAAAATACTTAACAAGGTGAAATTCTCCGGAAGAGATCCTTCAAATCAAATTCCGGACTTTTTAAGCAAAAGATCTCCGGGTCAAAAAATCAATAAACCGGATTGCAGTTACTCCGAATACCCATCTCTTCGATCTTGTCCAGATATTTTATCACGGTACTGACAAACTCAGAATGACTCCAGATCAAAGGGGTCGCCCCCAGTTGCCATCCGGTACTGGGATCTAATTGCTCTGACAAAGTCCCGGCTGAAGAAGCATGGCTAACAACCCATTCCAAAGTATTTTTTACCTCCGTCAGATCAGATTCATTTTGAGCCAAGTCTATCAAATACTGAGCAGACCAAAGAGTCGTGATCAACCACGGATTACTTTGATCCTCTGACTGACTGTAATACCTGTCATTCTCGTATCGCCATATCCCGCCGGACGCTGTCGGACAGGTCAATTTCTCCTTGGCTATTTTATACATCGATAACAATTTATCATCTTTGGGATCTAAAACCCCAAAATTCAACAAACCGTACCAACTTGAAGTGTCAATAGTCTTATCAGGAACCATCTCTTCCCCAACCCAGTTAATGGATTTGTAAAACACCCCCTCTTCCGGGTCGTATAAATTCTTCATGATCCCGGCTTTTACCTGTTCGGCAGCATTTAGATATATCCGTTCACTCTTGATCTTACCCAACAGGCCGGCAAATCTGGCAGCTGCCACTAAAGCTCCGTAAACCGAGGCAGCGGTATAGGTATGAACACCGTACTTCTCTTCCCAAATATCATAACTTGGTTTAGGTAATCCGGTTTTTGAATCCCGGTATGTAACCATAAAATCGGCACCTTTTTTGACCAAAGTATTATAAACCGATTCTATGAATTCAAGATCCTTGCTAATGCTATAATAATTCCACAAGCAGACCAAGACGCTGGCTGTCTCATCTTCTTGGATCGGCAGATGAACATGTCCATCCCTCACCCAAGGATGCCAGGAGCTTCCCAAGGATAGATCCGGGCTGTATTTATGCATTAAATACCCCTCTTCGGTTATTACTTTATTGCAAAATTCAAAAAACCGCTTTGAGATCAAAAAATCACCCACCCGATTCAGGGCAAGGCAAATATAAGCGGCGTCTCTCGGCCATACATAAGCATAAGTATCTTTTCCTTTCTGCAGCATACTTGAATCACTTGAAGCAATTATCCCCCCTCCGACATCTGCATGGGCCCGAATATGTAGCAATGATTTTTTAAACAGATCGATCACATTGTCACTCAAACCGTAAAAATTGAAATCCTGCCGATTCAACCAAGCTCGCCAATAATCCTGAGTGGTTTTGATCAGATACCCCGGTCCTTTAGACAAAACGAGGTCATTTAACTTTATAGCTTCTCTTATCGAAGAAGCCACTGTTATCCATTGATAAGCAAACTTGCTCTCGGAAGGGGTAAAGTTATCGCTTATTCCGATAACCGAATCCACTTGGCCGTGCTCGATCGGATTTTTGGATAAACAGCCATCACGTGCATCAACGTGACTGCCCTCTTGCCCGTTAAATCCAAAAATACCGGTAGTGTAATCATCAAAGGACCGCCCCTCGATCTGAGCATTAACCAAAAAAACTCTTCTGTTACGATAATGGATTACAGCTTGATTGATCGGGTCATAATAGGCGGTATGAGCGGTTCGAGATTCGTACAACTCAAACTGTTGACAGAAAAATAATTTGATCGACCGCTCGTGGCTGGATATATTTTTAACCACTATCTGGCGAAGTAGAACATTATCTTCATTGTAAACCACATTAGTTAAAGTTATTTCAACTTCCAAGGTGTGATTTACAGCCTCTATTTTTCCGGAAAAGGTGTCCGGTTCACAGTTTATTTTAATATGCCACTCATCATTATTCAGCCACGAGAACTTATCATCCACCCAAACCCCGATCCGGTGATGAAAATCGCCTCGAACATGATTCTCCAGTCCAATATAAGGAAAGTAAAAATCTTGTAATTGACCATGAAAGTCGAAATTAACTAAAATACTTCCGTTTCCCAATGAGATAGCTCTAGGCATAATGATCTTTTATATAATTATCCAAAACCTTATAAAAACCGGATTTGGTTTTTTCAGACCTTAAAACCCTGGCGCAATCCGGATCCTCTAACACGGTTTCCACCCAAACGGCAATGTCATTCTTTTCATCATTAACATGGTGCGAAAACTGATCCCGACTTAAACCCGGTAGAACATTCCGCAAATTATGAATATTGGTCACCATCGGGCCGTCATAAAACCAAAAAGCTTTCTCTTGTGGAGCCACTATCGGTTTTCGCTTCGACCGACCTGCTTCCTTTTTCTGAGTTGAAACATTTTTTGACCGAAAATTACCCTCCTTTATTTTTAAAGAATCAAATTCCTCTTCGCCGGATATTTTTTTTCGATTATTTAAAGGATGATCAGCCCCGAATCGCTGTGCCCCCGGTAAAGTATTTTTTGAGGAGTCAGTCTTTCTGATCGACATCTTCTTGATCTCGGATCGATTTATCGATCTTTTATTCGTTTGAGTCGGATCCGGCGTCTTTTGGGTAAGGAACTTTTTTATTATTCGGAACATACAAGTGAGTGATCTTTAGGCTGCTCTTTTAATACTTTATTCAATCTTAATTCAAAATCATTTAAGGCGTTCATGTAAGAAATAAAGGCGTCATACGGAGAACCCCATGGACTAAAATATGCGTGGACGTCACCATCAGCAAACCATTTGGTGCACATATAATAAAAATGATCGGAAGTTTGAAGACGGCCCCAGATGTCTTTCAGTCTTTCATCTTGAGACTCTTTTACTTTAGGTTCCAATTGATAGACCACCCGAAATGCTTCCTTTTGCATATTATTTTCAAGCCAAGCTGAGATATCTCGCCCCACATCAGCCCAGGAAAGATAATAAGGAATATTCAAGTCCCCCCTGACAGAATATCGATTCAGAGCTTCACTCGGGGTAACAAAATCATTATCCGGATGCTTCAGGATCTCTCTTGGTAAAACTTGCAAAAAATCAAATATACCGGTATCGGCCCACTGATGCTCCCCAAAAGTCTCGTAATCCATAAATAAATTAATCACCTGACCTCCACCATTAACATCAGACACCCAACTGGCAAATTTCTCAGCCGATAGAGGCCATTCCGTCCAGTCCCGGGAAGAGAACCGAAAGGCGATATCATCTGATAACCGGTAATTTTTCAATAAGAGATTCAAGCCGCAATTTTCAGCCCGATAAACAAAATTAGGGCTACACCAACCCAAAACATGATCAGCCCCTTCCGCCAGCATCCCCGAAAATCCCATATCGGACACCTGAGCCGCTATGTCATTCCGATATATCAATTCCGTATTACGAAACACTTTAGGAGTTAAACCAAACAACCTTTCGATCGTCCTTGTATGTTTTTTGACCTGTTCCTCGAATTCAGATTCTGAGTACAAAGCCGCCAATGAATGATAGTATGTTTCAGCCAAAACCTCCACTTGACCAGTGGCAACCAATTCTTGAAACGAAACCAAAACCTCCGGAGCCATATTCTCAAATTGCTCCAAAACTACCCCGGAAAAAGAAAAACTTAATTTCAGTTCAGGGTGTTCCAGTAGCAATTGCTTTAGTATCTGATTAGTTGGTAGATAGCATTTATCAGCCACTTTTCTTAAAACTCGATGATTATTTAGATCGGTTTCCGAGGAATCATTAAAATAATTATCAGTTTGACCGATATCAAACACCCGGTAATTCCTTAACCGAAATGGCTGATGAACTTGAAAGTAAAAACAGACCGATGTCATATTATGCTATTTTAACATTTAAAATATTATTATAATAATCAAGATAACCTCTTACCGATCGATGCCAATCCAATTTTCTGGCTCTTTGCTGGCCTCGGATCGATAAGGTCTGATGAAGGGTCGGATATCTTAAGGCTGACACTATCTTGTTGCTCATCTCATCTATATCCCAAAAATCAGCTTTCAAGCAAGAATGAAATACCTCGGAAACCCCGGATTGATTTGATACCAAAACCGGTACCCCTTGAGCTGCCGCCTCCAGAGGTATCAACCCAAAAGGTTCAGAAATGCTCGACATGACATAGAGATCAGCTGCTTGATACAATCTGGTGACGTCTTTCCCCCGAGCAAAACCGGAAAATATCACTCGATCAGCGATCTGGAACTCCGCCGCCCGACGAATGCACTGTTGCTGCATATCACCGGAACCGGCCATAACGAAATAGACATTCGGCTCAACTTCCAGTACTTTCTTGGCGGCTTCCAAAAAATAATCCGGGCCTTTCTGAAGTGTGATCCGCCCCAGGAACAGTACAACTTTATTCCCTTTAGCCTTAAGAGACTCAAGCATAGGCTCCACTCGAGCATATTTTTCCGCTTCAATACCATTATGAACCACCTGAACTTTACTGGCCGGGATCTTGTATTTATTGGTTACAATATCTTTGGTCATATTACTAATGGCGATCACTCCGTCTGCTCTTTCCATCCCCTCACGCTCAATGGCGTAAACATCCGGGTTAACCGAACCATTACCGGTCCGGTCATACTCGGTGGCATGAACATGGGCCACCAACGGACGGCCACTTACCGCCTGAGCCGCCCAACCGGCCGGATAGGTCAACCAGTCATGGGCGTGAATGATATCAAAATCAACTCTTTTACTTAAACGCCCGGCGATCTGTCCATAACGTTTAACTTCCGACAGAAGATCCCGACCGTAACCTCCGCCATCCACCAAAGATTCATCACGATATTTTTCAGGAGTAATGTAAGGATACAAAAGTGAATCAAGATACTCCACTTCCAGCCACGGAACATCAGCGAACAAGAACTCAGCCCCGACATCGCTAACCGGCATCTTACGAGGCAAAACAAAAGTGACCGGCACTTTACGATCTGTCATAGCTCTCACTATCCCCTGACAAGCGGTCCCAAGCCCGCCGCTTATATGTGGCGGAAACTCCCATCCGAACATTAAGACCTTTGGCTTCGTCATTATTATTACAACAATCGTTATTTAATACTATTATCTATTACCCGGTCCGGTGATCAGCATCTCCTGCCCTATTTCCAATAATCGATTATATTTTGCCACTCGTTCCCCTCTAGCCGGTGCTCCCAATTTAATGCCGTAAACCCCCAAACCACAGGCCAGATCAGCTATCAAATCATCACCGGTTTCCCCACTGCGATGCGAAACAATGACCCTCAAACCCAAATCTTTGGCCAACTTTACGGCCGCCAAAGTTTCGGTAACAGTTCCAACCTGATTAGGTTTGATTATCACTCCCCCGATCGCACCTAAAGAGGCAACTTGTTGGATACGAGAAGCACTAGTAACTGTTATATCATCTCCCACTACAAAAGCATTTTCCGGTAAAGATCTATTCAATCGAACAAAATTATCAATGTCATCTTCTGAAAATGGATCCTCTATTACTGACAGAGACTCCTTCTTAACTGCTTGGAGATAAAACTCGACCGACACCGGTTCTGGTAATTCATTTCCGGCCGCATCCACACCTAAACCAAATGATCTGTCGCCGGCCGCTTGCCTGATCAACTCAAAAGGCGAAAGAATATCAAGACCCGCTGGCGCAAACCCGCCTTCATCACCGAGATTAACTGACCCCGGACCATAGTTATCCTTTAATAATCGCCCGAGTTCGTGATAGGTATTAACCGAATCAGTCACAGACTGCCCTAGCTCGTCAGATTCCGGGATGAATAGATATTCCTGAAAACCGGGGCCTCCACCGGAATGAACTCCGCCATTTATCATATTGACTAATAGCCTTGGAATTTCCGGCGTATTTTCCGGGCCATCGGCCATTAGTAAATTTTTAACATACAACCAAAGAGGTTGCCCGGAAGCCAAAGCCCCGGCTTTCAATACCGCCTGAGACACCCCCAAAAGACAATTACCGCCGAGATGTTCTTTATTCTCTGTTCCGTCGAGAGAAAGTAGGTCATCATCCAGACTTGATTGATCCAAAACCGAAAACCCGAGTAATTTTGGCGCGATTATCTCATTTATTACCTCAACTGCTTCCGGAATCGGTTTGACCACCGCCTCTTGTGAACCCCGACTTTTCCCCGACGGCACTCCGGTTCTCACCACCCCGTGCTCGGTCGTCAACATCACTTCCAAAGTCCAAAAACCGCGAGAATCCAAAATAGGTCTGGCTTGCAATGAATTGATCTTAGACATATCAAGATACTAGGTTTTTTGGTTCACCAATTAAAAAACTTTTTATATTATCTACACTGGTAGTGGTGATCTTTATCAAAGCCTCTTGGGTATTAAAGGCACTATGAGGCGTGATTATCACCTGAGGCATGTCGATCAGTAAATGATTGGCCAAAACGGTCTTAAGGTCAGGCTGAGACGGATTAGTGGAGCCAGTCAAAAAAGATATCTCGTCTTTCACCACTCCCTCCTCTTCCAAGACATCTAAAGCAGCCCCGGCTATCACTTTATCATTCAAGGCCCTTAGAAGATCTTGGGTCGAAACCAGTCCACCTCGAGCGGTATTTATCAATAAAGCTTCCGGTTTCATTTGATTTAAGGTATCGGAATTTATCAAATGATGATTATCCTCGGTATACGGTACATGCAAAGATATGATATCGCTTTCCTTAAGCAAAACATCAAGGTCAACGTAAGAAAAACCCAAGCCCTCGGCCAACTGATGGTCCGGATCAATATCCGTAGCCAAAACTTCCATTCCGAAACCATTCGCGATCTTGATCACATTTTGACCGATCTTACCGGTTCCTATTACTCCCAATTTTTTTTCGGCTAAATCAATACCCGTTAAACCATTCAGCGAAAAATCTCCATCTTCTCGAATTCGATTGTAAGCGTCGTATATCTTCCTGGTTAAGGTCAAAATCAAACCGAATGTAAATTCAGCGACGGTATTTTCCCCGTAAGTTGGCACATTTGCCACCGCCACCCCTCTGGCCCGACAAGCTTCCAGGTCAATATGGTCATAACCGGTGGATCTGGTGGCGATTATTTTCAATTCCGGCATTTTATCTAAAACCTCCTCGGTTATCTCCGAATCCACGAACACCGATACTGCCTCGTATGGCACCGATTCACTTAGCTTATCGAGAGTTAATTTATCTTCATCGAGATCGACTTTCACCGGTAGTTGGCCGAATAAGTTATTGGCCTTCAGATAGTCTTTCTCCCATTCTGCAACCTGAAAAAAAGCAATGTTATGCATGATCGATATTTTCATTATTGTCTCCTTCTAATTCCGCCAGACTCTCTAAAGTAGGCAACACGGCGTCCGGATTAAGAGACATACTATTGATCCCCTCGGACACCAAAAATTGTGCAAATTCAGGGTAATCGGACGGAGCCTGGCCGCAAATACCGATATACTTACCCCTTTCCCGACAAGTTTTTATCACCCAGCTCACCATCTCTTTGAGTGTTGGATTATTTTCATTGGCAATATAACTGATCAAACCCGAATCACGATCCAGACCCAAGGCTAATTGATTAAGATCGTTTGAACCAATGGACATGCCATCAAAAATATTCAAGAATTCATCCGCTTCAAATATATTGGAAGGAATTTCGGCCATTACATATATTTTCAAACTCGGATCCTTTTCCCGATCTAGGCCATGCTCGGCCATTACCTCCACTACCGACCGGCCCTCTTCCGGAGTCCGACAAAACGGCACCATAGGTATAACGTTTGACAAACCTATCTTATCTCTCACCTTCAAAATAGCTGCGCACTCCAGTCCAAAAGCCTCCTTGAAATCAGGATGGACATACCGAGAAGCCCCCCGCCAACCAAGCATCGGGTTCTCTTCTTCCGGCTCATACAGTTCTCCACCGATCAAGGTGCGATACTCATTGGTTTTAAAATCCGACAATCTGATAATAGCCGGGTTCGGCCACGCAGAAGCAGCTATCTTGGCGATCCCTTCGGCCAACTCATTAATGTAATGATCGATTTTATTGTCATGCTCCACCGTTAAGTCGGTTATTTTTTTTGCCACCCGGGCTTCTTCTCGAACTTTACTGTTGACCAGATTCTCGTAATTCAAAAGGGCTTTTGGATGAACTTTGATATAAGAACTGATAATAAATTCCAGTCGCCCCAAGCCAACACCGGACACCGGTAAGTAATGCCAACGAAAAGCCTCGGCCGGTGAACCGACATTGAGCATTAAATTGGTTTCAATATTCGGAAAATCACCCAATTTTCTCTCTTTAACACTAAAATCCAGTTTACCGGCATAAACCGCTCCTTCTTCTTGACTGGCACAATCTATCGTCACCTCTTGTCCAGTCTCCAAGACAGTTGTGGCATCCCCGGTTCCAACGATACACGAAGTTCCAAGTTCTCTTGAAACTATAGCTGCGTGACTGGTTCGGCCGCCTTTATCTGTTATTATCCCTCCGGCGATCTTCATGATCGGCTCCCAATCCGGATCGGTCATCTCGGTGACCAAGATCTCGCCGGGTTTGAATTTTGATATTTCAGAAGCATTTTTTATTACTCGAATCGGACCGGTCGCGATCTTACCTCCAACCGCCACTCCGGTAACCAACTTTTCTCCGGACTCTTTCAATTGATATTCTTTGATCACATCCTGATCCCGGCTGGCATGAACTGTCTCCGGCCGAGCCTGAACAATGAACAATTCGCCGGACTGACCGTCTTTGGCCCATTCGACATCCATAGGTACCGGTTGTTGCCGCTTGGCCGAAAAATAATTTTCAATATCAACCACCCAATGGGCAAGTTGCAAGATCTCATCATCCGACAGGGACCAACTATTACTTTCCGCCTTATCAGTTTTTTTAGTTTTAACATTGGCCTTATCATAGATCATTTTAACCTCCTTTCGGCCTAATGTTTTGGACAAAATAGCGTGATAACCTTCTTTTAAAGTTGGCTTGAATACCACGAATTCATCCGGGGTTACCTGACCCTGAACCACGGTTTCCCCTAATCCCCATGAGCCGTTTATAACTACGGTATGAGGAAAACCATTTTCGGTATCTATAGAGAAAGCTACCCCCGACGAAGCCAGATCACTCCGCACCATCTTTTGTACTGTCACCGACAGGGCTACATCTTCATGAGAAAAACCTTTATGAACCCGGTAAGAAATAGCTCTATTGGTAAACAACGAGGCAAAACAACTTTTTACGGCTTGAGTTAACGCCTCTACTCCATTTATATTCAAATAGGTCTCTTGCTGTCCGGCAAACGAAGCATCAGGAAGATCCTCAGCCGTAGCCGATGATCTAACGGCCACATCCGGATTCTCTCCGTACTGCAAGCCAAGATGATAATAAGCTTCACCTATCGCAGATCTCAGATCCTCCGGTAGGTCTTCGGCCAAGATCATATTCCGGATAGTTTCTCCTACTTTTGCCAACTCTCTTACATTATCAACATCGAGATCATCCAATAACTCTTTGATCTTTTCAGCGAGATCATGATGGCCAATAAACGCCCGGTAAGCAGCCGCCGTAACAGCAAAACCATTCGGCACCTTTATCCCCATCGGGGTCAAATTTTGATACATCTCCCCCAAGGAAGCATTCTTGCCTCCGACTAATGCCACATCGTCCAAATTAACCTGGTCCAACCATAAAATTAGAGCCTGATTTTTATCAAATGAATCCATAAAAATGTTACTTATTTTATAAAGATCTTAGTAATTATTGCAACGCTCTTATTATAACACAAAACTCAAAACACTTAAATTTCCCCTTTTAAAGCGATGACCAGGTCCGCGACATTCGAGCCCGTCCGACCGGTGAAAATATGCCCTCCGACCTGACTAAAGAACCCGTCCGAATCATTATCAGCCAAAAAATCCTTTGAGTTTATTTTTTTGACCTCGGCCTCTTTCCGGACCAGATCATCCACCAAAGCCCCGGCCGGATCACCGTTATCTCGACCGTCACTGGCTAAAGCCAAAATCAAACCGTCCTCTGGTAAATCTTCTAAAGCCCCTAAAGCCAGCTCTCTATTTCTACCCCCTTGACCGTGACCGGTAATATTTACGGTGGTTTCCCCGCCATATAAAAATATTTTTCCGCCAACCTCACCCCTGAGCATTTGACTTATTTTCCGCCCCTGCTTTCCGGCTTCACCGGAAAGAACAGATGTCACGACCTCAGCCGACCAGCCGACACTTTTTGCCTTACCGACCATCGCCTCCAATGCTTGCTGATTAGAAACCAAGACCTCATTGTGAACTTGCTCAAAATATTTATCCTCTTTGGGGGTGTCCAATAAAAAGTTAGCCGTAAAATCAATCGAATCATAAAGATCATATCGGCGACAGATCTCATCCGCCTCTCTAACAGTGGTATCATCTTTATAGGTCGGGCCGGAAGCTACCATCTTCGGGTGCCCCCCGGGAACATCCGAAAGGATCAAACCGATCACCTGAGCCGGAAAAGCCACCTTTGCCAAATTACCACCCCGGGCCAGTGATAGGTGTTTCCTGATAGTATTTATCTCTTCAATATCAGCTCCGACAGAAAATAATTTCTTCATTAAAGCAGTCTCAAATTCTGCAAAAGACCCCTTTTCCCAGACAAAACTTGACTCCCCGGCCGGTAAACACAGAAGAGTTGAGGCTCCGCCGGAAATCACCATTAAAACCGTATCGGCCTCCGAGAGGCCGGACAGTAACTCGACCACCTCACGAGAATTTTCAATATTTTGTTCTGTTGGAAAAGGATGATTCCCGGCCAAATATTTCATCTGCCTTAACCTTCCCTGGTCGTCCGGTTTAACGTCATAAGCCAGACCCTTTGTGATCTTAGAACCCAAAACATCCTCCAGGGCCACCGAGGCCTCTAAGGCGCACTTCCCAACCGCAAGTACCACCAATTTACCGGCTGGAGAAATTTTAACACTCCGGCCCGAGATATCTAGCAAATTATTTACGCTTTTGATCTTTTCTTTGATGACTTCCGCGGTATCTATCGACCGCAAAGCAGTCTCCGCCAGATCTAAAGCAAGTCCTCGAAGTCGGTTTAGTTCCAGTTCTTGTCGATTTTTTATCCTTAACATACCTCTAGTAAAATTTTTATTTTAACAGGACCACGATCACAGACTCCAACAGAGTATCTTCACTTACTAATTATAACTATAAACTGCCTCGCAGCAAGCTGACGAGGTATTTTATTTTGAGAACCCCTCGGTTCTCAACGCCGAGCCCCGAGCCCCTATTGAGGGGCTCGGCTGCTCTCCGCCACAAGGGAAATTACAGTTTCCCTTGACATC
>CAZVBR010000015.1:0-14516 GCA_964625755.1 uncultured Candidatus Saccharibacteria bacterium | reverse complement strand
TGGATGTGGATAACTCAAAAAAGAACTTGCAAAACAACCCATGAAGCTAAACTAAATCCCACCCGGGAAAATAAATTCGACTTTGCCTACTCAACCACCAACTGCCCCGTTTCTATTGCCCTGATCATCTCCTCGGCCCTGGCTTCAGGATAATGAAGGGACTCTTCTGCAAATTCTTTTAGAACATTTACCGCTTCTTCAGTTTTGCCCAATGAATAAAAAGTGGCAGCCAAAGATTCTCGCCAATGAACATTATCCGGCTCTCGCCCTATTCTTTTCTTCAGTATCTCGGCCATTAATTCATATTCACCGGCTTGAACATAATATTCAAAAAACCTATTGTCATCTATTGCTATGGTTCCATACTCAGGCAACAGTATCTCTTCCGCTAACTCCCGGTCACCCGTCTGTAGCGCAGTTAAACCATAAAATTTTCGCGGTTCATCAAATTGAGGCGCAACCTCAAAACTTTTTTGCGTTAAATCCAGCGCCTCGTCTTCATTGCCTAATTCGTAATTAGCCATAGCCAATTCAAACAAGATAGCTTGTCGCTCCGGAGATATTTCCCGGGCCTTCTCTAGATACTCTAAAGCCGGCTGCCACTCCTCTTGACTGGAATAAAATCTGCCTAGGAAAAATAAATAACGAGGATTTTCCGGAGAGAGCTCCAACATCATCTTGAGATTATCAATAGTTTCTGACACGAACTGTTCTTTCAGTTCCGGATCAACCACCGGGTCCAAAACAGCCTCATTGGCCGAACTCCTCATATGAGTCGCCGCCTCACCCCAAGCCGCGCTTCTTCTCTTGAAGATCTGGCGATACAAATCCAGACTCTTTTGAAAATTATCATTGAAGTGATCGCGAGTTACCATAAAGCTCATTGGTTGTCCAAATAAGCTCACGGTCTTCATTACCTGATCTTCCTCGCCTACAGCCAATTCAGCTTTAGCTTCTTCGACCGCGTTAATAATACTCTGGATCTCTCTTTCCGTGCCCGCCCCCATAAGATCATTCGACCCGGCAAGCCCCAAAGCATCCGCAAGAACATTCTCGACAAGGGCCATATCGATCTCCTGCCTATTGGAATGATCGCGCGCCCGAGCCAAACGGTAATTGTCTACCAGGACCGGGCCGTTAGCCCATATCACGATCAAAAGAATTATCGAGATCGCGACCACAGCTTTTATCTTGGCCTTTCCTTCGACCATCAACCTCCCCTCTTCCGGTTCGTACGATTCCTCTGATCGACCCAGAAAATGAATGTAGGCCAAAACGGCGGTTATCAACATAAAAACCGAAGCATTGTCAAAAACAAAGAAATTCTGAATTAAATACCCAACCAACAATCCGGTCAAAATGATCCGGCCAACAAGTGGTTCATTTTGCGATCTCCGCCACAGGTAATATATAGCGGCCAACCAAACAGCTAGGTAGCTCAAAAAACCGAGTATCCCGGAGGTAGAGAGCCAGTCTAAGAAAACATTGTGACTCCGGTCAAACCAAAAAGCATCCCCGAACATATCGGGATTGTAATTATGAGAAAAAATAAAAACAAAATTATCCGGCCCCCAACCGAGAACAGGTTTTTCTGTAAAACCTTGCCAAGCCTTTTCCCAGGTCATAAAACGCGCTTGAATGTTCCTTGACTCCAGAGAGATATCCGTCAATCGACTCAAGACCCGATTATTTTCCACAAATGAAGTATCCGACATGGCATACAACCCCCCGGCCAACACCGCCAAGCCAACCAAACTCCCAATCGCCATCTTGCGCCAGTAAACATTATCCCGGAGCAACGCAGCCGCCAGACACAAAACCAAGAAAGAACCAATCAAAAACCCCACCGCCGCGCCCCGGGTTGCGGTCAAAAACATGACCAACAATTGCAAGGCCGAAAAACTGCCGTACCACAAACCGGAAAACCAGGAGCCACTTTTATGCCACAAATACAAGCCCAGATAAAAAAGCAGTAAACTGTAACCACCCAGATAAATAGGGTTACCCAGGGTGGCATACACCCGGCCGCCATCAGTAAACACTTGGAATATCCCCCAAAGAGCCACTATCGACCCGACCAACATATTAACGTGCCAAAAAGCCCGCCATAATTTCTGAGTATTCAAAACCGAGATCAAAAGCAAAAAGTAAGCCAGAGCGTGAACATAAAAAACCACTCCTTCCATTCGCTCCAAGTTTCCCCAAAAACTGCGATAAGGATCAACCCCCCACGCCGCCGCCAAACCGATCACAAGAACAAATACCCCAAAAGCAGCCAAGATCGGAGACCAACGAACCCGAAATTCAGGCCGGATAACGGCCAAGCCGGCCCAGATCGCAAACCCCGAACCGACTAAAAACCGAAAAGGCATCACCTTTCCGGAGACATAAGGGAACATCAAACCCCAACCGACCACCAAAGCAATAAAAGGCGTAAGAAAAACAATGCCCAACAATATCCAGTGCAGAATTTCGTCCAATTTCATGACTTCAATATAACACGGAGAGAGAAAAGTTCAATTCTTATTTCAAAAGGAAAAACCGCTCCGCCAGAAAAGACCGGTAACGCTCATTTCAAACCCAGCTTGAGGCATATTTAAGGTAAGAAATTTTAACCTATTTCAGTGAATCTTTTCTTTTCCGGACAGCCTGTAAGATCTTGATGATCTCCGCCTCGCCGAGCAACCACTTTAACCCTAAATCCTCCACCTCAAATTCAAGCTGCGAGCATCCTTATGCCTTTCGAGCACTTTTTTAATCTAGCGCAGAATTCTCCGCAGCTTGGCTGCGGAGATGAATGCGCGATGAAGGGATATCAAGGGAAGTAGTAGTTTCCCTTGTGGCAGAGAGCAGCCGAGCCCCTCCTGAGGGGCTCGGCGTTGAGAACCGAGGGGTTCTCAAAATAAAATACCTCGTCAGCTTGCTGCGAGGTAGTTTATTTTGTGAACTTCTCGAATTTTCTCAAAAATGCCCCAATCCGTATTCCTTGATTGTTTTTTTGATCTCTCTTTTGTAAAAAGGATCGAGATAGATCTTTGTTAACACTTTTCCTGATCCGAACCTTTGTGGTAATTTTCTATCTCTGGCAATTTTGTAAAGCTTAGTTATTTTAGCAAGAACAAATACTCCAAGTAATTTTTGATCACACTGATCGTCACCCAAATAACCTTCGATCAATGCCTTTTCATATGCTCGACTAACCGTCCTCAAGGGAAAAAATAAATCACCCTGATGTAAGATCTTTAGAGTAGATAATAAATTGGCCACTGTCTCATAAATATATCTTTTTTCAACACCACCCGGATCAACCAAATACACTTGCCCTTCCTCGGACACCAAAATATCTCGAATATCAAATCCGGTCATGCTTTCAACGGTATAAAAATGATCTAATCGATTTTCCTCAAAAATATTTTTTAATTTTTCGTCAATTACGAGGTCATCGGTTTTCTTCCACTTGAATTTCAACTTTTTTACTTCTTTTCTTTGCCGAGCCTGTAGAAAAGAAAGACCGGCTCCCACTCGCCTGAGAAGGTCTCGATTCTTTTCTTTCTCAAGTTTTCGGTGGTCACGTTTCAGCCATCGATACAGATCCGACCCGGAAACTTTCTCCGTCACCACCCCGTTTAACTCCGAGAGATAAGCCACCGGTTTTACAAAATTTATCGGACAATCATCGGAATCGGCCAGATCGTAAAAATAATTCAGGCTAATCCACTCAGCTTCAGCCTTTCTTTGTGTCTCAACTTGACCATCTCCCTTGCCTCGAACCGCTCTCTGCGGGATCTTCAACACATACTCCTTTTCATCGTCCGAGAAATAACATACCCAAGAAAGCTTTCTTTGTTTTGAGTAAAATATTTTAAGCTCACCTTTCAAGCCGGGGAGACCTTCAAGTGCTTTTTCGATCCTCTTTATTATCATCTATTGATCCACTTTAAAATAAAACTCTAATACATCCTCGCTATCAACTCAAAATCTTTGATTCAGAGACTGGGCACTTTCAATCAAGACGAATAAAGACTTTTCTGGCCATTTGCCGGATGAAATGATTTTACTCTGTTTCGATCTCGAGCAATTCGATATCAAATATCAAAGTTGAATTTGGCGGGATCATCCCGACAGTTCTCGGGCCGTAACCCATCTCAGGTGGAATAACCAATTCTCGTGACCCTCCTTCTTTCATGCCCAACAAACCTTCCTCCCAGCCCTCTATTACACTTCCGGCTCCGACAGTAAATCTAAAAGGCTCTCCCCGATCAAAAGAACTGTCAAAAACCGTCCCGTCCTCCAATCGGCCCTCATAATGAACGGCTACTTGATCACCAAGAGTCACCGGCTCACCTATTCCTTCCTCAGTGTCCACGATCTCAAGATCGGCCGACTCGGCTACGACACCTTCCTCCGAGAGATCACTTTCGATTGGAGAAGACACTTCTTGACTGCGAATTAAAAAAGCCCCGCCTACCAAAAAAATAAAAATAATGACCGCAATGATTATAGATCTCATACATCCTTTAGATAATCTAATAATTACCACCATATTATACACCACACCAGCAAACGGCAACAAACCAAGGACCTGTTCATTAATCCCCAAAAACCGACACAGTGTTTCGGGAACCGTTCGAAACTACTCAACCACAACTTTCAATCCACCCATCACTCCGGTCTTGATTCGATCTTCAGAAGTCTAATTTCATAGACTAGGGTCGAATTTGCCGGGATCGAACCCCGCTCCTCAGAGCCATAACCCAACTCAGGCGGGATCACTAATCTACGAATCCCCCCCTCGTTCATGCCCAACACTCCCTCTTCCCAGCCGGTGATCACACTTCCTGATCCAACGGTAAATCTAGTCGGGTTACCTCTTTTGATCGAACTGGAAAAAACGGTCCCGTCTTCCAGTGCCCCCTCGTAATGAATTACCACTCGATCACCTTCTGAGACCACCTGACCGTCCCCTTTTTCGACATCCTCTATTCTTCCCTCACCCCAATCACTCAACTCCGGCCGATCACTGCCGAGAGAGAAAAACAAAAACCCTCCCAACAAAAAAACGATCACCGCCACAGCTATTATTACATTTTTATTCATCACTCCAATCAATTAACTATTAAATCCTCGTCTTTCATTTTAAAACAAAACCCCGAAAAAACAATCAGTTATTAACCCTGAAAATGACTTCCGGCCTTTTTTCCTTTACAATACATAACGTGAATATGAAAATCTGGAAGAAAAAAATCGGCCGCCTGTTACGTTGGTCAGAAAAATACACCAAAACCGACATGATCTATGCGGCCCGTGGTGGCTCTTGGCTGGTACTCGGTCGCATTATACTGAATGCGATCACGTTTGCGACCATGCTGGCTTTTGCCAATTTCCTCCCCCAGGAAACATACGGGAGTTATCAATTTATTATTTCAATCGTCGTAACTTTGAAGATATTCAGCTTACCGGGAATGAACACCGCCTTACTGCAGAGCACGGCCAAGGGGTATGAGGGGTCACTAATAGAAGCGTTTAAGGTTAAGACTCGGTGGTCCTTGATCGGGGCCGGTATCCTTTTGATCATAGCCGCTTACTATGCCATAAATGAGAATGTTCTTTTGGCCGGGTCATTCTTTATCATAGCTCTATTCTTTCCTTTCCGGGAATCACTCGCGATCTCAAGTTGCTTTTGGGGCGGGAAGAAAAAATTTGATACTAAAACCTTTATCAGCATCCTGATAAAATTGGGGGGAGCCTTAGCTCTCATCCCCACCCTAATCCTGACAGATAATTTGTGGATCATAATTTTGGTCATTTTCAGCTCATCTATTCTTCTTAAAGGACTGACTTTCATCTACACCTCTAAGCAAACAGAAAACAGCACCGTTGACGAGGAGATGATCTCTTACGGTAAAAATCTGACCGGCATGAAGATAGTCGGCCAAGTAACCAAAGAGCTCGACAAGATCATACTGTGGACGATCCTGGGACCGGCGGAGGTAGCCATATACTCATTTACCCAAAAACCCCTCGAAAAGATCCGGAAACTAATGCCCTTTGAATCCTTGGCCTTACCGAAATTAACCGAAAACGGAGTTCGAGGTCGGAAAAGAAAGATAAAGATCCTTAAAAAAATAATGCTCCTGTTCTTGTTCACCGGACCGGTTGCGGTCATAACGGCCTTGGCTGCTCCTTGGCTTTACGAACTTCTCCTACCTCAGTACCAAGAATCGGTCGTTTATTTCCAGATCCTGGTTTTACTTCTCGCTCTTAAACCTCTATCGCTCACCGGTACCGCCTTAACGGCCGAAAAAAAGATCAAATATCTATACATCACCAGAACAACATTACCGATACTGCGGGTCACTTTATTCCTGATCTTTACTCCGCTTTATGGATTACCCGGAATGATCGGCAGTCTCGTAGCCAACAACTTGATCGGCAAAGCGCTCAATCTGTATTTTTTCTGGCGAATGTAAATTCTGGTTTAGCCCCCTCTAGGTAAATTTGCCGGACTCCAGATCACGATATATCTTTTGGTAACCTCGAGCGGTGACAGAAATACCAAACACTCCGGAACGATCTTTATTGAATCGAGCCAACTCTTGACGTCGACCCGGATCACTCAACAAATGCTCCAATTTGGTTTGAAAATCCGACCGATCGCCTAGTTCAAAAAGTTGAGCTTCGTCTTTCAATTGCTCCTTAGCTCCCCCGACATCACTGGCCAAAACCGGCACCCCGGCAAACAGAGTTTCGATCAAAGTGATCGACATTCCTTCGTAACAAGACGTCAAAACAAAAACATCAAAAGCCAAAAGACAGCGATAGGCAAACGGCATCTCACCGACCAGAAAAACCTTATCTGTCAAACCCTCTTCTAAGATCAGACGCCGAAGTTTCTCTTCTTCCGGACCACCTCCAATAATAACCAGCTTTAACTCCGGAAATTTAGCCCCCAGCTCTGTCATTTGTCGGATCAGAAAAAAATAATTTTTTTGCGGTGCCAGGCGACCGATCGAACCTAAAAGCAAAGCCGAAGACAGATCTTTTCCAGTCGCCTCGGCCAGACAAGCTCGAGCCCCGAGGGGTGATAAAAACTCCAATTTTCTGCCGTCCAGACCGTTATAAACAACCCGGCCGGAAGACACTATTCGGCGCCGTTTGGCCTCCTCAAAATTAGCCTGACTGACAAAAACCGGCTCATCAACGAACTTAACCAAAAACCAAAACAAAAGATCATAAAATACACGAGCCGGTTTCGATATCGGGGCGGCCGGATCCAAAAACGACAAACCTCGAAAAGTAAAAACCACCCGGGGTCGAGTACGGCTGAATCGAGCCGCGATCGCCCCCAAAAGAGCATTCGAGCTATTGATATGAATTATCGAATACCTCTGGCGGTCAATAAGCCGGCGAAACGAAAAAAGAAAACGCAAATTCGTCACCGGGTTTACCGTCCTTTTCAAATGCGGGAGGCGAAAATTGTCTATCCGGTTTTCGGTACACACCTCAGCCAAAAAATCCCCTTCTCCGTAAGCGACAGACACATTCTGGCCAACCTCGGCCAATGATCGAGCGAGAGACACAACCGACATCTGAGCTCCCCCGACCTTACCTTGAGTTATTAATAATAAAATGTGAGATGAAGAAGACATAAGACAGGCAGACTAGAACTCGGCTTCTTTTTCATCGGTAACCTCCAAGATCCTCTTCAATTCCTCCGGCGAAAGACCCGAGTCGACCTGAGAGCGAGGACTTTCCTTGGTTTTTCCCCTTTCAGGATCGCCCGACTCGATCTTTGACTCCGGCTCTTGTGTTTTTTTATAAGAATTATCCTCTTTAACTTTTTCTTCTTTTGGGGCTTCATCCCGAGACTCTTGCTCCAGAAGGTCCTTTAGAGTTGGTTCGGGCTCTGAGGTTTCTTTTTGTTTTTCGGACCGATCTCTCCCGATGCCGGCCCCCTTCTGATTTGACCCCTTGTCAGGATCATCAAGCCGACCGGTGTCAGTGTCACTTATCAACCCCTGCAACACCGAGCGTAGATCGTCTTTGTGTTTTTGGCTACCGGCCTTCTTGTCTTTCATTTCCGAAGCTTCCTTTTTTGATTTAAGGGCAGACAGAGACACCGGCTTGGTTTTTTGATCTCCGGCCTTTAACTCACCGGGGTTTTTACTCTGATCAGATTGGTGAGAAGGTGCCTGAGATCCGATTTTATTTTGCTTTTTTTCATTTTCAGGGCTTTTTTGGGCTTTTCCGGTATTTTTCCCGGACATTCTTGACCCCTTATCTGCGGTTTTATTTTTCCCTTGATCAGACGAGCTATCTTTAGACAAAGCCTCATGCCAGGCAATGATCTCTTTTTCCACCTGCTCCCGGGGTCTGGCAAAACTGCGCCGAGACTGTTCCAGTAATTCTTCTTTTCTGGGATCCTCTAAACCGATGATCGGGGGTAGGGTTACCGCCGAAAACGGAGGCGACCCGACACCATCGACCATTAAAGTTAAGTAGATCTGAGCAAACCCGAGATTTACGATATCTTCCTGAGTAAAATCCGGCATAAATATCTTTTCCAACAATTCGGCGTCCAGCGGACCGACCCGGAAACTGACAATGGTGCCGATGTTGCCGAAGACCGCACTCCTCACCTCTTCCGGCATTTGCTCTACATACTGGTGAGCAATGGTTAACGATAATTTGTATTTTCTGGCTTCAGACAAAATATCCGTAAACGACTCATTAACAAAAGACTGAAACTCGTCAACATAAAGATAGAAAAATGGTAAATTCCGGAGTTCCGCCTCCGAGGCTTCAGCTCGGGACATAGCCGCCAGATAGATCTTGGTTACCAGCATACCGCCCAAAAGAGAGGCGTTTTGTTCCCCGACTCGACCCTTGGACAAATTCATGATCAGGATCTTCTTTTCGTCCATCATCTCCCGAATATCAAATGTTGATTTCGGCTGACCAATGATATTACGTATCAAAGGGTTTCCGGAAAACTGACCGATCTTGTTTTTGATCGCATCTCCGGCCTCTTGCATATAGCGTTCGTTGTATTTTGCAAATTCGTCTGTCCAAAAAGACTTTACGGTCGGGTCTGAAATATTGTCAACCACCTTCTCCCGGTACTTCTTATCCGATAACATCCGGTTAACCCCCAATAAGGTAGAATTGGGGTACTCCAAAAGAGCCAAAATGGTATTCCCTAAAATATATTCCATTCGGGGAGACCAGACATCGGGCCAGATCTTCTTGAAAGTCGCCATCAAACCGTTGGCGACCAGGTGCCGTTTGTCTTTTCCGACATCCTCCATGATATTAAAAGCCACCGGCCAATCAAGATCAAACGGCGCAAAATACATCACGTCATCCATCCGTTCTTCCGGCACATACTCCAAGAGTTTCTCGGCCGCCTGGCCGTGTGGGTCAATAAAACCCAGACCTTCGCCATTCTTTATATCCTGAATGGCCAGATTCTCGAGCATGGTGGATTTCCCCATACCGGTTTTTCCGATAACGTACATATGCCTGGCCCGGTCTTCCGATTTTATACCAAAAGGAGTTTTTCTCCCCCGAAAATCAGTTTGAGCAAAATAATTTATATGAGGTGAATTAAACATAACACACTTGATTATCCTTACCCCCAGTATATACGTAACCGCCCCTTATTTAAAGGGGTAAGACCCTAAATCAGACCAGCTGATCAGATCTTACGTCAAATCAAAAAATTCGATCTTTACTCCTCCAAGCCGCTCCAGGCTCCGGGAGAGTATCGATTGCGAGGATCCCACATCATCCACGAATCCAAACCGGCATCATAAGTGGCTTGGATCTGAGCCCGAACCATCTCTTCGGTGTAAGGGACCGGGTAATTAAAGTCTTGGAGCCACGGTCGGATTATCCGAGAGGGGTAACCGGCCTCTTTGACTCTCTCTAAGGCATCCTTTAAAGACAAATAGACCACATCATAAGGGGCTTGGTTAGGGTCGGGAATATTTTTAAATCCGGGCGGGTAATGAGACGGGTAGACCATCGGAGCAATATAATCAAAGTAAGGCAAAGCGTCCTCTAAAATTTGACCGATCTTAAGATCGTCCGGATTAGAGGTTACCAGCCCAAAAAGATCGGCCGAAACAATCATATCAGAATCGCTTAACTCTTGGTCTAAGTATTGAAAAAATTCGGTTAATATTTCGGAACGAGTAGAGTTGTCTAGGTCAGAGATCGGGTAATCAATGTCTGACATATCTCCATCTGAGGGGAACCTGATATAATCCAAATTTATCTCATCAAACCCCTGAGCGTAAGACTCCCTCATAATACCTAAAGTGTAATCCCACACCTCTTGAGATCCCGGATCAAGCCAGGTCAGACCCTTTCGGTCCTGCCAGACCTCACCGTCACTTGCTCGCCGAACCGCAAGATCCGGCCTCTTAGTCGTTAAATACGGATCCTGAAAAACCGATATCCGACCAATGACATACACTCCTTTGTCATTTAAGTCGGCTATCAACTCCGGCAGATCTCTGATCCGACGCTCAACCGAACCGATCTCTTGAAGCTCCGGATCATTAACCGGAAAAGAAATTCGCCCGGTGTCGTCTTTTATATCGATCACCAGTGAATTTATCTCCGACCGATCAACAAGATCCAAGATATTCTGACGCATATCCAGAGTTCCGGCTATCCAGCTTGTCATATATAAAGACCGTAAGGGTCGAGGTGTATCAAGGTGGACCACAGAGTGATCTTCCGGTTGCCCAGTCGAATCCCCCACCTCGGACTCATCTTCTTTAAGGTCATTTTCCGTATCCGGGTCTTCTCCTCTGTCGTCTTCTTTCTCATCCTGCTCGGCTTTCACCACCGACCCATCTTGATCATAGATCGGAATGCGACTCTCAAACTCAACCGGTCCGACTTCGGAGAGAACTCTCCAGCCGGTAAAAATTACACCTATTACCAATAATCCAATGATTACCTTAAGCACTTGACTATGAATTAGTTTTGTTAATTTTCTGATTTTTTAATTTTTCGACTGCGTTTCTTTTTTCCGTCTTTTCGCCCCGCCTGCTCAAGATCTTGATTTTGATCTTGATCAGGCTCACTTAAACCCGATCGATTCTCGATCTCTAATTCCTCCCCCGCTCCCAGATCAAGACCGGCAGAAACCTCCGGCGCCACCTTTTCTTCTTCATTGTTTTTCGGCTGAGTAGTCTCTTCTGTTTTTTTCAAATCCAAATCTGGGTTATTCTTCTTTGCTCGAACCCGGTGACTGCCGGTTAAACTAACTCCGATCAATAACACTCCCAACACCGCAAACATCACCTGTCGCCAGCTACCGGGAAATCCCAAAAACGGAACAACGGCCACCAAAAAACCCATGATCGCCGTAACACGATAACGCCATAAATGTCCACCGGAGTTTAACATAAAGCCCATTCTACCCGATTAAATAAAAAACACCAAATCTCTCAAAAAAGATCCGGTCTTAAGTTCCAACCGCTCCAAACCGAACTTTTCAGATCACCTCGGTGCGGTCTGCTCCTCGGTAATTCTCAAAAAAGCTTGAGCCGATTGGCCAATATCCCCCGCCCCCATAAAAACCAACACATCTCCCGGTTCAACCGACTGCTCAAGGTAAGTCATGATCTCAGCGTCCTCGACCAAAGATCGGGCATTAAGACCGGCTCGCCTTAACTCCACAGCCAAAGAATGATTGGAAATATTGCCGGGATCTTTTTCCCGAGCCGCATAGATCGGGGCTACTATCACCTCTTCGGCTAACTGAAAACACCCCCCGAACTGAGTCAATAATTTGGCGGTTCTGGAATACAGATGAGGCTGAAACACAACAACCAAACGAGCCGTCGGGTAACGCTCTCTTAGGGCCTCCAAACTAGCCGCGATCTCGGTCGGGTGATGAGCGTAGTCATCATAGACTTTAACCCGCCCCTCGGTCTGCCCCAGACACTGAAGACGGCGATGGGTACCGGTAAAATTACTAAGAGCCGACCGGGCCCGACCCTGGTCAACACCTAAGATATGAGCGGCCGCCAAAGCAGCTCGAGCATTCAAGCGATTATGGCGACCCGGCATCGGAAGACAGAGGTCACTGATCTTGACCTCTTGATAATCGATAACCGGACAGGCGGCTGCTCGGATCACAGAAGACAACTCGGGATCACCGACATCACAAACCAAAGCTCCGGTTTCAGGAATCCGAGAAACCAGCTCCCGAAACACCTCTTTGATCTCCGCGATATCCCGATAATAATCAAGGTGATCTTCGTCAATATTTGTGATCACTACTATCTCCGGCCACAGATCAAGAAACGATCTTTTGTATTCACAAGCCTCAACGATAAGCCATGAACTCTGCCCAATCACCAAATTGGACTCTTCCTCTCCGCCCAACAACAAACTCCCCACAATAACCGTCGCATCTACTTGGTTGGCCGAAGTGATCGTATTTAACATGGCCGTGGTGGTGGTTTTTCCGTGAGTACCGGCCACCGCCACAGTCCGATAATCTTCAGACAACACTCCTAAGGCCTGAGAGTAAGTCAAAGTCGGCAGACCTCGCTCACGAGCCAAAACCAATTCCGGATTATCTTCAGAGATCGCGACCGTATAGATCACCGCTTCGGTATCTTTCGGCAAATTACTCGCACTGTGTCCCTCATAAAAAGAAGCCCCCAGGTCGATCAACTTCTCGACCATATTATTGAGTTTTCTATCAGACCCGGAAACGGTTTTACCTTCCAACAACATCATCCGAGCGACAGCCGAAACCCCGATCCCACCCAAACCGATGAAATGAACGGAATTTAATTCTGACAAATTGATCTTCGACATATAATTTACTCCAAACAACACCGAGCTTGACCGCCAAAAACATTCAAAGTCCCGGCAAACTCCATTGTACCATTTTTGGTTACCATTGATTAAGCTCAAACCACTCCCTACACCTCTGTCCACATTTTATTCTTCGGTAAAAACACCTCGCCGCTCACCGCTACCACCCCAAAACACCGAGGCCCGCACAAAACGAAGCACTCAGTGCGGGCCCAAACAACTAGGCATTCAAAGGCAAAGCGACATAAAAACTATCCCCCTCAGTCACCTTAATGCCATTGAACAATGATTCCACCTTAAGGGTTTTTTGCTTTGTTTCGGGATCCATCGAAAACCCTAAAACCCAAAGCGGGAACGCACAAAACAAGATCGACTCAATCGGCCAGATAACTAGCTCTCTTAACGCTGTAGTGATCTGATCCGGAGTAAACCAAAAAGAAAGCCGGTCTCCCAGATCATATCGCTCCCGAGCTGCCAGCACAATATCGGGAAAACGGAAGACCGCCCCCTCCTCTTCGACTGCCACCACTCTCACCCAAAAAACCGTCAGCTGAGCGGCAGGTAGTTCCTCTCGGGGCTTACCCTCGGGATTAGAAGCAAAGTCCCAATAAATATGGGCATCATTGGACTCAAAGTCGATCAGGCTTTCCCAGAGAGCCCGATCCCTGTCGCTCATTTCCAGTTCTGTTTCAGGGATCAACACCCCTTTGTTGTCCACTCGGGTCAGTTCAAAGTCAACTCCCATTGACATCCAAAAACCCTCCTTTCCTTATTCAAACACCCTTCAAAGCTCGAACGCCGAACTTTGTTTTTTCCATCACAATTAAATACTTAAACCATTATTAAGTCAAATCAAAAAAACCGATAAAAACCATTTCGGCCGAAACAATTCCGACTTGCCGACTTTAATCCCGGGACTGTCTGAATAAAAGTCGATCTTGAAAGTGGCAAAAGCCAAGGTCCGTACCAAGCAAGTTGCTCGGTACGGACCGCGGGCCTCAAACCACAGGTATCACTAGAGCCCCGAACTTTATACTACTGTCATCCACTTCAGTGATATTGGCCTGAGTGTAAGCCGGTATCACCAAAGTATTTATGTTACACTCTAAGATCTTTTTCGGAGGAGAGACCAAGAAATATATCCTGGGACTCATTCTTTCTTGAAACAAAAACGGGTGGGTGACCAAAAATAGCACCACCTGATCTTTGCTCAAGAAGAAAAACTCCGGAGATACTCCTCTTTCTCTCGATAAAATCTCGAGAACTTCCCGTGGAGAACTCGAACCGGTCACTCTTAAAAACTTAACCTTGACAGGTTCACGCCCGCCACGATCTTCATCCTCCTGGAGCTGATCGGCCCCCTCGTTAAAAAGAACCGAGGCCATCTCCCTCTCACCCCCTTTAGTGCTGGGGATGAAAAACTTTTGACAGTTGCCATTAATAGCGTGGATTAAATCAGTATCTCTAGGGTTGAACATCCTCTTCTCCTCTCACCTTAGTTGCCACTTTCAGAAAGACCTACTCTTGCGACTATTAAATACCTTTCAACAGAGCAAGTCAATTACTACAATAACCCGCTCGGATCCCGACCGTAAAAAAATAACCTACCTCACAGCAAGCTGACGAGGTAGTTTATTTTGAGAACCCCTCGGTTCTCAACGCCGAGC
>CAZVBR010000014.1:0-18716 GCA_964625755.1 uncultured Candidatus Saccharibacteria bacterium | reverse complement strand
GATGTCAAGGGAAACTGTAATTTCCCTTGTGGCGGAGAGCAGCCGAGCCCCTCAAGAGGGGCTCGGGGCTCGGCGTTGAGAACCGAGGGGTTCTCAAAATAAACCACCTCGTCAGCTTACTGCGAGGTGGTTTATTTTTTCAGGGTCTTGATTTTTTCTTTTTATGGGTATATTATTTTAGAGATTTCGGTATGAGTAGAAAAGTTAGTAACGGTCTCTTGGAAGATCGTCAACAGATCGCAGAACGATTAAAAATTAAATTCGAGGCTTATTTTACCTAAAATCCAGGATTTTTTCCGAACATTTATTGACCGGATCGGAAAAAAGAACATAGTTTCAAGGCAAGCGATAAACACTCGTGAGGGTTTAATGGTGTCTAGTTTACTGTTAGGGCTGGTGTTGGTTGGGGCGGTGGTCCTTTTCTCAGTCGAAAGTCAAAAAGGCAGTAAGTGGGTGAGAGCTGAAACGGCCAGCAATTCGGGCATTAATTCCCAGAACCTTTCTCTGCTTGAAGCCGGTTTGGCTTCCGATAATTCCTTTTCGTCTCATGGGGGCGGGAGTATAAATTTCTTAGATGATAGCGTTTTGGTTTCTGATGACGGACCCGGGAAAGACTCTTCCGGTGAGGATTTGAATTTAAATACCAGCGACGGCCAGATCAGTGTTTATGTGGTTCGAGAAGGAGATTCCCTGTCTCAGATCGCAAGAATGTTCGATGTCACTGTAAATACCATAATTTGGGCCAATGATATGTCACACGGTGACTCTATTAGACCGGGGCAAGTTTTGGCGATTTTGCCGGTTTCCGGGGTGCGACATGCGGTAGAGTCCGGAGATAGTTTAAGTTCGATAGCCAAAAAATATCAAGGCAACGAAGAGGAGATAATTCAATATAATAATTTAGCAGACGGAAAAGTGGTTGCCGGAGAAGAGATCATGGTTCCTTATGGCTCGATTCCGGAGCCGGAAAAACCTGCTCCCTCCCCGACTCCGAAAACCGATACCGGTGTCGCAGAACGAGGGACCGGGGCAGTTCATGCCGGTTACTATCTGAGACCAATAAGTGGCGGAGTTCGGACTCAAGGATTGCATGGTTATAATGCGGTGGATCTGGCCAGTCATCATGGAGCGGAGATATATGCTTCGGCCGGAGGAGTGGTTTCTCTTAGTCGGACCGGTGGTTGGAACGGCGGTTATGGTAATTATATCGTGATCGATCACCCTAATGGCACTCAGACACTGTATTCTCATTTGAGTCGAAATGCGGTCCATGTCGGCCAAAGCGTGTCTCAAGGGCAAGTGATCGGTTATATGGGCTCAACCGGTCGGTCAACCGGCCCCCACTTACATTTTGAGATAAGAGGTGGACCAACCAATCCGTTTTAACTCTAGATCGGCCCCGAATAGGGCTTTCGGGGCAGTATTCGGGGCTGATCTAGATAATACCCCAAGAAAAACACCCCCATCGATCAAAAGAGGGGGTGTTTTTGTTGGTAGAGAACAGAAAATTCAATAAGTCGGTTAAGTAATATTTTTTATCTGGTTTTAAAGGAGGAAAAATGCTACATTAAAAATACTTACCAGTTATTATATTGTTTATGTTTGATAATAATGATGATCAGTCTGAAACAGTGTTACCGGAGGCTAAGTTACCTCAAGAGCCTTTGACTATCAAGACCTTAGATGAGGCGATCGCGGATCGGTTGACGGTTATAAACAAAGAGTTCAGCGATGGCCTGGATTTTATAAAAAGTTACAACCGCTCAGTGACTTTTTTTGGTTCTTCTCGTTTTCTTCCCGAGAACCCTTATTACCTCAAGGCTTCCGAGTTGGCCACCCGATTGACGGAGTTGGGGTACGCGGTGGTGACCGGGGGTGGTCCCGGGATAATGGAGGCGGCCAATCGAGGGGCGTTTGAGGCCGGAGGCCGGTCTTTGGGGTTAGCTATTCATTTGCCGAGAGAGCAAGCTGTTAATAAGTATTTGACCGGTCAGGTGGAATTTAATTATTTTTTCAGCCGAAAGGTGTGCCTTTCTTTTTCGGCTGATGCTTTTGTTTTTTTCCCCGGAGGTTTTGGGACTTTAGATGAGTTCTTTGAGATAGTTACATTGATTCAGACCCACAAAATGCCAAAAGTCCCGGTTATTTTATGTGGTCGGGATTTTTGGCAACCGTTGTTGGAATTCATTGATCAGAAATTGTATCAAGAAAATCAGGCGGTAGATAAAGATGATCTCGGGTTGTATGCTCTGATCGAAGAGCCTGCCGAGGCGATCGAGATCGTAAAAGATCTGTCACCGGGAGTTTGATTTGGTCGGTCGGGAAACCGGTTTTATTTTTATCGGTCTGGGTTTCCGGTCAGCATTATATCAGTTGCCGGAGTTATCTCTCGAGTATATCCCGAGGTCGGTACTGTAGGGCTTCTAAGATGTGCTTTTCTTTTATCTCAGGGCTTTGATCCAGGTCGGCAATAGTTTGAGCCAGTTTGATCGAGCGGTGATAGGCTCGAGCTGATAAAGTCATCCTGGTGGCGGCTTGGGTTAAGATGGTTTTAACTGAATTAGAAAGAGGGATCAGTTCATTGATTTGTTTTACCGACATTTCACCGTTAACCAGCACTTTCGGGAAACCGGAAAAACGTTGGTTTTGAATATTTCTGGCTTTCGCTACCCTTTTTTTGATCATAGCGCTTGATTCTTGGCCTTTTTTTCTTTCGGATAAAGCTTTGATCGGGACGGCCGGAACCTCAAGCCAGAGATCCAGTCTGTCCATGATCGGGCCGGATATCTTTTTTTGGTAACGAATAACTGTTGCGATCGAACAACTGCACTCCTTCTGGCTTTTCCAGTTTCCACAAGGACAGGGGTTCATAGCTGCCAGTAGGGTGAAGTGAGCCGGGAAGGAAAGATTAGCTTTTGCTCTTGAGATCTGAACGATCTTGTCTTCTAGGGGTTGGCGAAGAGATTCGATCACCTTTTTGTCAAATTCCGGAAATTCATCTAAAAACAAAACTCCTCGATGAGCTAAAGATACCTCTCCGGGTTTAGGCCACAAACCACCTCCGATCATGGCCGCGTAACTTGCGGTATGGTGGGGGGAGCGAAACGGGGCGACAGAGTTTATTTTTTGGTCGGTCAACTGGCTGGCGATGGAATGAATACTCGTAACTTCGATTATTTCCTGTTCTTTTAACTCCGGTAAGATCCCGGTAAAGGCTCGGGCCAGCATGGTTTTGCCGGCCCCGGGTGGTCCGATCATGGCTACGTGATGCCCCCCGGCGGCCGCGATCTCGAGTCCCCTTTTTACGGTATTTTGGCCTGAGATCTCGGCGAAGTCCAGTTCCGGGTTTGATCCGGAGCGACTAGTTATCTTTGTTTTAGGGGCTTCTATTAAAGATATTTTAGGCAGATCGGGGTTATTGCCGGAAGAGATGCCGGCTGTCAGGTGACTTATTAAGGTGGCCAAGTTTTTGACCCCAAATACCGATATCCCGCCAACCAAAGCCGCTTCCCGGAGATTGGGTTCGGGTATATATACTTCTTTGAATCCGGCCTCTTTTGCTTTTTGAGTTAAAAGGAGGACCCCTTTAACCGGACAAATACTGCCGTCTAAACCCAGTTCTCCAAAGAAGATCCGGTGATCGGGTTTGAATTGTATATGCCTGGCGGCTAATAAGTAGCCCAAAGTGATCGCCAGGTCAAAATGAGCCCCAGCTTTTTTTAATTCGGCCGGAGCTAAAGATGCGATGATTCGGCGACTTCCCTGGTGCGGGGCACTGTACCCGGTATTGCGTATCGCGGCCGAGATACGGTCTTTTGCCTCTTCAACCGCTTTGTCCGGCAGGCCGACAATAAGAAAACTATGGCTCCCGCGAGTAATATCCACTTCCACAGACACTAACTCAGCTGATAGTCCGATCAGCTGAGCCGAATGAATCGTGGTGACCATGGTTACTTACTCTCTTCCTCGATGTGAGTTTTGCAAGTTTCGGCGGCCGGATTGGCTTCTAAGCGGTCATCTTCTATCGGGTTTTGGCAAACGTAGCAGAGACCGTAGGAGCCGTCTTTGATCTTTTCTAAAGCTTGATTGACGGTTTTTAATCTCTCTTCCAGGGAGTATTCGGTTGCTTGGCGCTCCCCTAACTCGGTCAACCTTCCCGAGACCTCGTCCCGAGTGCTTATTTCGTCGATATTTTCCGGTTGAGCTTCCCAGTCGTTATTTCTTTCGGTACTGCGTACCCCCAGATGATCCAGTTCGTTTTCCAGTACGGTTTTTTCTTGCTCTAATTTGTTTTTGTAGTAATTAATATCCATGTCGCGATTATAGCAGTTTATTTGATCTTGACAAGCAGAAATCAAAAACAAGCCTTTAATAAAAGTTTTCTTGAGTTGCAGGAGAGATTTTACTGATCCGGATTTTGGTGTTGGTCGATAATATGCTCCAGAGTTTCTCGGTCTTGAGTAAAGACCAAAACAGTTCGGTCTAAGAACCCATAATACACAACAAATTCCCGGGTTTGATCCTGACCGGCTCGAATATCTAAATTTTTGATCGTCTTGTCTTTGAAGGTCAATTCATTTATTTCTGGTTCGGGGCGGCCGAAGAGATCGGCGATCAGTTCGGCGGTTATTTCAGATTCGTTTTGGAGTAGGGTGTCGAAGGAGTTTTCCCAGGAGTTGGTTTTAAGGATCAAAAACAGCGATCGAGGGAAAAGGTGCTCTGATAGACCGAGCATGAACTCATCTTGGAGAAAATAAGTAAAGTTTCTCGGCCAGTTTACCTCGGTAGCTGTTAGTAATTCTTCGGTCCGGGCCGGCCTGCGGGGTTGGTCGACTCGGCCGGAGTCATTTTGGGGTTTTGTGAAATAAATATTTGCCAGGTGTCCGCGCGGATGGTCGGGTTGATCGGAGCTGGATAAGATCCTCAACTCTTGACGGATGTTTTCCGGGGGTTGAGGTAATTTTATTTCGTGGCTTTTGGTGACTGATATTAAAGGCCTGGGATCGATGGAGTCGGGTTGGGGGTTGATAAATATTTGCCAGGTTAAAATCCCGGCCCCGGTTGCCAAAAGTAATAAAATAATAGTCACTCCGAATAGAGCGACTTTTGAGGTGGTGGTCGAAGGTCGGGTGTGGTTTTTGTTGGCACCGGATTGGCTTTTTTCGGCCGTATTACTCGGGGTGCTTCTGTTTTCAGGTTGATTTTTCTGCCTAAGGTCAGATGATAAGGTCTGACTCGGCGGCAATTTGGCGTTTTCTGATTTTAATAACTGTTCGATCTTTTCTTCGGACATTTCTTGGGCCTGCTTTTGGTCTGATCTTTTTTTTGCTTCGAATCTTTTTGCTTCTTCCTCGCTTTTTCGGGTTGATTCGACTTCTTTTTTCTTGGCAGCCAGTCTTTTTTTTCTTAGTTCGGCTATTTTCTTTTCTCGGGCCAATTCTTTGGTTTCTTGGGCTTTTTGGGCTTCCCTTTTTCTTTTAGTTTCCAGGTCTTCCATGGCCAGTCGGGCTTCTTGTCTTTTTTTGCTTAATTCCTTAAGGTGATCCATTTCTTCTTCGAGTGATCCACCGCTCATGGCCAGACGAGCTGCTTGCTGTTTTTTTAGCCACTCTAAAGAATCCCGATCGATTTCGAGGTCATTTTCGGCCTCGGTTACCCGACCGGGATCGTTTTGAGAGTTATTGTTGGATGATCGTGGTTCGTGGTCCATTTATATATCAAGAGATAAGTCTGATCTTAAGAACCGAGCCAAGGAAATTTCTTTCTCAGCTTCTCCAAGTCTTGGTCGCCTGAAGAGCCTTGAACTTGTCTGGCGTCAGTTTGAAATGTCCTTAATCTGGGCAAGGTCTCTTCTTGTTCGTCCGGGTTCGGCTCAGGGTTTTCCGGGGCAAAATTGCTTGCCGGAATTGGTGGTTCGTTATTTTTTCTTGAGGGGGGCTCAATGTCTCCGACTTGGTTTTGAGGGTTTCGGCTATCTTGATCGAGCGAATAGTTATCACTGGCTTCCTCAGATATTTCGGGGTCAATATTTATGGCACTTAAGATCTCGGCTTTTCTTCTCTGACTGTCATCATCGGAATACGGGGTTTCTTCGGGTTGAGGTCCGGCCGGAGCTTCATTTGAAGGAGTTGGCGGCTCCGGTGGGGTATCGGTTTGAGGCTCTTGGTCGAGTTTGGCGGTCTCGGGTTGAGGCGGAGGCTCCGGGGCCGACTCTTCAGATAGTCCGGAGTCAATATTTAGGGCATTTAAGGTTTCAGTTTGTTTGGTTTGGGGGTAGGTGGCGAAGTTTTCTTCCGCCCGGGAAGTGTTATCCGGTCTGGAGTCTGATTGAGGTTCTGGTTTAGGGGTGCTTGGTGGTGTCTGCCCGGTTTGAGTGTCTCTCATGTCGGCCAGTTGTTTTTTTATTTCTTCAAGCTCGGTCCTGGTTTTGATCAGGTCCTCTCTTAGATTCTGTTCCGGTTGGTCGTTGTTTGATTCGGACCGAGGTTTTTTATTCTCTTCAACGGTCGGAGTGGTTGCGGGATTACTCCGGCTCTCTCCCCTTTCCCTTTTTAATCTTAAAGCTCTCTGGAGTTCCTCATGTCTTTTTTGGTCGGTAATTATGTCATTTTCCGGTTTGGTGTCTTTTGAGGGTTGACCGGTCTGTTGCAATATACTGCTTGTTTGGTGGGCGTTTCCGCCCGGACTCTGAGTTTTAGGTTGCTGGATCGGGGTCTGTTGTTTTGGTGGTTTAGACTTTTCTTCGGCTTCTGCTCGGGCCTGTCTTTCTTTTTCGGCTTTTATTTGGGCCTGTTTTTCTCGAGCTTCTCTTTCTTTTTCTTTTTTGGCCTCTTGTTGGCGTCTCTTTTCCTCCAGAGTTAACTGTTCCAGAGCCTGCCTCTTCTTTTCTTCTTTTTCTAGTTTAATTTGTTCTTCGATCAAATGATTTTCGTTCTCTATTTCTTCGAGTTGTTTTTTGATCTTCTCCTCTTCTTTTAGCAGACCTCGGTAGTTTTCCGTGTTTTCTTTGATATTGGCGTTGATTTTGGTCAACTTTTCTTCCAGGTCCCATTTCTTTTCTTCCAGATTCCTTCTTTTTTTCTGAACTTCCCATCTCTGTTCTTCGATCTTTCGTCTTTCTTCTGCCAAAGGCGTGGTCCGTTCTTTTCCTTCCAAAGTATCTTCTTTCAGTTCCACCTTTTCTTCCTCAGCCAACACCGGATCAAGATTTTTCTTCAAGCCGGCTCGTTTGTTGTCCAGGGCGATCCATGAGATCTCGAGAGATTCTTTTTGTTTATCTATGTCTTGCAATTTTTGGTTGAGATTTGCTTTTTCTGATTCTATTTCATTTTGTTGATTCTCCCTTTCCCATTCCGCAGCTTTTTCCGGTCCGGCCATGGCCCGACGGGCCTTTCGGAGCCGTTCGGCCAGATCGTTAGCCGGCCGCACTTCTTTTTCATTATCATCACTGCCCGAATTTTTACTTAAAGCTGAGGCGGCCATCTGTCTTTTTTCGGAGCTTAAACCACCCGCGTTCTCTTGTTCATTTGTTTCGTTGTTAGAGAGGTTGTTTGGGTCTATGTTATTAGTCATTACTTTTATTATAGCAAAAAAATAACAATACCCCATAATTTTTAAACACATAACAGAAAGTGGTTTTTATAAAAATAAAAAAGAGCGGCTTATTTGCCGCCCTTTTTCCCTCCTCCTTTGATGATCATTCTACCACCTAGGTAGACGATTCCGAGGAGGAGGATCAGGGTGGTCAATTCCGGTGGTCCAACCACCAGAACTCCCAACCCCAGCGCCCAAGGCGCTATTGCCCGGGTCAGCTGACCGAGGCCTTGGGCCAGGCCTCGGGTCAACTCCCTGACAAGGACCGCCAGCTGTTCGGCGGTAAACCTTGCCAAGGGGACGGCCACTCTGGTGGTAAAGACCACCAGGGCGGGCCAGACCCAAGTTTGGAGGACCCAGCAGGTCCCCCTGGCTATCCGACTTGTTAATTCCGTAATCATTCTCCACATCTTCTCTTCCTCCGTTTTTTGTGTTTAACAGTTTCCCTCATAAACCCGGAGGGCTTATGAGGGAAACCGTTCAGCTCTTTGTTGTCCAGTACCGGCTTTTTATTATGTCTGACAAAGAGCTTTTATTATGCAGAGATGATAATTTATTAATTCCGGAATTGCCCTTGTTTGATATAGCCGTCTTGCGACAACTTGTCAAACGAGTTAGCTAACGTCAGGCACGTCTGCCTGGTGTGTTGCCCCACCAAACCGCTCGAGCGATTTGGTCTCGAAAGTCCTATATCCTTTGCCGATATTAAACAAGAAAAAAAGTTTTGTCAAGAAAAAATGACAAACTAAAATAAAATAGTAAAAAAATGGCTTTAAATAAGGATTTTTTTTGTTACTAAATCATAATATTCAATTAAGCGTATTTTTTCTGTTTGATTTTCTTGACAGTAAAAATGAACAATAGTAAGGTTACAATGAAGTATTATTTTGTTTGTGTCAGATGTTATTGACAAATAAGTGATTTTAGTATAAACTATGGCAAGAATATATTAGAGAAAGGGGGTGATTTCATGGGCGACGCAGATGCCCAAGGAAACTGAAGGGAGTAGTTTGTTAGGGCTGGCCGAAGAAAGGCCAGCCCTCAGTTTATCGGGAGTTATTACTTTGGTCTTTTTCTTTCAGTAGATCGATAGTAAGGTCCAGCAGGCTTTTTATGGTATCAGCTACATCCGGATTGATGATCGATATCCCGGAGAGTTTGTCACCTAAAGTGTTTATTTTGGTGATATCGCCGTAAACACTGATGTCACATTTGATCGGGTATTTAGTGTGATCGATCTTGTGCCGGTCGGCGTTTCTGTTTGACGGGATCTCTTTTTTTTCAGATGTGTAAATACTTTTGACTTTCACTTTTTTATTGGTGCGGTGTTGTTGCAAGCGATCGATCTCTTCCGGCGGGATCTTTTCTTCGACAAGATCTCGGGGGTAGATCATACGCATAGTGTTGTCGCTACTTTTTTCGGCCAAATTAAACAGTTCGGTCATTGAGCTTATTATCCCCTCTTTTCCCTCAAAGTATTTCACGATCGGACGGTCTTCTTTTTCTCGTTGCAGGCTTTTCAGTTGAGGGATCACGTCTTTTAATTGTTGGGATCTTTCGTTTAGTTTGACTTTTTCTCTTTCGAGGTAAGTTTTTAACCTCTCCGGAGGCTCGGCCAGGTACTGGGCTTTTTTGTCTTTTTGGGTTTTACTCGCCAACCCTTTTTTCATCAAAGCTTCCAAGATCAGGTAAATAGTGGTTCGGTTTATTTTTGTTTTTTGGGCCAGTTTCACAACCGAAGCCGACTCCTCTTCCAGGAGGCTTAAATAGACGGCGGCCTCTTTCTCCCCCAACCCGATGTTTTGCAGATACTGTCTTAGCATAAATTGATTATAACAAAGATCCTTTGTAATTCCATAAAATTCCTTTGTTTTGGGGGACCGGTTTTTGTTTTATGCCCGATCTTCCGGGACAGTTAAGAGCTCGGGTGACCTTTAATTTTGAGGTGATTCGGGGTTTTTGAAGAAGTTTGGTTTGATCTGTTTGATCGAGAGACTAAGGCGACCTCGGTCGTCGATCTCTTTGATCACCACCGGCACTTTGTCACCTTCGTTTACCAGATCGGTCACTTTTTCGACTCGCCACGGGGCCAGTTCTGAAATATGGACCAAGCCGTCGGTGTTCGGGCCGATTTTGACAAAAGCTCCAAAATCCAGAACTTTAACCACTTCTCCGGAGAATTCCTCTCCGGCCTCGTATTCCCGGATGATCGATTCTATCTCGGCTTTTGCTTCGCTGACCGCCTGATCCGGTCCCGAGATCGAAGCTATTCCTTCGTCGTCGATATCGATCGCCGCTCCGGTGTCTTCGATTATCTTTTGAATGGTTTTTCCACCGGGTCCGATCACCATCCCGATCTTGTCTTTTGGTAGCTCTACGGTAGCTATCTTCGGGGCGGTCGGTTTTAGTTCCGGGCGGGGTTCGGCCAGGGTTTGACTGATCGTGTTTAAGATGTGAATTCGGGCCTCTTGGGCTTGTCGGAGGGCTTTACTTAGTATGTCGGGATTTATGCCGTCCACTTTTACGTCCAATTGAAGGCCGGTTATGCCGTTTTCAGTCCCGGCCACCTTGAAGTCCATGTCTCCGTGATGATCTTCCGGGCCTTGAATGTCGGTCAAGATCTTGTAATTATCGTTCTCGTCTATCATTAGTCCCATGGCAATACCGGCAACCGGTCGAGTGATCGGTACTCCCCCGTCCATTAGAGCCAGAGATGAGCCGCAGATCGAGCCCATCGAGGTGGAGCCGTTAGAGGCCAGAGCTTCTGAGACCAAGCGAATAGTGTACGGAAAATCATGGCGATCCGGTAAAACCGCTCGGAGTGATTTTTCTGCCAGGGCTCCATGACCGATCGATCGGCGGTTCATGCTACTGATCCGGCCGGTTTCTCCGACCGAGAAAGGCGGAAAATTGTAATGATGCATGAAGTATTTCTTGGTCCGGACTTCCATACCTTCTATGATTTGAGAGTCTTGCGGGCCGGAAAGAGTTAAGACCGTTAAGATGTGAGTACCGCCTCGATAGAAGATGCCACTGCCGTGAATTATCTCAGATATTCCCCCGGCTTGGGCGTAGAGTGGCCTTACCTCGTTCATTTTTCGGCCGTCAGCCCTCCGGTCGTTCTTTATGGCTTCTTGGTGCAGAAGATCGTTCACGGCTTCTTCAAAAATATTTCCGGCTTGACTCGGGTCGGCCTCCGGGTTCTCGTTTTTGACTATTTCGAGCCACTGGTCTTTGAGTTTTCCGGTTTGACTTTTGCTGTTTTGGGAGAAAACCGCCTGATCTAACTCCGGTTTGATTTTTTGATCGAATAAACTTACCAGTTCTTCAGACGGACCCGGTTCGCTTAAGTCTTGTTTAGAACATCCTTGTTCGGAAATTATTTCTTTTTGCCATTTTTCCAGTTTAGCGATCTCGGACATGGCTTGGTCAAAAGCCCGGTCGAGAAGATCTTCAGATACTTCTTTGGCTTCGGACTCTATCATATTTATCTTTTGATCTCGTCCGCAGATCAAAAGATCTAAAAGCTCGGCTTCTCGCTGTTCGTAAGTTGGGTTGATGATGATATTTTTATCTTCATCGAGCCCCAGTCTTATGGCTCCGATCGGCCCGTTCCAAGGAATATCAGAGGTGCTCAAAGCCAAAGAAGCTCCGATGATGCTCAGAATGTCCGGGTCGTTGGAGTTGTCGATCGATAAAACGGTGGCTATTACTTGAACTTCTTTCCGGATATTCTGGTCAAATAATGGTCTAATGGTTCGATCGATCATTCGGCCGGCCAGTACCGCTTCGTCAGACGGTCTCCCTTCTCGTTTGATGTACCGGCCGCCGAGGATCAGGCCGGCGGCGTAAAATTTTTCTTCGTAGTCTACGACTAACGGGAAAAAATCCATCCCCTCTCTTGGTTTAGGGTTTAAAACTGTAGTTACCAGAACAGTGGTGTCGCCGTATTTCATAAGGACTGATCCGTTAGCTTGATCAGCCAGATCATTAAAGGTGGCGGTTAATGTTCGGCCGCCTAATTCCAAGGTGTATTCTTTTTTTTCCATAAAGTGTGATTAGAGACTGGTTTGCAAACCCCAAATTTGAACCCGAGGTTCAAATCTGTCCATTTGCCAACCAGTGTTATTAATTAACAATATTTGCAACTTAACATATTTATAATGAAAATGAAACAGAAACTAAAGGCTCTTCTGAAAGAGAAAAATCCGGAAAGTGTCTGGTTGGTTTTGTTGACCAAGAAAGACCGATCTTGTTTTAACTGTCGGTTTTTTGAGTTTTTTTCTTGCTTCCATTATTGGGGCGGATCAGGTATTTTTTGGGTTCATCGTCGAGATTCATGAAGTCATCGCATGATTCTCTTAACTTACTGGAAGCACTTTTGCCGAAGGTGGTTACTTCCACCTGGCAACCCATATTTTCTTGTAAGTATTTGACCAGCGGGATAAAGTCACCGTCTCCGGTCACCAGGATCACAGCATCCAAACGGGGAGCCATTTTGATCGCGTCGACCGCCATACCGACATCCCAGTCCGCTTTTTTGACTCCGCCGGTGAATATCTGAAGGTCTTTGGATCTGATCTCGATACCCAGTTTGTGCAAGGCGTCTAAAAAGGCCTTTTCTTCTCCTGATTCAGTGGTCACCAAATAAGCCAGAGCTCTGATCAGGCCTCGGCCGGCTACGGCATCTTTTACGATAGCTCCAAAATTAACTCGGGCCTGGTATAGATTTTTGGCGCTGTGGTAAAGATTTTGAGTATCGATGAATACCGCCACTCGTTGACTTTTGTGTTTAATTATAGGCATAGTTATTGGCTTAATTGATTATTAAAATGACACACCATTAACACTCTACTTATTTCGGTTCCTGAGAAACCTTTAAAATAAATACCTTCGAGCTGGCCAAGAAGGTATTTAAGAGGTTTATTCTTTATTTTCGGTGTTAATGGTTGAGTTTTCGCTCTCCTTTTTTCCTTCCTGTTCGATCTCAGATCGCTTTTTTTTGTTGTTTAGGTATTTATTGTGAGCTCGTCGCTTGGATACCAGTTTTAACAGGCCTCGCCGAGAATGGTTATCCTTATGGTGGCTTTTTAGGTGTTTGGTCAGTTCATTTATTCTTTCAGTCAACAAAGCTACCTGGACTTCTGATGAGCCGGAATCCGTTTCGTGTTGTTTGTTACTTTTGATTATATTTTTCTTCTTCTTTCCTGTTAGCATAGTACTTAAACCTTATCATACTTTAATAATTTTTTCAATCCCGTAACTTCTAAATTGGATCAATTCTTGAAATTTTTCGGTATAAATTAGGGGGCAGGTGCTACAGAATAGCCCTGCCCCCCGGCAACACAAAAACAGAAACAAAGGAAGTAGGCTTATTATAGCACTTTATAATAAAATGTCAAGGGTTAAAAATTACGAGAACTTTTTGGCTTAGTTGATTTTAGATCCGCTTAAAATAAATTGGGGGCAGGTGCTACAGAATAGCCCTGCCCCCAGCAACACAAAACAGAAACACCTGAAGACTTTGCTAATATAGCACATGTATTTAAAATGTCAAGTAAATTAAATCACTTAGGATCTTAATTTTTTTATTCTAGTTAGCAATTAAGATCAACTGTTAAAACAATAGCATATATCAAGCTAAAATGTCAAGGTTGCGGGCTTCTTTTTTTTGGGTCTCGGGGTGGCGGTCGATGCTCGGTTGATAGAATAATTTAAGTGATCCTTTTCTGTAACACAGATATTTAGGTTTTGGTTTTTTGCACGAGGCAAAGTGCAATTGATCTTGGCCGGTCATAAGTTGAGAGCAGAATAAAATAGGGACGCAAACCGTTCTGCCGGCCTGCGCCCCCCAACAACGCCTAAGGTGAAATCACCTGGCATTATATATATAACAGGCGGCTTATTTTTTGTCAATGATCAATATTGAAATATAAAAGAGATCAATGATCTTTGTCGGGAAAGGTGATTTAAAAGATCGACCTTAAATAATCTCGGTCATTTTGTTCTGGTTTTAGAGGTTTCGGGGTTTCGTTTTTTACGTTAGGTGCTTGCGGGGGTCGAGTTTTTGTGTCTGTGACTGATCTTTGTCGGGGTGCTATAATGAAGACTTGAGAATATGACTCAAAACGATATCAATAATTTAAAACGACAATTTTTAGAGTATCTTGAGATCGAACGAGGTAGAAGCCTGAAAACCGTCGAAAATTACGACCGGTATCTTGGTCGGTTCTTTAAGTACGCCAAAATTAGAACCCCTCAAGATATAACCGATCAAGCTGTTCGGAATTTCAGATTATGGCTCAACCGTCAACCATCTCCAACCGGGGAGCTTAAAAAAAATACTCAGAATTATCACTTGATCGCGTTACGGAGTTTTTTAAAGTATTTAACCAAACATAACATATCTTCTCTGGAGGCCGACAGGATAGAGCTGGCTAAAACCCACGAACGTGAACTCTCACTTATTACTCCGGCTGAACTTGAGAGACTCCTGGTGGCTCCGAAAGAAACATCAGAAAAAGGATTTAGGGACAAGGCTATTTTAGAGTTACTTTTTTCTACCGGCTTGCGGGTTTCGGAACTGTGTGCTCTGTCGGTCAATGATATTGATCTGTCCCGTGATGAGTTAACCGTAACCGGAAAAGGAGGTAAGACACGTTTGGTTTTTCTGTCGGATAGAGCCAAGGATGCCCTAAGGTCGTATCTGAGCAAAAAAAGTAGCCCGGATCAGGAGGCGTTGTTCACTTCACTTGCTCCCGGTAAGGCCAAAACTCGGATATCAACCCGAAGTGTTGAGCGATTGGTTCGTTATTACTCGAGTGCGGCCGGTATTGCAAAAAAAGTCACCCCGCATGTTATTAGGCACAGTTTCGCAACTGATCTTTTGCAGAACGGGGCCGACCTTCGTTCGGTGCAGATGCTACTGGGACACTCCAGTATCTCGACTACTCAGATATATACCCATATTACCGATAAGCAATTAAAGGAGGTTTACAAACGGTTCCATGATCGTAAAGGACATTAACTGTCCTTTAGAATATAAAGTCTAAAATATCGATGGTTAATAAAGGACAGTGTCCGAAAACCGGGATCTCGGCAAATTTAACTAAGAAAAGTTTTTTATAGATAAATATTTCGGGTTTTGTTTCATGTAAAACGGTTGTTTTGGCTCCCGGGTGTTTTACATGAAACGTTATTACGTGTTTTACGTGAAATACTTAGAGTGTTTCGGTTTTATTGGAATTGAATCCGGGTTATTTTTGGGTCTTGGTGATGTTTTGATCTGTTTTACCGGTCTGGCGATCGATAAGATCGAGTATTTTTTAGGCTTCTTCTCATTTTTCGGGCTTTGTTTCATGTAAAACGGATTTTTAGGCCTAATTTTGTTTTACATGAAACACTAGATTGTGTTTTACGTGAAATATTCAAGGTGTTTAGGGGTTTAATTTGATTTTCCAGGATTTTAGTTTCATGTAGAACAGTGTTTTTAACTGTCAGTTGTTTTACATGAAACGTTATTACGTGTTTTACGTGAAATATGTAAAGTTCACTACTTAACCCCGTACTTTTTCCGGATCTTTTTCAGCTCTTCTTTTTCAGTTTGGTCTTTTTTGGTTTTTCCTCTATCGCCTAATTTTTTTAGTTCTTCGGTTGAGAGTAAATGTAACTCTTGAATTCTCGTGAGCAGGTATTCTCGGTTATTCAGATCGGGGTTCTCCAGGGTTTCCTCGAGAACTGCGTGTAATATGTGGCCGATTCTTGGTCCGGGAGCTTCGTTTGTGTTTTTCATAATATCCGCCCCGTCTATTTTGAGCATACCCACGGAGGTCGGGGCTCGCATGGCTTCTTCGATCATGGCCTCGTACTTTCTTAAGCGATAAGGATTTTCTTTTGGCCGCCCCATACCTATTCGGTCGCAGGTTCTGAGTTTCATAAGATCCCAGACGTTTTCCGGACCGACATTGGCAATGATACGCCTAACGGCTGATAGAGTTATTTTGTCTATATCGGTGAAGAACATATGGTTTCTGACCAGTTTGACCACGGTTGTGGTGGTTTTGGCGGGAAATTTCATTCGGTTCATGATATTTTTGGTTATTTTGGCCCCGACCACGTCATGGCCGTAGAAGGTCCAGTCGTTTTTTTCTTTGCTCCAGCGCCGGGTTTTTAGTTTTCCAATATCGTGAAACAGAGCCGCCAGTCTCACGTGTAACGGCATGTCTCGATCAGCTGAGTGATCAAGAGCTCGGCAGGTGTGTTCCCAGAGATCAAATTTATGGTCACCGTTCTGTTCGAATCCTTCCGCCGGTTCCAGTTCCGGGATGACGTGTTTTAAGATGCCGAGTTTCAGGTACAACATCATGCCTTTTGCCGGTTGGGGGGAATTTATGGTTTTTGTAAACTCATCTCTGATCCTTTCGACCGAGATATGGTTTAGGGAATTCGCCTGAGTAACTATTTCTTTTTCGGTGTCATTATCGATAAAAAAATCAAGCTCACACGCCAGTCTGACGGCTCTTAGGATCCTTAAAGGGTCTTCGGATAACCTTTCTTTGGCTGACCCGACTGTCCGGATTCTTTTGTCCTTTATGTCTTTTTGTCCGTTATAAAGGTCAATCAACTGTCCGTTATATTTTCTATAAGACATGGCGTTGATGGTAAAATCCCGTCGAGCTATGTCCTCTTCTATAGAAGGGACAAATTTTACCGTGTCCGGATGCCGGTGATCGGTGTAGTCTTTTTCGGTTCGAAAAGTTGTGACCTGGATGTGTTTTAGGTTTTCGGTTTCGATTTCTTCGTTGACCACTGTTACGGTGCCGAAAGAATTTTCGTACACGGTTTTGGGAAACAAAGGAGTTATTTCTTCCGGCTTTGCTTCTGTGGCCACATCCCAATCTTTCGGGTTGAGTCCGAGCATGATATCTCTTAGACAACCTCCGACGATATGGGCTGAAAAGCCGGCGTCTTCCAAGGCGTTTAATACATCGATTACCGGCTCGGGGATTTTTGAGTTAATATGTTTCATGGTCTGATTATAGCTTAATTGATCTGTTAGCCCCAAATATGGTTATGAGGTGTTTTTGGTCGACTTTTGGTAAAGATAAATTTTTTGTTGAAAAATGCAAGAAATTTGATTTTTGTTGCATTATCTTCAAAAGATGTTTAAATTGTATATAGAGAGAATTGCTCTCGTGGTGAAATGGATATCACAACGGTCTTCGGAACCGTTATTGCAGGTTCGAGTCCTGCCGAGAGCACATAAGCAAGTATTGAGCCGGAGTGGTGAAATTGGCAAACACGCTACGTTCAGGTCGTAGTGCCCGTAAGGGCTTGGAGGTTCGAGTCCTCTCTCCGGCACAGCCAAAGTCTCAGAGTTTCAAGCGCCTAGAACGTGATTCTGGGAGACGGGATTTTGGAGCGAGTGGTTTTTGGGGTTTCCCAGTTTCAGTCTTGGGGTGGAAACAAGATTTTGCCTGATCGTTTCTGGGCCGGGATTGGCTGCCAAAAGGATTGAGAAAATTTGCATTTTTGTTATAATCAGATCAAGCGGGTATAGTTAAGTGGTAGAACGTATCCTTGCCAAGGATAAGACGGGAGTTCGATTCTCCCTACCCGCACCAAGTAATTGTCGAGAGAGACCTATCAAGCAAAACACTAAACACCACCCCCCCCTCTGTGTTGTAAGAGGATTTTTTTGTGGCGATGTGTTGTCGGGTTGGTAAGATCGCCAAGGTAAAAACTCAAGAAGCCTGATCTTTGATAAGACTCAAGACCAATGTCCTTTAACAATGGTCACAAGAGAAATTGGTTTAAAAACTACCCTCAGCTCCCGTCCCTGATCGTTTTTTGTCCTTGGCCTTTAGTCTCAAAATCGACCTTTAGAAGGATTTTGAGCTTTAAATTGGGGATAACTTTGGGGACAATGTGTATAACAGACGTCTTTTTTGATAAAGACATAATCGGTCAAAATCTCGGTTTCACTAAAATATCCTTTATTATAAAGGGTATTTTAAAAAATCCCGGTTCTGAACAGAAAAAGTGTTTCATATGTAACACTTTTTTTGTTTCTTGTGAAATACTCTCTGTGTAGTTGGAGTTTTTAGGTGAAAAAGAAAAGATGATCTTTAGTTTTGGTAGTTTATAATTAATTTGAAAAATTTTCTAAATCAGGTCATTTGGTTAAGTTCGCCCGGGGTTGACCTGTTTTATAGAAAATTCTTCCGGGGTTCATTTTAACCTTGGTTTAAAATAAAAAAGCTCAAAAACAATATCCCTAAGATCTGAATTTCCCGGGCCGGGAAAAGTTTTATCTAACTTGAGATGCTCCGTTGGTTGGCCGGGGATAGAATTTACTTTAGATCCTTCTTTGAAAAAGATGGCAGTCAAGTGATCTTGCCGATAACAGTGATCGCCCCCCGTGGTCCGAAGGGCGATAGTAAGGCGGTTGCTTTTATTTGTCAAATATTGTAATAAGTACCGTTGATATAACAATGTATGGATCGAGCTTGGTAGATGGTTTCTGAATTATGATCCTTGCCAAACCAGCCGAGGTTAATGTTGTGATCGATGGCCAGTTTACGCCAATATCGACGAATGACCACATACGGTAACTGACCATTACTCTGAAATTGGCGTAACTGTTCGAGAAAATGACCAACCTCCCTGAAGCAGTAATCTACTTCTGTTATCTCGATTTTCCGACCGTGCATCTTTTTTAGTAATTTGATCTGACTTGAGTGTAGGGCGTGTCTGGATACCCAGACAATTGACAGACCTTGACTGGCCGGCCAGAGGATCCTCGGGTGAGTCGGGTTGGTTGTCGGCATCGGCAAACTCCTTATACCGGGTTAGAGCCAAAATTCCAAAAATGGTTTACTGATAGCAACTGCCAAAGACCTGCTGAGCTATTTTAACCATGTTTAAAGATAAAAGTCAAAAAATAAATCGAGGCTTCAGTGGGCCCGTGGTTTTAATCTGGCGCAGAATTCTCCGCAGCTTGGCGGCGGAGATGAATGCGCGACGAAGGGATGTCAAGGAGTGGGTAGTTTCCCTTGTGGCGGAGAGCAGCCGAGCCCCTCCTGAGGGGCTCGGGGCTCGGCGTTGAGAACCGAGGGGTTTTC
>CAZVBR010000013.1:0-18896 GCA_964625755.1 uncultured Candidatus Saccharibacteria bacterium | reverse complement strand
GTGACCCCACGGGGATTCGAACCCCGATTTTCGCCGTGAGAGGGCGATGTCCTAACCATTAGACGATGGGGCCTTCTCTCACTACTAGTTTATGAATAGATTAACATATCACTCAATAAAAATCCATATTTTAATATGGTTTATGACCCTTTTTATTTATTTTGCCAATTAGGGTCCTGGCGGCACAGCAGGTCATTTTTGTTTTCCGGATACTTCATTATCTCCTCTACCGCTTTTTCGGTTCTGATTGATTGTGAGCCTTTGACCAGCACCACATCTCCGGCTTGAATCAGTAACTCCGCGTCTTTGCCGGCTTTCTGGCTGTCGGTGTGTATCAGGATGTTTTCCTTCGGAAAGCCGTGTTTTTGGGCTTCGTCGGCGGTGTATTTTATTCTTTGCCCGACCAGTATTAGATAGTCACAGAATTTCCCGGCCAGCTGACCAATTTGACGGTGGGCGGTTTCGGTGTAACCGCCTAATTCCAGCATGTCACCAATGATCGCGATCTTTCGGCCTTCGGTTTTAATGTCTTCCAGAGCTTTTAGGGCGCATTCTAACGATGCCGGAGATGAATTGTAACTATCATCGAGAATTAAACTATCCTTTACTCCGTCAAGTATTTTCAATCGTCCGGGTGGCAAGTGGTGATTTTCCAGGGCTTCGGCGGCCTCTAACATGTTTATCCCTTGATCGAGGGCGACAGCCATGGCCGCCAAATAGGTGTAAACATGGTGTTCCCCCAAAACCCCTTTGATCCTAATAGGCATACTCTTGCCTTGATGATTTATTTTAAAGCTCAAGCCGATCAAGTTTTTTTCAGAACCGTTCTTGTCGTACCAGAAAGCAATATCCGAACCCCGGACCATGGCTTCTTTTTTCAGGCCGAATGTTACCAGAGAGGCTTTGAGATTTATTTCCGGCGGGTAAATATTTTTGTCGTCACTGTTTATGATGATCTTACCGTCAGCCGGTATGGCTTTTGCTAGATTCATTTTTTCTTTCACTATGCTTTTGGGGGAATCAAAGAATTCAAGGTGTACCGGGATATCGGGTACTCTGGTTATTATCCCGGTTTTTAAGGGCAACCACCTAACTAAGTTTTCTATATCTCCCGGTTTATCGGCGCCGATTTCCAGAACAAGATATTCCGGGTAGTCACAAGAAAAAAGGATCAATTTAAAGCCAGACCAGATATTTTTTAACCAGCCTCGAGGGCTGGACCAGGCGGTGTCCAGGTTTAGAATAGTTAGCGGAACTCCGAGCTCGCTATTGTAGCTTTTTTGACTGCCTCTGACTCGGTATTTGATTTTGAGAGCTGAAACCACCGCTTCCTTGGTACTCGTTTTGCCGACGTTGCCGGTGATCCCGATAATAGCCGGTTTGTATTTCCTTAAAACCATTCTGGCTTCCCAGTTCAAGATCGTAGTTATCGTATTTTTGGCTAGTGTTTTGAGCATGATATTGTTTATCTATCAGGAGGTACTTCGTAATAATCTAATATGAATTTAGCTGTTTCCATAAAGGGTTCGGTCAAACTATCTGATGCCCATCGGACTTCCTTTGGGTTGATCAAGTAAAAATAACCTACGAACCTCGGGTCATACGCCGGGTAATAACCAAAAAAAGCATGTAAATAACGATCGGGGTCGTAACCTCGTCTATCGGTTAAGGGCATTTGAGCGGTGCCGGTTTTCGCAGCTACTGAATATCGGTCCAAAGCGGCCTGTCCTCCAAGTAGTGCTTCGTCTACTGCGTTAACAAGCATGGTGGTTATTTCGTCGGCTGCTTGCCTGCTGATCACCTGCCCTTGATTGACGACTTCCCGCTCTCTGATCTGGCCGTTTTTATCTCGGATGGCTTTGACCGATCTTGGTTTTACCAATTGGCCGTTATTGGCTAAAGCACCGAAAGCTCTGACTGATCCCATGGGTGTCAGGGCAATCCCTTGTCCAAAGGAGGCGGTTGCGTACTCCACTTCTCTTGAGCTGTATAAATTATTCACTAATCCACCCACTTCACCCGGTAGATCTATGCCGGTTGGTTCGCCTAAGCCGAAACCCAAAAAATAATCTCTAAATTTATCTTGCCCCATTTTTTGCATGATATGGATAGCTCCGGTATTTAATGAATGATTTAGAACCGTTTGCATGTCCACCACCCCTCGGGCTCTTCGATCGTGATTTGACATGGTGCGATTATTGATCGTTACTTGCCCAAGGTCGTTATAGGTATCATCTCTTTTGATGACACCGGCATCCAGGCCGGCGGCAATAGTTAAAGCTTTTACAGTTGAACCCATTTCAAAAACTCTTTCGATCAGGGGGTTTGTTAATAGGCTAATGTCAGCTTGAGGGTGACCGGGATTAAAATCAGGTTTGGCGGTCATTGCTATTATGTCTCCGGTGCCGGGATCCATAATAATAGCTCCGGCACCGCTTGCTTGTCTTTTTTCGACAACGTCACTCATGGTATTCTCAAGCTTGTTTTGAATCACCGGCTCCAGAGTTAAAATAAGGTCTCCTTCTTTTTTTGACTGATCGGAGGCAAAGATATTTTGAGCCGGTCGCAGGAAGGTGTCAGAGAAGTACGAAGCAAATGTTCCCACTTGACCGTGATCTAAGACTTCATCATAATATTTTTCGAGGCCGTATTGACCGGCGAAAACATCATTGTTGTAAGCCATAAATCCCAAAGTGTGAGAGGCTAAATTTTCGGCCGGGTAAAAACGTTCTTTTTTGTTTTGAATTGAAACTCCTCGAAGTCCGAGAGCTGAAATTTCTGATGCCGTTTCTTGGCCCAGGTCATCTTTGATCTTGATGTAGACCCGGGTCGGATGTTCTGCTTGGGATATGAATCGTTCTTTATCTAGGTCGATGAATTGAGATAGGTCTTGATAAGTACTCTCGGGGCTATTGATCAATTGAGGGTTGATACTTAAAGGGTATGCTTGGTTCAATGTTGCGGCCGGTACTAATGTTCCGTCTCGATTAGTAAAATATATTGAACCACGATTAAAAAATGTGGTAGATGATCTTAAATATTGGCGATCGGCTTGCCTGACAAATTCTTCCCCGTTTATTATTTGCAAAGAAAATAACCGACCGCAAAATGCCAGGGCCATTAATAACACTCCGATGGATAGGAATCTTAAACGTAGTATATTATTGGATTTCATTGTTTATCCGGGACAAAGTTACGGTCTCAGGTTGGCGGGCGGCAAAAAATCTCTCCTCAGATATGTCTTCTAAGCCAAAACTGGCAGCTAATTCCAGATCTATGGCTTGAGTTTTGTCTAAATATTCCGTTACCAGCTCACTGGATCTTACCTCCAACTGGGTTATTCTTTTTTGGCTGTTTTCTCGTTCCGCCAGATACAGGATCGAAGCTCCGACAAAAAATAAATATGATAACAGTAATGACAGCAGCACAAGGGATAATACCCAAGCGATCACTGATTGCCATTTGTTGTATGATAGTGCTTCGTTTTTCATGATCTTTATTATTTAATTTTTAATAATTACTCTTAAATTTGCACTTCGGGCTCGGGGGTTATCTTTTATCTCTTCATGATCCGGTTTAACTGCTTTTTTGGTTTTTAATTTTCCCGTCTGATCTTGAGTTTTTTCTCGGAAAAATTTTTTTATTATCCTGGCTTCCAGGCTGTGAAAAGAGATAACCCCTAATTTCCCTTTTGGAGCTAAGATCGACCATGCTTGCTCCAGGCCTTCGGTTAATGCTGTTAATTCTTTGTTTACTTCCATTCTTAGAGCTTGAAAAACAAGTGTTGCCGGGTGGATCCTTTTTCTGCCACGTCTGGGCTTGGCTTTTTCTATTAAGGAGGCCAACTGGCCACTGGTGGTTATTTCTTCCACTTCTCGGGCTTCGACTATCGCTTTTGCTATTTTTCGGCTAGCCGGTTCGTCGCTTAAGTAATAAAAAAGATCAGCCAATTCTCTTTCTGACCATTGATTGATTATCATTTTTGCCGTCAGATCTTGCCCGGAGTCACTCATGGTCATGAGTAACGGCTCGTCTCGAAGGAAAGAAAACCCCCTACCGGATCCTTCTATTTGCCAACTGCTCATCCCCAAGTCGAACAAAATGATGTCGGCGGAATTTATACCGGCCTCGTGAGTTAATTTGATCAAATCTCTAAAGTTGCCTTGTTTAAGCAGAAATCGGGTCGGGCTTTGGGTTAAAGTTTTTTCTGCCTGCTTTAGGGCTTCCGGGTCCTGGTCTAGACCGAGTAAAAAACCTTCCGGTCCCAGTTTCTCGCCGAGAGCCAGAGCGTGTCCGCTGAATCCGACCGTGCCATCTATAACCGTTTGACCTTCTTGAGGGTCAAGCTCCTGAATTGTTTTTTGTAAAAGAACTGGTCTGTGGGCCATTATATTAATCCGATCTCTCCTAATTTTTCTGCCAGATCATCTGCCTGTTTTTCTACTTTGCTTATATAATCTTTCCATTTGTCTTCGCTCCATATTTCTACTCGATTGTGAATTCCGGCTATGACTACCTTAGTACCCAGATCAGCAAATTCTCTTAAAAAATCAGGTATCAAGATCCGACCCATACTATCGACATCTGTCTCCACGGCTCCGGCCATCATAAAACGTTTAAAACCTCGAGTGTCCGCTTGACCAATTGGTAGTTCTGATAATTTCTGGCTAATCACTTGCCATTGCCGGATGGGGTATAGAAACAAACAGTTATCAAGACCGTGAGTAATAACTATTTTCTTCCCCATTTCCTTCCGGAATTTTGCGGGTAATGCCACTCTTTTTTTGGTGTCTATGGTGTGATGATATTCTCCTATGAGCATAATGTGTGATCATTACCCTATTTATAACCCACAATTTCCCACTACGCTTACATTATATCCCACTCAATACCACAATGCAAGCAAATTACCCACAAAATAGATAAAATGTTTAAAAGGAAGACAGACAAAAACCGCCTTTTAAAAAGACGGTTCCTGGGGCGATCAAGTTGTTTGAATTTTGGTTATTTTATGTGTTCGATGAGATACTCTACTTCGCCTTTAGGTGTGTGGACAATCACGGTATCCCCTGCTTTGTGATTTAAGATCGCTTCCCCTAAAGGTGATTGATAGGATATCTTATTATTATTTATATCAGCTTCTTCTGATCCGGCAATGGTTATTTCCAGGCTCGAATTATCTGCTTTTTTAGTGATCGTTACTTGAGACCCGATACTGACTTTGTCGTGACTGGCGTTATCTTCATCGATTATTTCGGCCTTTTTTAGTAAAAATTCCAATTGATTTATCCGGTCTTCAGTGTCCGCTTGTTTTTCTCTCGCTTCGTGGTATTCGGCATTTTCCGAAAGGTCACCGAGTGATTTGGCATAATCTAATTGCTCGGCGATCGCTTTTCTGGCGACTGTTTTTAAATGTTGTAATTCTTCTTTTAATTGGTCGTATTTTTGCTTTGTTATATATTCAGGTTGGTCATTCATAGATAGCAAAGTATAACATAGTCATTTATCGATGGTCAATTATTTATGATATTGAATCCGGTAATTTAGTGATCGTCTTCTTTTTCTTTGTTGGGTAGACCAAGATACTCCGGGGCATTCTCGTTCATCCAATCAAGCACAGAACGAAAAGCTACACCGGCCCCGACCTGATTGTTTTGGGGACCTTTTTCCATTACTACTGTAAATGCCCACTCCGGATCATCGTAAGGGTAAAATCCGGTCATCCAGGAGTTGACATATCGTCTCTGGGTTCCGATTTGAGCCGTACCGGTTTTTGAGGCAACCTTGACGTAAGGCGTATTTAGTATTCGAGAGGTTCCGGAAGTAACGGCATCCCGCAGACCTTCTCTTACGATCTCGAGGTCTAGAGAGGTGGCTTGCCAATTGATCTTTTTTTGCTCAGGGTGGTCGGTATGTTTTACGGTTGGGGTTACTAAGTAGCCATCATTGGCTATACTTGCTATTGCTCTTGTGATCTGGATCGGGGTGGTCATCATACCGAATTGACCGATAGCGGCGTGATAGGTGTCTCCCAGTCTCCACGGTTCGCCGTTAAAGTTCCTAAATTTCCATTCCGGATCCGGGATTATTCCGGATGCTTCATTGGGGATATTTATACCGGTTGGACGTCCGAGACCAAAATGATCATAATATTTGTTAATTTTACTGATTCCCAGGCCGGGTTGGTCTTGGTATCCACCACCCACCTGGTAAAAGTAAATATTTGAAGAAACAGCTAAAGCCCGCCTTAGGTCAACTTGACCATGTGCTCTCCAGTCTCGAAAAACAGTCGGTTGATCGGGGTGGTATGGATTGGGTACGGAAAGAGTCCCGGTGCTTAAAATTCTGGTTTCCGGGTCAATGATGTTTTCGGCTAAAACACCGACAGCCACCAAGGGTTTTACCACCGAGCCGGGGGCATAGGTGCCGCTAATCGCTCGGTTTAAAAACGGGTTGTGTTCATTGTTTAGAAATTCCCTGATTCTCTCCGGATCTTGTCCGTTAACCATGGCATTGGGTTCATACTCAGGGTAACTTACCATTGAGAGCACCTCGCCGGTTTTGATGTTCATGATCGTCCCCGCTCCCCCGGTAAAACCATGATCTTCGGCAACATTTTTTATTGAATTGTAAAGAACGGTCTGAATTCTGCTGTCTATTGATAACTTTACAGAATCTCCTTTTTCCGGTGAGCTGACCAGATAGTCTGAGAAGATCTGATTTCGGGCATCCACTTCTTCGATCTTTCTTCCGGCAACCCCGCTTAAGGAGCTATTAAATATCTTCTCTACCCCTTTTTTTCCGATCAATTCCTTGGGATGATAATTGTTTTCTTTCAGTTCTTTTTCATTGGCTAATCCCAGAAAACCTACCACATGAGCTAAACCGGGCTGATCAAGGTATTGACGTGATCCGTTATTTGACCAAGCTAAGATCTCACCAGTTTGATCGAGAATTGACCCCCTGTCGGGGAATATAATATTATGTCGCAATCGATTGCGTTCACTTCTCAGGGCGAATTCGTCTCCTTGACCGATCTGGATCATGCCTATTTTTGAGATGAAGATAACGCTTATTAAGAGAAACACAAAACCTAACCAATAAATAGTCGATTTAGCGATCGGTTTTTCTAGTTGATCTTCAAATTGCTGTTGATCAAATGAGGGTAAATTTCTGGCGTCTAAAAATATTTCGTCCGGGTCGACTGTTTTTTTTGTTTGATGTCTGGGTCGGAATCTCATCATGGATTAATTGATTTATGGTCAATTGTTAATAAATAAGAAATTTTTAGATAGTGTTACTAGCAACCAAAAACTTATAAACATAAGGGTCATTGGTAATTGAATCGATGGCCATTCAACGGGCCAGCCGTATAACAGATCATACAGTAAGCCGATAATTGAAATTAGAATGATATGGTTGTATTTCGCAAGCCAAGCACAGCCCAAAACTAAAGTGAGCCACCAATAACCTAAAAAAATGGTCAAAACTATCAGTGTGAATAAAAGATACTCGGTTATCATATATCGTAGAATTCAACCCAATTAAGTTGGTAGAAGTTCAAAGGAAAGCTGACAAATATTTTTTGACTGGCTTCGTCTCTGTCGGAGACTACTTTTTGAACTAGCCCCAGCAATTGATCCGGGCCGGTGGCGATCATCACCTGATCGCCCTTTTCAGTCGGTACGTTAATCGGTGTTTTTATGATCCAGTTGCCCTGTCCTTGCCCGAGGGCGGTTACGGGTAGATTGTCCGGACCCAAGGAAGCCTTGATCTTGGTGTTGGGCGAAGAGTACATCTTTACTCTTGCCAAATTTCCTTCTAGACTTACTATTCGTCCCAAACTCAAATAATCGGCTACTTTTACCTGTTGACCGACTTTGATTTCCTTTCCCGGATTTTCTTTGTCAACAGAAACCAAGAGAATGTCGTAATTTAATAACCCCGGACCGGCTAACACTTTCCCTACCCCTGTTGGTTCATTTTCTACCGGTTTTAATTGATACTCAAGTTCTTCTAGGTTTTTTAATTGCTTGTTCAGTTTTTCTTTTTTAAAAGATAATTGGGCGGTTTTTTGTTCCAGGTCCCTACGACTCGTCTCAAGGGGGTCCTTTTTAAGAGAAGCCAGTAAGTGATCGGCGTGGCCGGCGATATTTGATCCGATTATTAGGCCTCCCTGAGATAAATCAGCGAAGCGATCGGCTGTCGCGGTAAAGATCAAAGGACCTAAAAGCCACAATATGACCATCAAAAGTGCCCCGAGCCCGGCCCGGATCAAAGTGGGACGACGTTGAGATTTGTTTTTGTATATCGTGTGTTTATCTAGGAGGTAATTCATCCTCGTTGTCGATTAAAATATCCTGATAAACATCTAAGTCTTCTAAAACCACACCGGTACCGCGAACTACACTGGTATGAGGCTCATCTATTAAGTGAACCGGGATCTTCAATTCCTTTTCCAGTAAAGACGGTAAACCGCGTATTACTGTACCGCCACCGGTCAGTATTATTCCTCGGTGCATAATATCAGCTATTACTTCCGGTGGAGTTGATTCCAGTACCTCTTTGACGGTTTCGGTAAATTGCTCAACAGATTCGTTGATCGCTTCCCGGACATCAGTGTCAGTCATAACTACTTCTCGGGGCAGGCCGGACATCAGATCTCTACCTCGAACGGTTGTCTCAAGCGGGCTATCTCCTTTGACCACCGAGCCGATGGCCCATTTAATTTCTTCGGCCGTTTTATTTCCGATCAGGATCTTGAATTCATCTCGAACATAAGCGATGATATCTTGGTTATATTGATCTCCGGCAATGTTGATACTTTTTGCTTGAACGATTCCTCCCAGGGAAATAACTGCAATATCAGTGGTACCTCCGCCGACATCTATGATTATGTTGCCAACAGGGTCATTGATCGGAAGTTGGATTCCGAGGGCCGAGGCAATGGGTTCTTCTAGGATGTGAACTTCTCGAGCCCCGGCACCGATCGCTGCATCTCTTACCGCCCGTCTTTCGACATTGGTTATTTCGGTTGGTACACCTACTACAACTCGAGGTCGAAAAAATTTCTTGGTTGCCAAACCGGTAGCCTGCCTAATAAAATAGCCCAGCATTTCTTCGGCAATTTCATAATTTGAAATAATACCATTTGTGAGAGGCTGTACTGCAGTTATGTGAGCCGGTGTTCTTCCGATCATCTGGTTGGCGTCTTTGCCGATCGCCACTACCCGCCCGGTTTTTTGGTTTAGGGCGACGATTGAGGGCTCAGTCAAAACTAATCCCTGATTTTTTACGTGAATTAGGGTGCTGGATGTACCCAAATCAATTCCAATATCATTTGAAAAAGAATTATAGATTTTGTTTAGCATGAATATTTCGTTTCCCCATTCTTACCGAAACCACTTCAAAAATGGTTTAACCTGTTAAATCGTTTTTCCCTAACCATTCCTCTTACGAGCCTTTTCTTCTAATATGGCTTAATCATACCTTAAAATTGATGATCGGTCAAAAAGTAAAATAGCCAATTATTTGTTTGAGAAAGATCTTGATCGCTTGAAAATTGTGGCCGGTTGAATGTATTTAGCCCAAGAGATTGATTATATCTTTATAAGTGACAAGCATAAGTACACTGACTAAGATCACAAATCCAAGTAAGTTAAGATAATTGGCAACAGTAGCCGGAATATGACGATTGGTTATGGCCTCAATACCTAAAAACAAAAGACGTCCGCCGTCCAGAGCCGGGAAAGGGATCAGATTTATAATGGCTAAATTAAAAGATATCATGGCCGTGAAAACTAGCAAATGAACAAATCCCATTTCTTGGGCATCGCCGACCATGCTGAATATGCCTACCGGTCCGACTACGGATTCTTGCATTCCTTCTCCTGTTACTGCGTCGGTTACTATCTGACCCAAGGCTATCACTATCTGTTGGAGTAATTGTCCGGTCAACATTAACCCGTGTCCGAAAGCCGCTAAAACCGGTAATTGAACATAACCCACTTTGTCTAAATACACTCCTATCCCGACTCCGTCTTCATTTGTGACTCCGGCTACTGGTTCTACCAGGGTTGATCTAACTTCATCCCCTCTTCGGTAAATCACTTCGAGTGTTTGGCCTTCGGCGCCGGCAATGATCTCTTGGAATTCGGCTATTTCGTTTATTGATCTATGTTCGTCATCTAAACCCAAGAATAATATTTGATCACCGGCAGATAGGCCCGCCATTTCAGCTGGACTGTCAGATCGTGTTTCGAGTAAGGTAACATGGGTTTCCGGGGCCGGATACTTCTGGGCCAGATCGGTTGACTGAGATATCGGTAGGCCGATGGTTAATCCAAAAGACAGTAAAAGCCAGCCGAGTAAAACATTAAAAGCTACCCCGGCTATTAACACGGCGGCCTGAACAATTTTTGGTTGAGCCACAAAACTTCTTAGGTCGGGATCTTTTTTTTCTTCTTCCTGGGGATTTTCGCCGTGAATTTTGACAAACCCACCAAAAGGAATCGCGTTAACAGAATACTCCGTCTCCCCTTTTTTGAAAGCTTTTATTCGAGGCGGAAAACCTAATCCGAATTCATCAACCCTGATCCCGGACTTTTTGGCCACCCAAAAATGACCTAATTCATGGACTAGTATCAAGATGATTAAAATTAGTAAAAAAACTATAAGGGTCATGATTCAATTTCTTTTCGCTTCAGATCTATCGCTGATTCCATTTCGGTTTGGAGTTCGTTGACCGCTTTTTGGAGATCTTCTTTAAGGCGAAATTTTTCATCTTCGGTTATGGCTCCGACCTTGGTTTGTTCTTGAATGTCTTGCCAGGCTTTCTCTCTTTCTTTTTTGAGAGTTATTTTGGCTGACTCCAGTTTTTCCTGGGTTAGTTTGATGATCGCTTGTCGACGCTCGGATGTTAATTCGGGAAATATCACTCGCACCCCGTCTTCAGATGGTGTGGTTGAAATACCCAAATTAGCAGCTGCAATTGCTGATTCTATATTTTTTATCTGACTTTGATCCCAGAGGGTTATCCTAAGTGTTTTGGCATTCTCAACCGTAATCGTTCCGAGAGCTTTTAGAGGCATTTTACTGCCGTAACTTTTAACTGATACTGAGTCCAGTAATGACGGAGTCGCTCTACCGGCATGAATACCGCTCAACTCTTGATTTAACCAATCAACGATCGATCTCTGTTGTTTTTGCCATTTTTTTATATCATACGACATATTAAAGACGATATTATCATATTTTTTTTAATTTGTCATTTTGGTCGGAAGTATACCCTAAGGAGTAAGACATCCAGAGATCACTTTTAAAGAGAGCTCGGTCTGGGGTTAATTTAGGTGTTCTTTATTCTCCTTGGCCCTGAATTACGGCAAAGGTATGCCGCGCCTTGGAAAATTTACTCGCGTTGTCTCCGGTTGCCGAGCTCACAGATTTTTTAGAAACTTATTCCAATCACTGAGTATTCAATCCTCTGTTTAAAAATTAATAAATACAGTAAAAACTTGGCATGAGGTAATAATAAGATTATATATTCTCATACTCCTTTTCGGTTCCTTGTCACAAAAGAGGGTTCCGGGTGAGCATCTTAGAAGTTTGAAAATCAAAATCGGCTCGATTTTAGTGCTCAGCAGGTTCTTTTGATCATGAGAATTTCAAATGACAGGTAATTGTATTGCCAAATTGTCAAATATTAATCCGGTTGGTAAGTTAAGTGACATATTGTAAGATCTTTTTAATTTTAAAATAAGGTCTAATCCGGTCTGCCACTGAATCTGTTCGATACCTTTTTTCCGGATTTGTTCGAAACAGATCGCTTCAAAATGGCTTAAAATTTCTTCGAGACCTCTTTGTTCCGGATCGAGTACTTGCCATCGACCGCTTTTTAGGCCGGCCAGTCTTTCATGAATATCTGATTTTAAAAATTCGAACACCGCTTGATAGATATCCGTATCCGGATTTATTTTTTTAGGACAGTTTATTATTTGACACCGTGATCGTAATGTATCCAAGGCCGCACCGGGATTGTTGAGGATAAGAAAAATATGTCCGGAGTCTATGGGTTCTTCCAAGGTTTTCAGCAAGGCGTTCTGTCCTTCTTGGGTTATTTCCTCGGAAGCGATCAGTAAAAACTTTTTTCCTTTTGGGTCTTGAGGTTTATAATTGAGCCAGGATCTTAATTTTCGAGTCTGGTCGATGGTTAATTTTTTACTTTTTTGAGTCCATAGATCCGGTGACAAAGAAAGATCATAACCAAAACGAGCGCTTAAATTCAAGATCAGCTTTTCTTTGATGACATCTTTTTCTCCCAGGATCAGATAGGTTTGGGCTAAATTACAGGAAGGATCGGTTAGTTGATCCAGTTCGGTCATATTTACTTGGTCAGAAGACTGCGTTTGTAAATTTCCAGATGATCCAGGGCTATTCCGGTGCCTTTCGACACGCAGTAAAAAGGTTCATCAGCTAAGAATGCTTTTACTCCGGTCTTTCGCCAAACCAGTTCCGGTAAATTGCGTAGCTGGGTTGATCCGCCGGTCATGATTATCCCGTGATCAATTATATCGGCCGCCAACTCCGGTGGAGTTTCGGCAAAAACGCTTTTGATAGCTTTTACTATTTCTTTTAGTTCATTATCTATTGCTCGAACTATTTCATTGGTCCTTATTTCAGTACTTCGGGGCAGGCCGGTCATAAAATCACGTCCTTTTAAGGTGTAGACTTCTTCCTCCTCGAGAGTTACCGCTGAACCGATGGTGATCTTTACCTCTTCTGCGGTTTTGTCTCCGATGGCCAAATTGAATGTTTTTTTGATGTAGTCCGTAATGGCTTGGTCGATCTTGTTGCCGGCTTGTTTAACGGAGATCGAAGCCACTATTCCGCCCAGTGATATTACCGCCACATCAGTCGTGCCTCCTCCGATGTCGACTATCATGTGGCCTCGTGGTTCGTAAATCGGTATCCCGGCACCGATAGCAGCCAAGATCGGCTCCTTTACTACATAAGCATTTTTTACTCCGGCCTTCATAGCCGCTTCTATAACCGCCCTTCTTTCCGTGGAAGTTACTCCGGCCGGAACTGAAACTAAAACATCCGGTTTCCATACTTGCCAGTTACCCAGTGATTTATTGATATAGTATCTTAACATGGCTTCTGTCACTCGGTAATCGGCGATCACTCCGTCTTTCATTGGTCGGTAGGCTACTATATTATCGGGAGTTTTCCCGACCATGTTTTTGGCTTCCAAGCCGACGGCCATGACTCGGTTGTCCACCTCGGAAACGGCTACGACCGAAGGTTCATTTAAAACAATACCTTTACCCGGTATAAAAACTAAAGTATTGGCAGTGCCCAGATCTACTCCTAATTTTTTTATAAACATAGCTTTTATTTTATTCTTGACAGGAAACCCTTTTTATATTTGCTCCAACCGCTTGGAGTTTTTTCTCAACTTTTTCATACCCTCTGTCAATATAATGAATATTATGGACTATTGAGCGACCGCTGGCAACAAGTGCGGCAATGATGTAGGCCAAACCAGCCCTAAGATCGGGACTGTCAAGGGATTCGCCTTTCAAGGGGCGTGGGCCGTTGATAAGTGCTCGGTGAGCATCCAGGAGCATTGTGTCGGCGCCTTGACGGTTTAAGGTGTCCAGATAAGATAATCTGTTTTCAAAAATAGTTTCAAAAATAAAACTCTGGCCGTAGGCTTGGGTTAGAAGTACCGCCATTGGTGCCTGAAGGTCTGTCGGGAATCCCGGGTATTCGTGAGTTTTTAGATTGATCGCCCGGAATTTTGGTTGCTCATTATCGACTCTGATAGAACTGTGATCAATATTCATTTTTAGCCCTATCTGTTTTAGTGTTTCGATTACTGCCGTCAGATGTCTTGGTTCGCAATGTGAAATTAAAATATCTTTCCCGGCTAAAGCGCCAAGGATCAAATAACTGCCGGCTTCTATTCGGTCTGGTATTGTTTGATAACTATGTTCTTTTTTGGCTAAAGGGCCGCCTAGGCCTGAAACGGTGATGGTTGGAGTGCCGAGGCCGTGTATTTTGGCTCCGGCGTTGATCAGAAATTGACCCAGGCTTACGACTTCCGGTTCCAGGGCTGCATTGTCCAGGACTGTCGTTCCGGAAGCTAAAACAGCGGCCATCAGTAGCGTTTCGGTTCCGGTAACACTTTGTTGAGGGAAGAATATTTGAGCTCCCTTTAACCCGTTTGGGGCTGAAAGATGATACTTGTTTTGATCGTAGTGAATTTTAGCTCCCATGGCCTGAAAACCGTTTAAAAAAATATCTATCGGTCTTTGCCCGATAACACAACCACCAGGATGAGGGAAGGAAACCCCTCCGGTTCGTCCCAAAAGCGGTCCGGTTAAAACGATCGAGGCGCGGAGTTTGTGAGATAGATCTTCGTTTAAAGATGTTTTTGTTATTTTTTTACCCCCCAGCCTAACTGTTTTGTCATTAAAATCGGCATTTTGACCTAGGTCATTCAATAGATCGATCATTATTTTGATATCATCTATCCGGGGTACGTTTGTTAATTTGATCGGATCGGTGAACAGCAATGAACTGGCCAGAACTTTTAGGGCTGCATTTTTGGCGCCTCCGACTTTTAGTTCCCCGGTTAAGTTCCTGGCTCCGGCTGAACCTTCTATTACGAAATTTTCATTGGGTTTCTTGAACATAAATGTATAAATGATAAAGGTTAATTAGTAGTTTTTTATTTTAAATAATCATACTCACTGATATTGACTCCTAAGTCAAGTAACGGTTAAAACTTAATAGCCCACGGTTCAATGGTCGTCTGAAAATTTTCCTGAATTGTTTTACTGTTCCCGGCTCTGTTTGTTACTTTTCTCGCTGATCTTTATATCCCCCTCAAGCACCCCTTTTTCAAGACTCCAATTCCCCGACCGGAAGATCTGGCGGTAAGACCCGTCCGATAACTTCTCTTCAACTGTGACATAGTATCGGCCCGGCCGGATCAGAACATAAAAACGACCTAAGGCATCAGAGACAACATGCTTTACTTCCATATCCAGGTCGGCCAGATGGAACCGGAGAATGGCAAATGGTAAGGGCTGGCCGTCCGGACCGATCACCTGAACCGGTCTTTGAGTGACCCCGAAATACCACTGCCACAACAAGATCAGAACATAGACGGTCAGGATGAGGCCGTTTAGCCAGGAAGGCGAGAAGATCATCAGTAAGCCCGTAAAAGCAAATCCGAGGTAAAAAACGGTGTTGAAGATCCGGTTTTTTAGGGTTTCTCGGTCTGAGTGCATCTTGAATAGTGACTGCTTGTTCTTGGCAAATTCGTTCCAGTCAAAACCGACCGGGTCCATCGGGATATTGTAATTGAGAACTTCTTCTCCGGAGGTTTCGATCTTCTCGCCGAAATACAGATCGGAGTACAGTTCATCTGAAGACCGGCCGGCCAATTCAGTGGACGGAAAACGGTAATGGGTTTTGCCGGCTTTTAGGTAATAGACACCGGCTGGCAAGAAGAATCCGAACCGTCCGTCGATATCTGTGATAGCACTGCCGACCTCTTCTCCTTCCGGTGAATCCTTGTGAGCAGTTACGTAAACCGGATCCAGAGGTCTTTTGGTAACCGAGTCATAGACTGTCCCCCAGGGTTTACCCTGACGGCGCAGTCCGAGCCAGCCCAACAGGCTGCCGATCAGACGCAGAAGGAGTAAATACAGGTCAGCCAAGGAAGTAATGCCCGGGAAAAAGGTCAGGATCTGCCCGGCACCGGCAGCCATACCGGCGCTGGCACTAACAGTTCCGGAAACTTGGCCAACCGGGGAATTTACGAATTCTTTAGTGGTCTGTTGAGCCCGAGAAAAAGTTTCTCTTAGATTCTCTGCTGGGGTTGTCGGCCTTTCGTCTACGGGGGGCAGTTTTTCGGTTGAAGAAAATGTCGTGATCTCTTCTGTGATCTCCCGATCACCAAATCGGACTATCGCCTTAACTTCATACTCTTCGCCTGGAGCAAGACCAGAAACCGACCGGGAAAACTCACCTGGCTCGGTCAAAATAATTACTGCTGTCTCTTGCCAGGTTTCTTCTCCCTTTATGCGGTAACGAAAGAAGACCTCAACTTCTTCACTTTGACCCAGATCTCTAAGATGGCCCGTGAACTGAAATTCGTCGTCGTCTTTTTCTGTTACGGATCCGCTTTCAAACGATGGCAATTCTTCATCGGTGTCATCTATTGCTTCGTCCATTTCCTGATCCGTTTCGTCTTCCGGGGTTCGGCTCGGGTCCGGTTCAGTGTCAAAATCGGGATCCGTTTCCGGTTCATCTTCCTCATCTTCTTTTTCTTCTTCCTCGGTTTCTTCCGGGATGGTCGTGAAGGTTTCAGTGTTGTACTTGCTTGCAATGTAACCTTCGGCTTGGGATTTGATTCGCCAGTGATAATTTGTGTCAGAATTTAGTCCGGTTAGTCGGGTCATGTTTTCGGGGGCTAGAATGGTTACAGTTTTGATCACTGTTTCAAGATCGTCTTGCAGTAATTCGATCATGTATGTTTCAGCATTTGGGACGGGGTCCCATTCAACCAAAACACTGGTTGGTTCTATTTCTGATTCTCTTAAATTTTCCGGACTTGCCAAAGCCTCTTTCCTTTCTATTTTTAGATCGCCTAAAGATACAGTGGCTTCTGTGCCCCGGCCGTCACTTTTATAGACTGTGGCTTCGGTAAAATTGAGTTTAAGGTCTATTTCTTCTCTCGGAGCTTCGATGATCATTCGGAACAGCTCCCCGGTGTTTATATGAGGTTTTCCGGTTACTGCTCCTTCAAAATAAATTTTGTGGTCTTGTGTTAGTTTCGGGCCCGGTTCCCCTTCTTGTTCACTGGTCCAGAGGTCGATCACTGATTTGCTTGTATCCAGAGAAAATGCTTCGGAGAGATCACTCGGTTCAAAATGAATGACCCCGGAAAGAACATTAACTTCCGTTTGGGCGCTGGCGATGATCTTTATTTCAGTGTTATCTTCTTTGTCTGATTTCAATTCAAAATCAAGACTTACTTCTGACTCAGTGCTCCCAGAACTTGTAACAGGTAAAATGATCAGACTGGTTGAAAATACGATCAATGTTAGTAATAAGAAAACGATCTTGGGATTTTTTGAGGTATTATTATCAAACATATTTTAATTCTAAATTATATCAGATCGAGAATGTTTTTAAACGGCAAATAAACCACTTTCAGAGAATTGATCAATCCCGGTTTTTCTTCTTCTGAATTAAATGAAACATTCTCCCCGCTTTCTTGTTCTGATCTTCGGAAATGTAAAAACATACTCAGATCTCTCAAGCCGATTTGACCGTCTCCGGAGAGGTCTAGTCTGGCGGGGAATTGACTTTTCCCGAGATGATAAACAAGGATCGAGAGATCCTGGCCATCTGCTTGCCCGTCGCAGTTAAAGTCCCCGATTGAGCGACATGGTTCATCTGGAGACTCCTCTTCCTTGTCGGTGACGGCAAATTTTATTTTTTCAGACCAGGGACTTTGATTGTTTTCTGTTTTTGCCCTGGCTTGAACGGAATACTCTCCGACCCTAAGGTCGGGGTTGGAATCCCAGAGGAAGTAATATTCTCCCGGGCGGTCAAGATCCTTTTGATTGGCCGGTGTTTTTTGATTGAATATCTCAACCCCCGCGTTATTTGTTATGGATATTTCCACTTTGGCTTCGGCGAAGGCGGTGCCGGCTATGGCCAAAAATTCACCCGCTATGATGCTTTTTTTGTTTAATCCCAATGACGGAGGCATGACCAGGTCTTTTGTGATCTCAGTTTCCCCTTCTTCAATAAGATGGGTTTGAGTAAGTTTTTTAAGGGGCCGATAATGGTCATCGTCGATGTATGGATCAAAATGAGTCAAATGGTAAGTTAGGTCACCGGGTGTCGTTGTTATCGTAAAAGTAAAATTACCTGATTCATCGGTAGCGATACTTTCTTCGGTATCTAAATAGCTGGCTATTAATTGGCTGTTCGGGAAACTTGATCCTGAGATCTTTAAGTCTGTCTTTTCAATCGTTTCGGGTTCTTTTTCGGTTTCTTTTTCCGGGTCAGTCGTTGTTCTTGTACTTCTTACTCTAATATCGGTACATTTTGAATCATCACCGGTTTCAATGCAGGCTACGTAGCTACCGGTACTTGGTGATTCGGTTTCCCAGACAAGAGAGTCTTTTTTCGTACCTCCCCCTTTCAGATTTATATCGGAAGAAATACTTTTTGTTTCGTTGTTGATTGTCAGTACAATGTCGCGCCACCCTTCGACTGTTCCGGTGTTTGTAACAGTGTAGTCAACATGTAAATTCTCTCTTCGCCTGATCGGCGAATTGGAATCGATCACTGACACTTCAAAAAAAGCCGGCTTGTTTTGGAATTCTTGACTGGATAAAATGTTGGAATTGTTGCCGAAATCGTTTTCGTGAACAGTATGAAAATAGTAAGTGGTTTTGGTTGATAGACCGGAAGCAGTAACGATCTCCGTTCCCAAGCCGGAATTCGACTCTACCCCGGCACTTATGGCCGGTTCATCATTTTTATTGTGACCTGATTTTATCTGATCGGCAGTCGGGGCCTGTGAGTTTTTGGTGATCACCCAGTACAATCGACCTTGAGTATTCGGGTTGATTTCGACATAGAGTGTTCCTTTAATTTCTGTTTCTGACAGAGACTCAATTTGAATATTAAGTAGATTTGCTACGTCGCTTAACTCAGATGTCCTCTCGTCTAGTTTGGGGTAATCGTTTCCCTCGTCAATATACCAGATCGATGTTTTTTCTTGTTTGTCTTCTTGGTCAATTATATTCCAGCCGGCATTCTCGAAAGTCAAAAGCGTTTGCATCTCGTTGGTGGCTTTCCCG
>CAZVBR010000012.1:0-19355 GCA_964625755.1 uncultured Candidatus Saccharibacteria bacterium | reverse complement strand
GGCGTTTTGTAGTACAATCTTAGGTAATATGGCAGCTGATCCAAAATCTGATTTGATCTGGTTTGTTTTGATCGCGGGCGTTGTGATTTTCGCGTGGCTTACTGTCGGTGGAATGGAAGGGGCCGACGAAGTACCCGAGGAGCCAAGAGAAAAAGAGGGGGAGGTGGCGGTTGCACCGAGGGTTTCAGAGTCTGATGAGCCGGAAACCGTGGTCACCGAACCCGACCCGGAAGCCACCCCGGCTGAAGAGGAGAAAAGAGAAAAGGGCTTGTCTCCGTATCACGGAGATTTTTTGATCCGCCGAGGTAATGCTAACCGAGAACACCAGCCACGTCGGGAGTATATTGTTATTGAGTATTCCCGTCGGGCCGAGAGCTCGGTCAATATTACCGGTTGGGGATTGGAGAGTAGTGAGTTTCGGGGCCGGAGGCAAGCGGAGATCCCTCAAGGGACCCTGGTGTTAAGTCCGGAGATTGAAGATCGAATTGATCTGGATATCATTCTGTTGCCCGGAGAGCAGGCCATTGTTGTTACCGGCAAGATGCCCCAAGTTGGTCCGGTTTTGATCGACCGGAGTTTTAAGGAGAATGTCTGTTTGGGGTATCTGTCGCGAACCGATCGGTATGAATTTTCGCCCCCGGTGAGAGCTCAATGCCCTCGCCCGGTCGAAGAGCCGGAAGTGGCCACTTTGCCGGATGATTGCTATGAGTTTGTCCGGCGTTTGCGCCCTTGTCATATCCCGGAATTTTATCGGGACGATGAGTACCGGGACACTGTGGACGGAGTGGTCGGATTATCAGAAACCTGTCGGGAGTTTTTGGCCGAACGGTATAATTATGCCGGGTGTGTCGAGTCCCATCTTGGCCGGGAGGGTTTTTGGCAGCCAAGGTGGCGGGTCTTTTTGGGGGAAAAATGGCCGATGTGGGCCGAAAATCGGGACGTGATCACTTTACGGGATGAAAACGGTGATCTGGTCGGACAACTGTCGTACTAGATCGATCAAAGATAAAAACAAAGGTCGTTTATTTGTTTTAATTTTAAATAAACATGAGATCTGTAATTTTGGTTTTGTTAGCGGTTTTTTTATCAGGTTTTTCTTTTTCCGGAGTGGCTTGGGCCGGTTCAATAAATATCAATACGGCCGGGGTTTCCGAGCTACAGGGGTTAACCGGGATTGGTGAAGTGATCTCGGAGCGAATAGTTGAGTATCGACAAGCACACGGTGATTTTGAGCGCCCGGAAGACTTAAAGAAAGTCTCCGGTATCGGCTCGGTAACTTTTGACAATATCAAGCCCTATATTACGGTCGGAGAGGGTCAAGATCCCGAGGAAGAAGAGGCTGACACTCCTCCGGAAGAAGAGGAGGAAGAGAAGGAGTCGAAAGAAGACGAGGAACAAGACGAAATGGCTTGGTCTGAAGAAAAAAGCCAGAGGTCTCTCTCGGCTCACGCTTCCCCGGTCTCGCTTTCGGTAGTCGAGCCCGAGCCTGAGCTGGAGGTGTCAGCCGGGCGTGATCGGCTGACGGCGGTCGGGGTGGCCGTAACCTTAGAGGGCGAGGTGGTCTCCGGTCTGGAGTCTGAGCGGGATGAAGCGGAGTATGTGTGGTCTTTAGGAGACGGCCGGAGAGCTGAAGGGCAGAGGATAAGTCAAGCGTATGAACACCCCGGTCAGTACGAAGTGGTGCTTAATGTCGAAGTTGACGGACGTCAGGCGGTGTCCCGTTTAACGGTTCAGGTGGTGGAAAATGAAGTGGAGTTATCCGGGGTTGATCTTGAGGAAAATTATATTGAACTTGCTAATTTGGGCGAAGAGGAGGTGAATGTCGGAGAGTGGTCGGTTAAGGTCGATTCTCGTCCAGTTGTGTCTCTGGCCCAAGATACGATCATTCGCGGCGCCGGGACGGTTAGGGTGCCGATCGGGGATTTGGGGGTTGCCCCGGAGGAACTGGGGCAGTATTCGGCGGAGCTCTTTACCGGCAACGGTTTGTTGGTTGATGAGTACTGGCCGGATTATGACTTGGGAGAAGAAATTCAGGACCTTGATCTTACTCGTGATGAGGTCAAGTTGGCGGTTTTGGTTTGGGTAATCGAAGAGTTGGCTGAGCAGAACCGAATTTCGGTTGACGAGGAAAAACCGGTTGAGAGCCGGGAAACGGAAGTGGACGATCTTGAGGCCGTCGGCTCTGAGGCCCGACAAGCCCCCTACTCGGAAGCGAGAGAGGTTGTTGAGCCGGAGACTGGCGAGAGTGACCTTGGACCGGCAGATGACCGTGAACCGGAAGCGGAAGAAGGAGGCGAAAGACAGGCCGACTCAGAGATAATGATCCTTGATTCGTCTCCGGAAGAGCCCGAAGGGCTTCAGTCACACTTGAGAAATGCTCTCGAGTCGATCCTTGGTCGATGAGTGAAAAAGCGACCTTGACGGAGGTGGGGGATTCGGTATTATGGAGATATGAGTTTTCTTCCTTCTTTTTGGCGCTTTGTGGTCGGTTTTTTGGGGATCGTGATTTTTGGTTTGATCATCTTTTTTGTATTCAATATCTTGCATACTCAGATCGAGTTTGAAAGCGATGTCCGGGAAATAGATTGGGGGAAAATTGACAAACCGACTCGCTTGGTGTAATCTGCTCCCTATAAAGATAGCCGAAGAAAATGGGCGGGCGAGGAAGCGGCCATAAGTCCTATTGAGGTTTGAGATACGAGGTGCAAGTTTTGCCCCTGCTCGGACCTTTTCGGCCGAGTTTTAATTTTATGGCGATCACAAAAGAAAAAAAACAAAATATTGTTCAAGAGGTAAAAGATCTGATCGGTTCGGGTGCGTCTTTGGTCTTTGTTAATTTTCATGGTTTATCAGTAGAGGCCACCAACGAGGTAAGGCAAGGTTTAGCTGAATCCGGTTTGACTTACAAGGTGGCCAAAAAAACCTTGATCAAATTGGCTCTGAACGAGACTTCTTTAGATGGCGAGCAACCCGAGATGGTAAACGAAGTTGCTTTGGCCACCTACGACCCTGACGCCACCGGAGAGTTGCCGGAGGGTTTGATGGTGCCGAAAAAGATATATGAATTTCAAAAGAAATACCCCGATAACATTAAGATCATCGGAGGGGTTTTTGAGGGTAGCTATGTGGATGAGGCCACAATGACCTCTTTGGCTAAGGTGCCAAATCGGGAAACTCTGTTGGGTCAATTGGTCTGGATGCTCAATTGGCCGGTTCAGAGCATGGCAGTGGTCTTGGATCAAGCGGCTCAAAAACGGTCGTAAGTTAGCAGGTTATAAAGTATAATAAAATTTATGGCAGAAGATATTAAACAAGATGATAAAGTAGGTGAGAACAAGGACCAGGTAGCTCAAGATAAGGAGCAGGAAGCGACCGCTCAAGAAGAAACGGCTTCTACGGAAACAGAAGTGGCAGATGGTGAGTCAAAAGAGACTTCCGAGCCGGAGGTCAAGGAAGCTGATTCCGGAGATTCCGGAGAAGAAGTGGTGGTCCCGGATAAATTCAAGGACTTGATCGAAAAGATCGAATCCTTAAGCGTGTTAGAGTTAAATGAATTGGTCAAAGTGCTTGAAGCTCGGTTCGGAGTTTCGGCTCAAGCGGTAGCTGTCTCGGGTGGCGGTGACCAAGGAGGAGCAGCCGTTGAAGAAAAGGATGAGTTCAATGTTGAGCTGACCGCTATCGGCGATCAAAAGGTCAAGGTCATTAAGGCTGTAAAAGAAGCATTGGGTTTGGGACTGAAAGACGCCAAAGATCTGGTAGAATCAGCCCCGGCCACCTTAAAGGAGGGGGTCAAGAAAGAAGAGGCCGAAGCGATGAAAGAGGCCATCGGGGCCGCCGGCGGGACAGTGGAATTGAAATAATTGACTGGCCGGTATTTACTGCCGGCCGGTTTTGGTTTTATAGCGTGTGATTCTATTTTATGGACATTTTAGGTAAATTATTCGGCAGTTCAGCTCGAGTTAAATTAATGCGCATGTTCTCTTTGAATCCGGGGTATATATTTTCCCGAAAAGAGATCGCTTCTCGGACTCGGATCACCCCGGCGGTCCTTTCGCGCGAATTAAGGTTGTTAACCGAGTCCGGCCTGGTTAAAGCAAAAGCCCTACCTTCTTCTAAACAAGGAGGGGGTCCCGGAGTAGCTTCAAAGAAAGGTTGGGAGCTGAATCAGAATTTTCCTTTACTGTCGTCTTTGCGGACTTTGTTTACCGATGAGTTTACAAAAAGAAGAGGGGAGCTGATTGATCGCTTCAAAAATTGCGGCCACATCCGGTTGATGGTTTTGGCCGGGATGTTCTGTGGAAACGATGAAAGCCGGGTTGATATTTGTTTGGTCGGGGATAAGATCAAGAGACCCTCGGTTGATAATATTGTTAAAGGTATCGAGGCCGACTTTGGCCGGGAGTTAACGTATGCGGTTTTGGACACCGAAGATTTTCTTTACCGTAACGGTACCGGGGATAAATTTGTTCGGGATATTTTTGATTACCCACACGAGGTGATCATAGATAAACTTGACTGGCAGTCTTTAAAATAAAAAACCGGTCTTGCGGGCCCTGCTTTCCCCGGTGTTTTTTTGGTAAGTGATAGTTATGTGCAATTGTGTAAGCCCCTAAATTTGATAAAGTTTATATTGATAAGCAAATCCTTAAACTTATGCAAGAAATAGAAAGAAAATTTTTGGCAAAAAGCCTTCCCGATTTATCTGGAAAAGAATGTATCAGTTATGAGAGATATTTCTTGAAAATTGAATCTAGTTTTGAAGAAAGAATTCAAAAGAAAGGAGATAAATACGAGAAGGAAAGAAAATTCAAAACTTCTGATTTATCTAGAGAAACTGAGAAACAAGAAATATCAAAAGAAGATTTTGATGTTCTTAAAAAATCTGCTTCCAAATCAATAATCAGAGATAGTTACAAGATTTCAGATAACCCAAATACTACCATCAAAATCTATCATGGAGATTATGAGGGTTTGGTTAGAGTGGAAGTTGAATTTTTTTCAGAAAAAGACGCCAAAAATTTTCATCCGTATGATTGGATGGGTAAAGAGATTACAAATACTCAATTGGGAAAAGATGCAAAATTGATCCAATTGAGTAAAAAGGAGTTTAAGGATTTGCTTGATTCTTTGAAATAATGAACGGGGCTTACACAACTGTCCCTTCGGTCGGTCGGCTTGCAGCCTCCCCACATAACAAGGATTTAGAGGAAAATTCTTGCAGAATTTTACCTAAATTTTTTCTCTGCGAGAAAAAACTTCTCTAAATCCTGACGTTATGAAGTTAACCCAAGCTCGATGATCATTTCGGGTTTTTTGTTTTGGTCCTCGTCATAACCGATAATTTATGCTATAATAGACACTGAATTTATTTTTCGGTCGATTTTACTATATTAATTAAAAATACTTTATGTTAGAAGATTGGAGTGAAGTTTTGGTCGAGTCCTTTGAAGAATTGTGGCTCAACGTGATTCAGTATGTCCCGAGCATTGTTGTTGCGGTTTTGATATTTATTCTTGGTTGGATGATCGCCTCAGTGCTTTCTCGTTGGGTGGCTCAGTTATTGCGCTCACTGAAGATGGATAACATTCTTCAGAGTCTGGGAGTTCAAGATGTGGTAAACCGTGCCGGTTACCGGTTGGATTCCGGGGCGTTCATGGGAGCTTTGGTCAAACTGTTCATAGTGATAGCTTTTTTGGTAGCTGCTCTTGAGGTTCTCAATTTAAGTCAGATCAATGACTTCTTGCGAGAAGTGATACTGTCTTATATTCCCAATGTGATCGCAGCGGCTATTATCTTGCTTTTGGCGGCGGTGATCGCTGATATTCTGCAGAAGATAGTAACCGGTTCGGCTCAGGCCGCCGGCGTGGTGTACGCCGAATTGCTCGGTGGCATTACCCGCTGGGCGATCTGGATCTTTGCCCTTTTGGCGGCTATGTATCAGCTGGATATCGGAGCCCAATTTGCCCAAATACTGTTTACCGGTTTGATCGCCATGTTGGCTATTGCCGGTGGTCTGGCTTTTGGCTTAGGAGGGCGTGACGCGGCTTCTGATTTTATCGAGAAGTTACGAAAGGATATTTCCAAGAAGTAATTTTGTCACAGAACAAAAGACGTTGACTCCGACGGGGTTGACGTCTTTTTGTTTTGCTATATACTGGAACTTGCCCAGGAATGAGTTGAAACTGAAAGATATTTACTAAGGCTTAAAAATAATAGTTTTCCAAGCTATTGTTCGCGGGTTTCTGTGTAATTGAAAATGTTAAGGTTTTCAGAAACAGAAAACCAAGCCTTTTAAGGTGATAAGCAGAATGATCGAGCGACTCGAACTTTGACAACTTAATACTAAAGCAAGTAAACGATCTTTTGTTGTTTAGTGGTCAGACTGATGTCAAAAGGCAGGCAGTCGCAGTAAACAGCAGAGATCTCAGGTAAAATTGCATTTGAATCAAAAAAAAGTACTCAAAAATGATTAATGCGGTAATTAGATTTCCTAATAGGAAATAAGAGCATACGGTGGATGCCTGGACACAAAGTGGCGATGAAGGGCGTGGCTTGGCTGCGATAAGCTTCGGGGAGGTGCCTAGCAACCTTTGATCCGGAGATCTCCGAATGGGGGAACCCTCTCAGGTAAAACCTGAGAACCTCTCGCTTAAGGCGAGAGGAGCGTACCCGGGGAAGTGAAACATCTCAGTACCCGGAGGAAAAGAGACCAATACGAGACCGGTTCCACTTCTGGACAGTTCTCTGTCTGGAAGTGGTATCGGTCCGGTATTCCCTAAGTAGTGGCGAGCGAAAGGGGAGAAGCCCAAACCTCTTACTTTTTAGTAAGGGGGGTTGTAAGACAGCAACGTCTTTATCGAGGAAAATGTTAAATGTTAGTCGAAGCCGATGAAAAGCGGCGCCACAGAAGGTTATAGCCCTGTAGGTGAAAACATTTAATTATTTTCTTGTTGCTGTTCTTGAGTACCTCGAGACATGACGATCTTGAGGGAAGCTGGCAGGACTAACTGCCAAGGCTAAATACGCTTTGTGATCGATAGTGAACAAGTACCGTGAGGGAAAGGTGAAAAGTAGCCCGATAAGGGCGTTGAAAAGAACCTGAAACCGTATGCTTACAAGGAGTGGGAGCATAATGTCATTTATGGCATTTTGTGACCGCGTGCCTATTGAAGAATGAGCCAACGAGTTTATGCTTACTGCCAGGCTAAGCCTTTCTGGGGCGGAGCCACAGGGAAACCAAGTGTTAATAGCGCGTTTTCGTTTTACGAAAAGTAGTAGGCATAAGACCCGAAGCCGGGTGAGCTTGCCATGGGCAGGGTGAACTCTGGTGAAAGCCAGAAGGAGGCCCGAACCGGGTGGTCGTGCAAAACCATCGGATGACCTGTGGTAAGGAGTGAAAAGCTAATCGAACCCGGTAATAGCTGGTTCTCTCCGAAATAGCTTTAGGGCTAGCGCCAAGTGTTCCTTTTGGGGGTAGAGCACTGGATGGTTTGAATAGGGGGAAACCTCGTCACACCAATCAAACTCCGAATACCAAAAGTCAAGAACTTGGTAGTTAGACGATGGGGGCCAAGCTCCATTCGTCGAAAGGGAAACAGCCCAGACCGCCATCTAAGGTCCCTAAATTCACGCTAAGTGCAAAGAAGGCAGTGATATTTCTCAGACAATGAGGAGGTTGGCTTAGAAGCAGCCATCCTTTAAAGAAAGCGTAATAGCTCACTCATCAAGAGATTTTGCGCCGTAGATATATCGGGGCTAAGCGTGGTACCGAAGGTGCGGGTCCGATCCTTATGGGTCGGGCGGTAGGAGAGTGTTCCTGTCTGCGGTGAAGAAGAGTCGCGAGGCTCTTTGGAGCGTCAGGAAGTAAGAATGTTGGCACAAGTAACCGCAATCTCTGTGAAATCCAGAGACGCCGAAAGACCAAGGTTTCCTTGGCAATGTTGATCAGCCAAGGGTTAGTCGGGCCTAAGGGAATGACGAAAGTCGGACTCGATGGACACACGGTTAATATTCCGTGACTCCCGTATATTTCGATGGGGGGACGGAGGGTAGTATGTTGAGCGTATTATTGGATTTACGTTCGGGCTGTAAGAAGGACTGCTAGGCAAATCCGGCAGTCAATACTTCAAGCAGAGCGAAAACCCTGCGGGTAACCAAAGGGGATTTGACAAAGCACCCTTCCAAGAAAAACCTCTAAGGTAAGGTATACGGGAACCGTACCCCAAACCAACACAGGTGGTCAGGTCGAGAAGACCAAGGCGAACGGGTGAGTGCTCCTCAAGGAACTCGGCAAAAAAGCGGCCGTAAGTTAGCGATAAGGCCTTCCTTTATTGTCTCTTCGGAGGTGATGAAGGACGCAGCGAAAGTATCCCTGGCGACTGTTTATCAAAAACACAGCTCCCTGCGAACTCGTAAGAGGATGTATAGGGGGTGACGCCTGACCAATGCCAGAAGGTTAAACATGGTGGGTCTTCCGTCTTCGGATGGTTGGCTGGCTATGTAAGCCCTGGTGAATGTCGGCCGTAACTATAACGGTCCTAAGGTAGCGTATTTCCTTGTCTGGTAAGTTCAGACGTGCACGAATGGCGTAACGACTGGGGAACTGTCTCGAGGAGTAGCCCGGTGAAAATGCAATGGGGGTGAAGACGCCCTCTACCTGTAGCGGGACAGAAAGACCCCGGAAGCTTTACTACAGCTTGATATTGGGTATAAGTGATAATTGCGTAGCATAGGTGGGAGACTATGAAGGTTACCTTTCGGGGTAACCGGAGTCGCCAGTGAAATACCACCCCTTTATTGTTTATACTCTAACCTCGGCGGCCAAAACGACGAGGGACAGTATCTGGTGGGTAGTTTTGGTGGGGCGCCATCCTCCTAAAAAGTAACGGAGGAGTCTATTAAGGTCGGCTAAGCGCGAATGGAAACCGTGCTGATAGTGTAAGAGCACAAGCCGGCTTGACTGCAAGACGTACATGTCGAGCAGGTGCGAAAGCAGAGTCTAGTGATCCGAAGGTCCACATTAGACGTGGCCTACGCTTAACGGATAAAAGCTACTCCGGGGATAACAGGCTGGTACCGCCCAAGCGTCCATAGCGACGGCGGTGTTCGGCACCTCGATGTCGGCTCACCTTATCCTGGGGCTGAAGCAGGTCCCAAGGGTTTGGCTGTTCGCCAATTAAAAAGGTACGCGAGCTGGGTTTAGACCGTCGTAAGACAGGTTGGTCCTCTATCTGCTACAGGCGTTGATACTTGAGAAGAGTCGTTCCTAGTACGAGAGGACCGGAATGAACTGACCTCTGGTCTGCCAGCTGTCGCGCCCGCGGCAGCGCTGGGTAGCTATGTCGGGAATGGATAACCGCTGAAAGCATCTAAGCGGGAAGCCAACTTCAAGATTAGGTATCGTTTGAGGCTCCTGGGAGATGACCAGGTTGATAGGCACTAGGTGTAAGTTCGGCAACGAATTGAGCCGTGGTGTACTAATTCGCCGATTCCTATTAGGAGATCTAATGACTGCATTATGCCATTAGAGAGTATTAGAAAACTTGTATTTAGTATTAAGTTGTCAGGGTTTGTATTTTGATAACATAGATCGAAGGTTGAGTGCTGGCGCCTTGGCGATAGGGGTACACCTCTTTCCATTCCGAACAGAGAAGTTAAGCCTATCAGCACCGATGGTAGCTTCCCAAGCGAGAGTAGGTCGGCGCCAGCACTCAGTTTTTGATCTTAAAGTAATTTTATTCGAAACAGACCCGCCTTCTTCATTTGTTTGCGGCTTTTTGGTATGATAAAAAAATGAAACTCACCTGGCGGTCCAGAAGACAATTGAGCTATTTGGGGGCGGTGTTGGGGTTAGTCTTAGGGCTGTCTTTGCTTGGTTACGGTGTTTATTGGTTGAGCAAGCCGCCGCCATGCCATGATGGACCGATCGGTGAAGCTCCGCCCGGGGTACCGATCTGCTGGGAGGGAGTTTTGAATCCTCATGAGGTCTCCGATCTGGAGAGGGTTTGGGTGAGAAAATTTTCCATTCGGCCCGGTGAATATACCGTGGTTGCTCGGTTTCGTAATCCGAATATGACCATCGGTACGCCGTCGCTTAGATATTTTGTTGATCTTTGGGGGGTTGATAATGAGCTTTTGATCAGTCGGCCGGGGGAGAATTTTGTTAATCCCGGGGAAGAAGAAGTGGTTTTGATCGAAACCGGGGTTGCTCGGCCGTCGGATCCGGGGGGCGAGGTTAGGCGAGCTGAGATCAGACTCGATCCCAATACTCCTTGGATGACAAACTCTCGGCCTTTACCGGAGTTTCGGGTATCAAGTCGGGGTTTTAGCAATCAAACCCCGGCTCGGCTACAGGCCGAGATCGCTAATTTGTCGGCTGAGGTGTACAGCGGGATCGAAGTGGTGGTAGTTATGTATGACGAGCACGGCAATGCCGTCACCGCCAGTGCCACGGTTGTTGATCGCTTGGAAGGTTACTCATCCGAAGACGTTCATTTTACTTGGCCTGAAAGGATCACCCCGGAGCCGGAGAGAATAGAGTTCTATCCTCGAGCGAGTGTGTTTTAGGTGAATAAGAAGTATTTTCTGTTGTTTATGTCTTGTCTTCAGTCTGCGTATCGAAATTATTTTTGTAATTGGGATTGGGTGTTATTGTTGTCGATTTTGCCTTTAGTAGGAGCCGGTTTGGTGACAATGCATTCTTTTACCAGTGAGAGTTATTTTTTTGACCGACAGTTAATGTGGGTCGGTTTGGCGTTTTTGGCTTTTGCCGGGGCCAGTTTTGTTGACTGGCGTTTTCTGCGTCGTAGCGGGGTGGTTGCTTCGATATTTGTTCTCGGGGTGGTCAGTCTGGCTCTGTTGTATTTTTTTGGAGATATTAACCGAAGAACTTTTGATCTTTTTTTGCTTTCGGTTCAACCGGCTGAGTTCGTGAAGCTGGCCTTAGTGATCATTTTAGCCAAGTTTTTCAGTCGTCGGCACGTCGCGATCTTTAATATAAAATACATTATTTTGTCAGGATTTTATGCTTTTCTCCCCTTTGTTTTGATCTTTCTTCAGCCGGACCTGGGTTCCGCGATGATAATATTTTTTATCTGGCTCGGGCTGATAATGGTTTCCGGGGTATCAAAAAAACATCTTTTTTTGGTTTTTTTGGTCGGTAGCCTGGTGTTTGGCGGTTTGTGGGTCGGGGTTTTTCATGATTACCAAAAAGATCGAATACTGTCTTTTGTTAATCCCATGGCCGATATTCAGGGGACCGGGTATCACGCTTTTCAGTCTACAGTGGCTGTCGGGTCCGGTCGGTTGTTGGGGCAGGGGGTTGGTTACGGCAGTCAGTCACGCTTGAAATTTCTTCCGGAGCACCAAACAGACTTTATTTTTGCGGCCTTTGCCGAGGAATGGGGTTTTGTCGGAGTAGTTTTACTGTTTATTTTCTTCGGTTTGGTGACCTGGCGCATTTTGGTCAACGCGGTGTACGGAGCCAGCAATTTTGAGGTTTTTTTCGGGGTCGGTTTGGCGATCATTATTATAAGCCATTTTATTATTCATGTCGGGATGAATATCGGATTACTGCCGATCACCGGGTTACCGATGCCTTTTATGAGTTACGGCGGGTCACACCTGCTGGCTAATTTCCTGGGCGTGGGAATTTTAATCGGTATGAGGCGTTATTCGTTGGTTTTTCATCGAGAGGATATGAAAAATGAATTTCTGGGTCTGGAATAAAGGTCGATCTTCTGGTTTAGTTTGTTTTTTTGATGTAAGATTCAAGCCATGGTGCTAAAAGATTCACAGTCAACTTTAATACTGTTTCTCGGGGACTTGGTGTCGTTATCCGGGTCTCTCTGGCTGACTTTGGTTATCCGTCACGGCAGAATTCCGTCTTCTGAAGTTTGGTTGAGGCATCTGACCCCCTTTTTGATCATATTTATTTTATGGCTGATCGTTTTCTTTATTTATGACTTGTATAATTTGAGGTTGATGATCTTCCAGACTGTTTTGGGGCCGAGATTGGTCCAGGCTCAATTAATAAATACTGCGGCGGCCGTCGGCTTTTTTTACTTTATTCCATATTTTTCCATTACCCCTAAACTGATCCTGTTTATTTTCTTGGTCGTCTCTTTCGGAGCTTTGTTTCTTTGGCGGTATATTTGGGGACGTTTCTGGCTTCGGGGGCGAACGGAAGATATAATTTTTGCCTGTCAGGGTCCGGAGGCCGAGAAAATGGCCCGGGTATTAAGTCAGCAAGTTAATTATCAGGTGACTGTTTGTGAGCCCGAAGCTCTGCCTGAGGAAACCGATTCGTTGGTTGTGGTTGATTTTGGCCGGGCCCGTTCCGGTGATCTATACTCTAAGTTTTTAAGAGGGGTTAATTTTGTCAGCGCCAGTTCTTTGTATGAAAAATTGTTTGGCCGGGTTCCGCTGTCTTTGATCTCTGAGCGTTGGTTTTTGGAGAATATTTCCGGTCAACCTAAGCCAGTTTATGACTTGCTTAAGAGGTTGGTGGATATGACCATGTCTTTTCTGTTTGGCTTACTGTCACTTTTGCTTTACCCGTTGATAATTTTTGCTATCTGGTGTGAAGACGGCCGGCCTTTCTTTTTTACTCAACCGCGAGTGGGGTATCGGGGGCGATCTTTTAAGCTACTTAAATTCCGGACAATGCGGGATGATGAAGTGACCCGGGTGGGTAGATTTTTGCGCCGAAGCCGTTTGGATGAATTGCCTCAATTATGGAATGTTTTCAAAGGGGACCTGTCCTTGGTCGGACCCAGGCCGGAAAGGCCGGATTATGCCAGTAAATACCGAGAGATGATCGCTCATTACGATATCCGGCATTTGATCGCGCCCGGGCTGTCCGGTTGGGCTCAAATATATCACGAGAATCACCCCCATTTTTCTTTGGCGGCTGAGTTTACCGAAGAGAAGCTTTCTTACGACCTTTATTATTTAAAACACCGCGGGTTGTGGTTGGATTTGAAGATAATATTAAAAACCTTAAACACTTTTTTGTCCCGACAAGGGCGCTAAATTATGTTTTTGATCGACGGAAAAAAAATTGCCGCCGAATGGCGAGCAGAACTTACCGGAAAAAGGCCGTCAAAGTGGCCGGTGAATCTTCATCTGATCCAGGTCGGGGAGGATCCGGTGACTTTAACGTGCATCAAGCAAAAGGTGGTGACCGGCGGGAAGCTGGGGGTAAATGTGGTGACGGAAAAATACCCGGAAAACATCTCCGCCACTGATCTTGAATCCGAAGTGGCCCGGATATCTGACCGGCCGTCAGTTGACGGGGTAGTGGTTCAGTTGCCTTTGAATCAGATCGCTGATGACCGCCCGATCTTGGATGCTGTTTGCCCGGAGAAGGACCCTGATGCTTTAGGCCGGGCTTCAAAAGCCAGGTCACCGGTGGTTTTGGCGGTAAATGAGGTCTTCTGTCGCGCCGGTGTTGACCATCGGGCCGGAAGAGTTTTGGTGATTGGTCAAGGACGATTGGTCGGTTCGCCGGTCACTTATTGGTTGAGGGAGGAGTTGGGTTTGGCGGTGGATGTGGCAGATGAGTACACCAAAGACCTTAGGTCCCTTACTCAAAAAGCAGACGTGATCATAAGCGGGGCCGGTTCTCCGGGGTTGATAAAGCCTGAGATGGTAAAAGATGGAGTGGGATTAATAGATGTCGGTACCACCGAGGTGAAGGGCACTTTGCAGGGAGATATTGATCCGGCTTGCTTCTCGAAGGCTTCCTGGGCAACTCCGGTGCCCGGGGGGGTGGGGCCGATAATGATAACAATGCTGTTTGTTAATTTCTGGCAGTTAATAGAAGAAAGATCCGGAGGAGGGGTTTTGGAGTTAGGTGATTGTCGGCCGGAGAGATGAGAGTCGGTGATTGATTTTTGTGAAAAATCAGTTATACTGCCGGTAATTGACGTTTGGAAATCGCCGAAATAATAATTTATGAAATACCGTTTGTTAGCTTTAATCTGGATCATAGCCGCCTTGGGGGTTGGTTATTTTGTTTACTCGACAGAGGCGGACCCCGAGTCCCGTTTTCCTTTTCAGTTAGGTTTAGACCTTCAGGGCGGAGCCCATTTGGTTTACGAAGCTGATGTTTCCGAGCTGGCAAGAGAGGATATCCCGGAGGTAATGTCCTCTCTGAGGGAAGTGATCGAGCGGCGGATAGATGATTTTGGGGTACTTGAACCGGTGGTCCAGCAAGAACGAGTGGGTATGGGTGAGGACGCCTCGTATCGGTTGATCATAGAATTGCCGGGGGTCACCGATCTTGATGAGGCCCTCGAGAGAATTGCCGAAACTCCGGAGTTGGTGTTTAAGACCCCTCGACCGGAAGGAGAAGAAAGAGAAGCTATTACTCAAGCTCACCAAGAAGCCCAAGAGGCTATGACCGAAGAGGGGGTAGAGTGGGAAGACCTGGTGGCCGAGGAGCCGTTGCTGGAAGAGGATCCAAATTTTGTGCCCTCGGAATTAACCGGGCGATACCTGAATCGAGCCAATGTGGTCTTTGTCGGTCAGACGGTTCGAGAACCGGCGGTGTCACTTGAATTTGATCGAGAGGGGACGGAATTGTTCGCTCAGTTAACTGAAGAGTATCTGGAAGAGCCGATCGCTATTTCTTTAGACGGAGAAATCATGTCAGCTCCGGTAGTCCGGCAAGTGATCACTGATGGCCGGGCTGAGATCAGCGGCGGTTTTGGGGTCGATGAGGCCAATGAACTGGCCCGGAATTTGAACTTGGGCGCCTTACCGGTCCCGATATCCTTGCTTTCGACTCAAACCATCGGGCCGAGTTTAGGGGAAGAGGTTTTGAGTCAAGGGGTATTTGCGGCGATTGTGGGATTGATCTTGTTGTCGATATTTATGGTCTTGTGGTACCGTTTGCCCGGAGTGGTGGCTGTTTTGGCCTTGGCCATTTATGTGTCGGTTATGTTGGCGGTGTTTAAATTGATCCCGATCACTCTAACGGCCGCCGGGATAGCCGGATTCATTCTGTCTTTGGGGATCGCCGTGGATGCCAATATATTGATCTTCGAGCGAATGAAAGAAGAATTAAGAGGGGGTAAATCAATTTCCGAGGCCGTAACTGACGGATTTAGCCGGGCATGGTTGTCGATTCGGGATTCGAATTTATCAAGTATTATTTCGGCGATCATCTTGTTCTATTTCGGTACTAGTTTGATTCAAGGATTTGCTTTGACTTTTGGCTTGGGAGTGTTGGTTAGTATGTTAACTGCGATCACGATCACTCGAACCTTGCTCCTGTCTCTTGGTGTCAAACATAAAACCAGAGTCATCAGATTTTTATTCGGTAGCGGGTTACAGCTTTAATCTATGTTCATCATTAAATACAAAAAAATATTTCTCGCCTTGTCCGGTATTTTGATGGTGGTGGCCCTGGCGGCGATTGCGGTCTTCGGTCTCAATCTCGGAATTGATTTTACCGGTGGCGCTATGATGGAGATCGAGTATCAGGAAGCTCGTCCGGAAGTCCAAGAGATAGAAACAGCCGCTCAAACTGTCGGTCTGGAGAATGTAACGGTTCAGCCGACCGGAGAGACCGGTTATATTCTAAGAATGAGAGATCTGGCGGAAGAGGAAAAGTCGGCTCTTGATCAGGCGCTTGCCTTCGAAGGGGAGTATGAGTTCACCGAGGGTCGTTTTAGTTCGATCGGTCCGGTGATCGGGGAGGAGTTGGCCCAACGTGGGCTTATCGCCATTATTTTGGTGGTTCTTTTGATAATCGCTTTTGTGGCTTTTGTGTTCCGTCATGTTTCGAGCACGGTTAGTTCTTGGAAGTATGGCCTGGTAGCCATTGTGACTCTGGTTCATGACATTGTTATCCCGGTTGGAATTTTCGCCGCCTTGGGGCATTATATCGGTTTTGAGTTGGATGCACTGTTCTTGACCGCTTTGTTGGCGATTTTGGGTCTGTCGGTTAATGATACGATCGTGATCTTCGATCGAATTCGGGAGAATATTCGCCATAAGGTCAGTATTCATTTTGACGAAACGGTCGGCGTTAGCTTGCGACAGACTTTCTTGCGGTCTTTTAATACTTCATTTTCAACCTTGATAGTTTTACTGTCCTTGTTTTTCTTGGGCGGGGAAACCACTAGAGATTTTGCCCTGGTGTTGGCGGTCGGTATCGCTCTCGGGACTTACTCGTCGATCTTCCTGGCTGCGCCGTTGCTGGTGACCATTGAGAAGTGGGGGAGAGGCAAAGCGTGATCAGATTACCAGATCAAAATCAGGGCCTCGGTCTTTGAGGGTGATTGGTTATTTGGTCGAAATAAAGGATTCAGGCGGACTGGAAGAATTTTCGTACCGCTTGTTTGATCTTGGTTTGGTTTTCGGGGTCAAACCAAACAATACTTCTGTCACGTCGGAACCAGGATCGTTGTCTTTTGGCGTACTGCCAGCTTGTGGTTTCAATTTTTTCGGTCATTTCATTGCGGGAAATTTCTCCGTTTAGGTATCGGCTTAGGTATCGGTACTCGAGCCCCAGTTCCTCCATTCGGGTGTCACTTAACCCGGCTTTTTTCAAATTTTCGCCTTCTGTGATCAACCCCTGATCTATTCTTTTTTTTAATCGGTTCTTGATCCGGGTTTTTAATTCTTCGTCCGGTCGGTCCAGACCGATTTTCAAGGTGTGATATTTTTTCTCTCCGGTTTTTATCTTCGGAACAGCCCCGAGGGTGTCGATTATCTCGAGAGCTCTAACGAGCCGTCTTCTGTTCTTCGGGTCAATAGTTTCTGCCCGTTTGGGGTCCTGTGCTTTTATTTTTTCGTTTAGATCTTCCGTGGTCATTTTTTCTAATTTCCGCCTTAATTCGGGACTCGGTCTGGCATCCGGGAGAATAACGTTTTCCGTCAGGGTTTGGATGTAAAAACCGGTACCACCGACCAGGATCGGTTTTCGGTCTCGAGCCAGGATCTCCGTAATAACCTGTTCGGCTTTTTGTTTCCAGGTGATACTGCTTATCTGTTGTTCTGGTTCGGCTATGTCGAGCAAGTGATGAGGTACGCCGGCCATCTCGGAGGGGAGTATTTTGCCGGTGCCCAGATCCAAATTTTTGTATACTTGTCGGGAGTCGGCCGAGATCACCTCCCCGTTAAATTCAAGAGCCAGCTCTACCCCGAGGTCGCTTTTTCCGGTGGCGGTTGGGCCGAGGAGAACCAAGAGTTTCGGTAATGATCTCATGCTCTCAAGATAACCTATTTCGGCTGGTTGTCCAGCCTGATCACTTAAGCGGTGAGTTTCGGGCGAGGCCATTTTTGAATCAGTAACTAACAAAGAGGAGGTGACAGCGAGCTAGAGTCTTCGGTAATAATGACTTGGGTTGACAATCAGTTGTATCTATATATAATATGAATGTTACTTGATTTATTCGAGTAAGTTTTTTTGGCGGACTTTGACAATTCAGAAATGATCCAAACAATAAGTTGGACAAGCGGTCAGAGATGACCGAGTGTTTAACTTAGCAGTAAAAGAGCAGAAGAAGATCTCTTTTTTCTTCTGTTCCGTTCATATTTTTTTTGAGAGTTTGATCTTGGCTCAGGATGAACGCTGGCGGCGTGGATTAGGCATGCAAGTCGAACGCCCCCTTCGGGGGGAGTGGCAGACGAGGTAGTAACACGTAGGAATCTACCCTTAAGACAGGGATAACCTCGAGAAATCGAGGCTAATACCTGATAGTCCGAACATTATTCATAATGTTTGGTAAAGCTCCGGCGCTTAAGGAAGAGCCTGCGGGATATCATGCTAGTTGGTAGGGTAATGGCCTACCAAGGCTTTGACGTCTAGGGGGGGTGAGAGCCCGACCCCCACCGATGGGACTGAGACACGGCCCATACACCTACGGGTGGCCGCAGTCGAGAATCTTCCGCAATGGGCGAAAGCCTGACGGAGCGACGCCGCGTGGTGGACCAAGTCCTTCGGGATGTAAACACCTTTTATAGGGGAAGAAGCCGGGTATCACTTTTGACAGAAACGGGATCTTGATCGGCAAAGGAAACTTTGTTGACGGTCTTTGTGTTGTGTCAAAAGTGATGCTCGGTTGACGGTACCCTATGAATAAGGGGCTGCTAAACTCGTGCCAGCAGCAGCGGTAATACGAGTGCCCCAAGCGTTATCCGGAATTACTGGGCGTAAAGGGTGTGTAGGCGGTCTTGTTAGTCTCCTGTTAAATCTCTCGGCTCAACCGAGAATCGGCGGGGGATACGGCAGGACTTGAGGACGCGAGAGGTCTGTGGAACTCATGGTGTAGAGGTGATATTCGTTGATATCATGAGGAACGCCAAAAGCGAAGGCAGCAGACTGGCGCGTACCTGACGCTGAGGCACTAAAGCGTGGGTAGCGAACGGGATTAGATACCCCGGTAGTCCACGCCCTAAACGATGCTCGCTAGCTTTTCGGAGTATCGACCCTCTGAGAGGCGAAGCTAACGCGTTAAGCGAGCCGCCTGGGAAGTACGGCCGCAAGGCTAAAACTCAAAAGAATAGACGGGAGCTCGCACAAGCGGTGGATCATGCGGTTTAATTCGATGATGAACGAAGAACCTTACCAGGGCTTGAAATTCAGATGAAATCTCAGCGAAAGTTGAGACCTCCTCACAAGGGACATCTGGACAGGTGTTGCATGGCTGTCGTCAGTTCGTGGCTTGAGTTGTTCCCTTAAGTGGGGAAACGAACGCAACCCCCGTCGTCTGTTACAAGTGTCAGGCGAGACTGTCTCGTTTTACGAGAAGGAAGCGGGGATGACGCCAAGTCAGCATGACCCTCTGACGCCCTGGGCTACACGCATGATACAATGGCTGCTACAACGGGCAGCGAAGGGGTAACCCGGAGCTAATCCTTCAAAAGCAGCCCCAGTTCGGATTGAGGTCTGTAACTCGACCTCATGAAGTTGGAATCGCTAGTAATCGCGGGTCAGATATACCGCGGTGAATACGTTCTCGAGCTTTGTACTCACCGCCCGTCAAGCCAGGGAAGCCGGAAGTGCCCGAAGTCCCGCCCTAGGTGGGCCTAAGGCAAGTTCGGTAACAAGGGTTAAGTCGTAACAAGGCACGGCTAGCGGAAGCTGGTCGTGGAACTATTCCAATTTGGACCACTTGATACCTATCGGTATTGAGTTGACGGGTCGATCTTGATCTTCGATCAAGGGGTTATGGTTCTGCCACCCAACAGGTGAACCACCGAGTTCGACCGGTTATGTCGGACATGAACGGAACAGAAGAAAGAAGATGATCAACAAAACAAAACCCCCCAATGCTAGGGGGGTTGTTTTGCTTTCGGAAAGTTATCCCCAAAAAGTTATCCACATCCATTTCCTTCCCTTT
>CAZVBR010000011.1:17646-21371 GCA_964625755.1 uncultured Candidatus Saccharibacteria bacterium | reverse complement strand
TTACAAAGGTCGAGATAATTTATCAGTCTAAGTGATAAAATAACTTATGACCAACAAAAACGACAAACAAACAAGAGAAATTCAACCTCAAAATGGGAACCGGAATATTCTTTCCCTGAGAGATGCTTTCAACAGGCTGTTTGATGAGAGTGTCTGGGATCCTTTTGACACTCTGGCTGCAAGTCTGTTAAACGAAAGGGAATCCCTTAATTACCCTCAGATAGACATGTCTGAAAATGACAAGCAAATAACTGTGACTGCCAATTTACCCGGGGTAAACCCTGATCAGGTAAGCGTTGAAGCGGAAGACGACTTTTTGGTTCTATCAGGTTCGATAGACAAAGAGGACGAAGAAGAAGATAAAGACAGGCATTATTATCGCTACGAAAGAGAATACGGTGAATTCAGAAGAAGTATTCCTCTGCCATCAAAGATCGATAAAGACAATATTAAAGCCAGATTCAAAAACGGAGTTCTGACAATCGATCTTCCCAAATTACCCGAAGAACAAAGCGGACGATCAAAGATCAAAATCGAAACCGAGTAAATAAACGACAAGCCCCGACCGAAAGTCGGGGCTTGTTTGATCGGGGAGACTTTATTTGGGTTATGGTAAGGTTTTTGTTATTATTAGCCTATGGGCTATATTTTTACCGTAATCGGAATTTTGATCGGGCTGATCATCGGATTAGTGATTTTGTTACTTTACAAAAAGAACCAGGAACGAAAGTCAAAACCAGATCAAGACTCTTTTCTTTTAATTCAAAACCAGATTCAAGAACTAACCCGTTTAATGGATGCCAAAATAGGGGAATCGACCAGGCAGATGCATGACTCGGTCACGAATCAGCTGAATTATTCTCAAAATTTGATCAAGGAGATCACCCAGGAATTAACGGCCGTAAAAGAGACCGGAAGACAGATGACCTCGATCGGGGATCAAGTGAAAAGTTTGCAGGATATTTTAAAAAACCCCAAGCAAAGAGGTGTTTTAGGGGAGTATTATCTTGAGACCTTACTAAAAAACGTTCTTCCTCCGGGGAGTTACAAAATGCAGTACGGTCTCGCGGATGGGGAAATAGTTGATGCGATGATATTCGTCAAAGACAAGCTGATCCCGGTTGATTCGAAATTTTCTCTCGAAAATTACAACCGTTTGGTCGAAGAAAAAAACTCAAATGAAAAAGAAAAACTCGAGAAAGCATTTGTGGCCGATCTCAAACAAAGGATCCAGGAAACGACCAAGTACATTCGCCCCGAAGAAGGTACTATGGATTTCGCCTTCATGTTCATCCCGCACGAAGCTATATACTACGACTTACTGATTAACCGGGTGGGCGGAGAAGGGGAGAGCATTATTGAACGGGCCGCCGGAAAAAACAGAGTGATCATCGTATCACCAACATCATTTTTGGCGTACTTACAAACCGTTCTCCAGGGCCTTAAAGCTCTTCAGATCGAAGAGCAAGCGGTAGAGATCAAAAAAAGAGTGGGGGAACTATCTCGTCATATAAACGGCTATGATCAATATCTAAAAAAGCTCGGGGGTACCTTATCAACCACCGTTAATCACTACAATCAAGCTTACAAAGAATTTAAAAAAATTGACAAAGATATATTCCGAATTAGTCAAACCGGGGGCGAGATCGACCCCTTGAAGATCGAAAAGCCGGACACTGAGACAGATTAACCGATAACCCCAAAGATCAGGTTGCTAAATATAAATATTATGATACAATATTTACTATCATGAGTTTTGCAATTATTGAAACAGGCGGCAAACAATATAAAGTAAAAGAAGGTGACGTGTTGTCGATCGAACAGTTGGCTGGAGCGGAAAAAGGTAAGGAGGTGGTCTTTGACCATGTTCTGCTGGTTCATGACGGGGAAAAAACCACGATCGGAGAACCTTACATAAAAGACGCTAAAGTAAAAGCCGAGTTAACCGAATCAGGAAGAGGTAAAAAAATATCGATTCTTAAATTCAAAAACAAAACACGTTATCGCAAATTACTGGGCCACCGCCAGCCCTATAACAAGATCAAAATAGGATCACTGAAGTAAAAATTATTTGAGACTACTTCAATTAATTATGATTTTGGCGATTACGCCAGGCGTTTTTTAGTGTTTCCGGGTCTAGATATTCAAGATCAGTACCGGCTGACAACCCTCGGCCAAGAATGGATACTGTTATATCTTTATCAACCAAGAACGGTTTCAGTTCTTGTTTCAAATGATCAACAGTGTGATCACCTTCCGGGCTAACACTTAAAGCAAAAATCACTTCTTTTAGCTTTCCTTCGGTGATCTTTTTTTCGATCAGCGATTTAAGTGAAGACAGTCTCAGAGTATTTCGTCCTTTATCATTTAAAGGCAGGAGACCACCCAATACAAAAAAATACCCCTGAAAATCGGATATTTTTTGAACATTATCCATATCAATATCTTTCTCGACGATCATTAATTGAGTCGCGTCTTTTCGAGCCAAATTTCGACACCAGGAACACAAGGAATCCTGGCTTTCCGACCAAAACAAGCGTTTGCAGTCATGACACATCTTGGTAACCTCCGGTAATTTTTGGAGCAAATTGCCGGTACGGATAAGTTTAAATCGGGGTTGACCGGCTAACCAGTAAGCCAAGCGTCGAGCCTGACGGGGGCCAATTCCCGGCCAACTCTCAAGATCTTCGATCAATTGTTCAAACAAACTATTGCCGGTCATGATCAAAAGGAACCAAAATCACCCTTTTCTATACTAACAAAAGACACTCTTTTTTCGTCAAAATAAAGATCCACTTTACCAACCGGGCCATTCCGATGTTTTTCAACCATGATCTCGGCTACATTTCTTTTGTCCTCATCTTCGCTGTGTTTGTCTTCCCGATGAATGAACATAACAACATCAGCATCTTGTTCGATCGAGCCGGAATCCCGAAGATCTGACAAACGAGGCCGGCCACCCCGGGTTTCGACCGCTCGCGATAATTGAGACAAAGCAATAACCGGCACATCCAATTCTCGGGCCAAAGCTTTTAGTGAACGAGATATATCCGTTACTTGCTGGACCATTGAATCAGTGTGATGAGTCGGTTTCATCAACTGAAGATAATCAACAACTATTAAACTTAAATTATTTTCTGATTTTAATCTTCGAGCCACGGCTTTCATGTTCGTAATATTATTGGACGGCTCATCGTCAATAAAAATCGGAGCTTGGGCCAGAGAGTCCAAGGCGTCCCGAATTCGAGAAAATTCATCATCAGCAGCCACTTTCCCGGTTCTTAATTTCCAAGAATCAACCCGGCTTTCAGCCGCTATGATCCGGTCAACCACCTGTTGGACGCTCATTTCCAGAGAAAATAAGGCAGCCGGTATACCATGACGACAGGCGGCATTCCTTAATATATCCAAAGCCAAGGATGTTTTTCCGATTGAAGGACGTGCCGCCAAAATCACTAAGTCAGACTTCTGAAAGCCGGATAATAAATTATCCAACTCCCGAAAACCGGTCGGTACCCCCCTTATTGACTCATCGGATTTATTTAGATTATCAAAGCGCTCCCAGGCGTCATTAAGTGTATCTTTTATGCTGACAAAGGTTTTTTTGGAAAAGTTGGCCAAACCAAAAATGATCCTCTCCGCTTTGTCAAAAACCTCATTAATGTCTTGATTTTCGTCATACCCCAACTCCAGTATGCTATCGGCCGACTCGATCAATTTTCGCA
>CAZVBR010000011.1:11939-17546 GCA_964625755.1 uncultured Candidatus Saccharibacteria bacterium | reverse complement strand
GATATGTAATCAACTATCTCATTAAAAGATTTTGGTTTTATCAAAATCGACCCCAATAAAGCCTGTTCAGCTTGAATATCTTGAGGAGGTATTTTTACCGGACTTTTGACAAAATTTTGACTTCTAGTGCTCATAGTTAATATGATGATAACATATAATCAGGAAATAATGACATCATTCCGATCTTCTTATTTTTGGCCCTTCAGGGGTATCGAGAACCTCCCAGCCCAACTCCTTCAAACGATCCCTCAGATCGTCGGCCTGAGCCCATTTTTTTTCCTTCCTAGCCTCTTCTCTTTGCCAAAACATAGCCTGAACCTCGGCAGGCAATCGGTCGAACTCTATCTCGAACGAAGATCCGGAGTTAATTTTCTGAGATAAATTCAACCCAAATACCCGATCAAATTCCAACCAAGCCGCCTTTTTACTGTCTCCTGAGATTTTTTTATCGGTCAAAAGATCCCACCCCAAAGCCAAAGCTTTAGGGGTATTAAGGTCATCCGAAATTAGATCAACAAAAGATCTTAGGTAATTTTCAGGCAAACCGGTATTTTGATCCGGATCAGGTAAGGCCGATAATTTTTGAACCAGCCGCCTTAGGGCCGACTCAGCTCCATCTATTGCCTGATAAGTAAAATTAGACGGCTGACGGTAATGAGTCATAAGCAACCAGTAACGATAAGCCAGCGGATCTTTTCCTTTATCTCCTAACTCTTTAAGATCAATGGTATTGCCAAGGGACTTTGAGATCTTGCTGTTATCAATATTAACAAAAGCCGTATGGAACCAAAAACGAGAAAAAGGCGATTCCCCGGTGGCCGACTCAGCTTGAGCTATTTCATTAGTGTGATGGGGGAAAACCAGATCAATTCCACCGGTATGGATATCTATTGTCGGGCCGAGCAAGTTAGTGGCCATAACCGAACACTCCAAATGCCAACCGGGGCGCCCATCACCCCAAGGCGACGACCAATAATTATCCCCGTCAGCCGCGGTACGATTCTTCCATAAAACAAAATCACCGGGATTGTCTTTATCGTATTCATCTTGAGAAATTCTGGCATCATTCCCGCTTACTTCCTTCAACCCGGCCAAACAACCATAATCCGGCAATTTACTGATCGAAAAATAAACCCCGTCTTTGGCCACATAAGCAAAACCCTTCTTGATCAAAAGATCCACAAATTCGATCATAGCCGGGATATACTCCGTGGCCTTGGGATTATGGGTTGGTTTTGTGATATTTAATTGCACCAGGTCATTTAAAAATATTTCCGTAAACGGAGCCGTAAATCGCTCCAGATCAACGCCGGCCTTCTGACTTCCGGCTATAGTTTTATCATCAATATCGGTGATATTCATAACTTGCCTAACGGAAAAACCTAAAAAAGTCAGAGTTCGGACCAAAATATCAGCAGACACAAATGAGCGCAAATTACCGATATGAGCCCGATCATAAACCGTTGGTCCGCAAGTATATATTTTAACCTCGGATGCCCCCCGCGGAAGCGTGAACTCCTCCTTCTTTTGACTCAAAGTGTTGTAAATTTTAAGTGTCATTAGAATACAAAATTAGTGATAATACCCGTTTCAATAGTAACAAACCAAGCAAAAAATAAAAAGCCCGGAACCCTAAAGCAAATAGCTAGCAATAAACACCCCCAGAACAACCAAAACCCCGATCAATAAATACCTCAAGATCTCAACCCTAATTTTATCTCGTTTTTTCTTTTTTTGTTCTCTTGATCTTATACCTCTGATCGCAATCCTTCTTATTAAACGGCTCCGAACCTGTAAGGATCGATTCTCATTGAGCAATAATTTAATTCGGGAAATACTGCCGTCACATAACTGATGTCGGGTTTTTATGATCGACCGCCAAACAAAAGACTGTCTGGTCAAAATTTGATTCAGTGATCTGATTTTTTCGGCCACCTCAATTAACTGATAACCACCCGGATCAAAGGGCTTTTCCGATTCCGTTTTTTTTAAGTCTTCAACTAAGATATTCAATTCAAGATCCAAATTCCGGTGAAGGCTTCTGATAAGATAATACAGCACGAGCTCAGCCCTAAGAGTCGGCCCGTTTGGGTCGAGGAACGAAACTAAAGAATTAAAGACCTCGGATAATTCACCGATCGCAGAAGAGGTGAAAGGGTCATGGTTAATAACAATAACAAAATTCTCACTCAACAAAAGATCCAGCCTGATCGTTCGATCAAAACTCAAAAATTCCGAATTCCGACTCTTTTCACCCCACACCGGCCAAGACAGTGTCAGGTTTATATATTCCGGGTAAAACAAGATCGGCTCTTCCGATTCCGAGGCAAAAAAACGGGAAAAATTGAAAAAATCCAGTTCAAAAGTCTCCTGGAGGCTCTTTATTTCCCGATAAGTGGGGGTATAAACCTCCACCCAGGTAAATTTTTTGAACTTGAAGTGTTTTATCATATAAGATACAATGAAGTGTAAATAATGTTCATATCATAACAAAATTTTCTCAAGTAAATAAAAAACAAACATGACCTTAGTTAAATATTTTGAAAAAATAATACTGATCATAATCGGCCTGTCATTGGGGTGGGGGGTGGCGGTTGGTGTCGGCGCCTACGCCGGCAATGAATTAAGCGACGATCCAAGCAAGATAAAGGAGATCTACAACCACAGCGAGGAAAAACCCGAGCAGGTAGATTTTTCCACATTCTGGCAAGTCTGGCAAATAATGGAAAATAAACACGTTGACAGTGCTGAAACGGAAAAACTGCCGAGCGCCGAAGAAAGGGTCTGGGGGGCGATACAAGGAATGATTAACGCCTACGGAGACCCGTACTCCGTTTTCATGCCTCCAGAAGACCGAAAGCAATTTGATGAAAATATAAGCGGCGAATTTGGAGGTGTAGGCATGGAAATCGGAATGGAGGATGGCGTTTTGACAGTCATATCTCCACTGGCTAACACACCGGCCGAAAAAGCCGGCATCAAGGCTGGTGACAAAATAATAAAGGTGAACGAAGAAACAACAGAAAATATGACAGTCGAGGACGCAGTTAAAAAAATAAGAGGGGAAAAGGGGACAAGTGTCAATTTAACCATTATCCGAGACAGTGGAGAAGAAAAAGAATTCAAGGTCACCCGAGAAAAGATCACGGTCCCGACCCTGGAAACAGAGATCAAAGACGGAATATTTATAATTAGGTTATTCACATTCTCAGAACCATCAACAGATCTTTTCCGAAAAGCCTTGCGAGAATTTGCCCAGTCAGAAGCTGAAGATCTGATCATAGACTTAAGAGGAAACCCCGGGGGGTTCTTAAGAGCCGCCGTGGATATGACCAGCTGGTTCTTGCCGGCCGGGGAAGTGGTAGTCAGAGAAGTCCGAGCGGACGAAAGCGGGAAAACCTTTCGTAGTCGCGGATATGACCTTATTAAAGACGACATCAATGTAGCCGTTCTGGTAAATCGCGGGTCAGCTTCTGGGTCTGAAATTCTAGCCGGGGCTCTCCAGGATCATAATCGGGCAACTTTAATCGGAGAACAAACCTTCGGCAAAGGGTCAGTTCAAGAGGTAACTCCGATCGATTCTAACTCATCTCTAAAAATTACCGTTGCTCGCTGGCTTACACCAAAAGGCACTTCGATCTCTGACAACGGTCTGACGCCTGATATCGAAGTAAAAATGAGTCAAGACGAGCTGGCACAAGGAGAAGACCCGCAGCTTAAAAAAGCAATAAAATACCTCTCTGAGAAAGAATGATCCTCTGAAAACCCCTGTCGCGATGGACAAAGTGACATATTTAAGTTACTATAGCTGTGTTGATTAAAAGTGAATGTTAACTTATCATAACTAAAATGGAAGTAATACTACTAGAGAACGTGCCAAAATTAGGCCAAAAATATGAAAAAAAACGGGTTTCCGCTGGTTACGGAAGAAATTTTCTTATCCCCGAAGCAAAAGCAGTTTTAGCAACTGAATCAAACCTAAAACGGTATCAGAAACTCCTGGAAGACCAGAAAGCCAAACAAGAAGCCCTGAAAGCTGATATCAAAGATATCCTCAACAAGGCAGGGGAGATAGTATTAAAATTAGAGGGTAAAGCAAATCCCCAAGGACATTTATTTGCCGGAATCTACCCCGACAAAATAATCGAGGCCCTGGAAGATCAATTCAGTATCAAGATCGAAGAACAGTACCTAGATCTCGACGAACCGATCAAGAATATCGGGCAGCATAAAGTCGGTATAAAAGAAAAGCCGACCGACCAAAAGGCAAGTGCCTACTTAACTCTAGAGATAACAGCTGAGCCAGTCAAAGAAGAAAAGGGAAGTAAGTAAAATAAAGGAAAAAAGTAAAAAATCGCGGACCATATATATGGTCCGCGATTTTTTTGATCACCAAAAAGTCTTTTGCCGGTTATTTAGCTTTGAGGTAACACCTCCACCATTTTTACTTTTCTGGTATCTCCTCTCCAGGAGGTTTTCCGCTTATCTTTAAATTTAACCACTCCTTCATTCTTGGCGTGCAAAGTATGATCTTTCCCTATAAAGACATTTCGGCCGGGGATAAAACGTGTACCTCGCTGTCGCACCAAAACCGCCCCAGGACTTGCCAATTGCCCGTCAAACAATTTCACCCCGAGATATTTCGGATTAGAATCTTTAAGATTTTTTGCTGAACCTCCAGCTTTTCTGGTTGCCATAATTACCGTTTTATTTAATAATGTATAATATGTTAACTATAAATGAAAAAAAGAGAAAAATCAAGGCGGTTTTTCTTCGTTACGAATTGCCTTTTTTCATGATCATATTATTGATCAGCAGTACCGGGATCGCGTTTGGTTTGGGTCAATTATCAAGCATAAATACCGAAAGAACTCCGGTAAAGATCGAGTACCTGGAACCCGAACAAAGTAGCCAATTACTGGAAAACCTGGAAGTATCAAGCGGGGGTAAAGTTTTGGCATCGAAAAACGGTACCAGATATTACTATCCGTGGTGTGGCGGAGTTTCTCGGATCAATCCCGAGAACATAATTTGGTTTGAGGATCGAGAAAAAGCCGAACTAGCCGGCTATCAACCAGCCGCAAACTGCCAGGGAATGTAAGGATCAAAATTTAATTTAAACTGACCTAACGGATCTCGGGTTTCTTTCTCTGAAGTAGAGAGCAGGTGACAATATTATCCAACGTCGCACAATGTATATTTTCTGACATCCTTGCAATTTCAACCTTTAAAATCGCGCGCGTCAGCACCGAAACTAGTACGACGCCAGTTTATTACTCCAACAATTTTGACTCCAGTGCCACGGTTGCTTACCTTGATCCGCCAACAGCAACATAGCGTATCTAATATTCCCCTCAAGGGTATAAATATCAATTCCTAACTCCTGGCTTCTTCTTAAATGATATCTTTCATTTATCTGGAACAAGCCAACGTCATCTTGATTTTGAATACCACGCAACACTTGACCATTTCTGTCAAAATGTCTATTCGAGCTTTCACAGAATGCGATCGCTTTTGCTTCACGCGATGAAACGTTATAGATCCTGCTATATTTCTCTATCAACTCCGGAATACTCATTTGACTTACTTGAACCGGCTCATCGATCT